>DIHF01000053.1:22507-22702 GCA_002420015.1 Micavibrio sp. UBA5703
CGAGGACGTGTTCAAGCCGTTCTACCGCGTGGATACTTCGCGCAATGCCGCAACGGGCGGGGTGGGGTTGGGCCTGCCGATCGCCATGGATATTGTCCACAGCCACGGCGGCAAGATATGGCTGGAGAAAAGCGGCGAAGGCGGATTACGGGTCGTTATCCTGTTGCCTGTATAGAGCTTCGATCGTTTTGTTTG
>DIHF01000026.1:0-13461 GCA_002420015.1 Micavibrio sp. UBA5703
AAACCCCTCACGGTGATTCCCGATCCGTTCGGCACGCATGAGAGCTTTGGGCACCACAACAATGCCCGTTTAAGAAGTTTTCTGGACACCTTCGGCTTTGAATACGAATTTTTATCCTCGACGCAGTGCTACAAGTCGGGCCGCTTCGACGAAGCGCTTTTGAAGATGCTGCGCAACTACGAAAAGGTGCGCCAGACGGTTTTGCCGCTGCTGGGCGAGGAGCGCCAGAAAACCTACAGCCCCTTCCTGCCCATCTCTCCCAAGACCGGGCGGGTTTTGCAGGTTCCCCTTCTCGAAACGAATCCCGACGCAGGCACAATCGTTTTCGAAGACGAAGACGGCACAAAAACCGAATTGCCCGTCACGGGCGGTCATGTAAAGGCGCAATGGCGGCCGGACTGGGCCTTGCGCTGGTACGCGCTGGATGTGGATTACGAAATGGCGGGCGTGGACCTGCGCAGCGCCGCCGACATGGCCGGAAAAATCGTCTCTATATTAGGTGGCAAAAAACCCGCTGGATTCCATTACGAGCTTTTCCTCGACGAAAAAGGCGAAAAGATATCCAAATCCAAAGGCAACGGCCTGAGCATGGAGGAATGGCTGACCTACGCCCCGCATGAGAGTCTTGCTTATTATATGTATCAACGCCCCTCCTCCGGCAAAAAGCTGTATTTCGACATCATCCCGAAGGCGGTCGATGAATATATCAGCTTTGTCGGCAGCTTCGCCGGACAGGACGAGGAAAAGCAGCTCCAGAATGCGGCCTGGTACATTCACGGCGGCAAAATTCCCAATTCGCAGCACACGCCGGTATCATTTTCGCTGCTCCTCAATCTGGCCAGCGCCTCCAACGCGCACAACGCCGAAACGCTGTGGGGCTTCATCCGCAAGCACAAGCCGGACGCAAGCCCCGAAAGCGCGCCGTTTCTGGACCGTCTGGTCGGCCACGCCGTTAAATATTATGAGGATTTCGTCCTGCCGCATAAGAAGTACCGCCTGCCCGACGCGCGCGAGCGCGCCGCGATGGAGGATCTGGCGAAAAGGCTTGAAACCGTGCCGGGCAACGCCACGCTCGACACGCTCCAGACGGAGGTTTTCTCCGCCGGAAAAGAAAACGGCTACGATAAAGATTCTCTGCGCGAGTGGTTTCAGGCTTTATATCAGGTGCTACTGGGGCAGGATCAAGGCCCGCGCTTTGGCTCCTTCATCGAACTTTACGGCGTGAAGGAAAGTATCGCCCTCATCCGCGACGCGCTAGATGGGAAGTTCGCGAAAGCGGCGTAGGTTTTTAAACCGCGAATGAACGCAAAATAACTATAAACGTCATTGCACGTCTCGTCCGTGCAATCCACACCTGTCCGCCGAAGCCAGAAGAGCGAAGGGGGATGTATCACACGTATTTTGCTTTGCAAAAACGTGTGATGACGAAATGTCTGACCGTTATTTTAGTGACTATATTACTAGTCCAAATGCATACCCTTAGGAGTGAATTTAATACGGCGCTCTCTATCCGTGTTCAACTCCATACCCTCCAAACGGCTCTGCGTACCCAGACTCTCACTCGGCCCGCTATCCCGCGAAAACAATTCCTTCATCCCCTGAGCGATGGGACCGAAAATTTTGCTGATAATGTTTTTCTCACTCATACAATATAACTCCGCTTATTATTTCTGGCCGTTCATTTCGGGTGCGTTGTAATTCACCACAGGCGCACTCTGCATATGATGCACAGCCCGGAGCACATTAATTTCCTCATCAGAAAATTTATACCCTCCGACAACGCCGAACGTGTTCGTCAAGCCAGGATCAATACCTAAAATTTTTCCCTTTTCATCTCTCATTTTTCTCTCCTCTTCTGCTGCTCGGTCCTCAACCATTCTGCGTATAATGTGCTCTGGGGCATAATTTTTTCTGACATAATCCAGCGGATCGTTCACGCCAAGTTCGGCAAGCATCCTGTCGTAAGCCCGTATATAGCCCCTTTGTACCTGCTCGTTCTCAAACGGAACCCAGTGCTCATTGCTATAGTCCGCGATTTCTTCGATGTAGAAAGAACGATACAGGCCGCCTTGCAGGGCATCATCGCGCTGGCACAAAAGATATTCAATCTCAGTCCCTCTGTCGGCCTCTGCTATGGCCAACTTATATCTTTCCCAAGCATTCCGCATAATCCCCATAACGTTACTTTCCGCTTCATCACTCTTAAGTTAACTCAAAAATAGTCCTAGCCGTTGCGTGGTTCGGGGGTGCGCTGTTTTCTGCGCTCTTGCTCCATGTATTCCTCGTAACTTGGAACACCGTATTTTGCCAATTCTCTATCAAAATACGCTATTGCTAGCGCCTTTGTTTCCTCGTCCATATGACGCACCTTACCCGTCTGTGAATAAGTATCAAAGCCCATCATGGCCATCTGCCGATGCTCTATAAGGTTCGGAACCACAACTCCCGCCATTAACCGCGCCGATGCCCTTTCGGTCCAATCGAAAACATTTTTTAACAGGCCCATACCAACAACTCCATTCATAACCTTGTACGTAATTTGTATTACGTAAATGTTTTTTTGTCAAACTCTTATATTTTCTACGCTCATAATCAATTCCATACCCCCTGCAAAAGATGCTAGACCCTATGGATGAGTGCCGAATCCGCCCTGAAAATGCCTGCCAAAATCGCCCTGCCCGACGTTCCGGCGCTGGCCGTCAATGCGCGGCAGGCGGCGATTCTGACGCCTGAAGGCGAAATCCGGGTTTGCAGCCATGAACAGGCGCGGCTCCTGCTCCACAAGAAATCCGTTTTGGTTTGCCATGCGCCCTATATCCGGGCGCGGCTGGGGCTTGAGGAATTTCATGCCTTCGATGTGCTTGAGCTGTTTGCCTTTACGCACCCAACTTTGTTTGCCGTTCCCACCACGCACGGCCTGTGCAAGGTTCTGGGCATTAACGAACTGGGACATTTCGAGGACGCGCCCGCCGCGCTGTTTGATGTTGCGAAGGCGCTTTTAACCGACCTGCAAAACGACCCGCTGAAGGACAAGGCCGGGGCGCTGCCCGTTGCGGGTGTTATGGGTTTGCAGGGAAAGGGCTGGGCGTGGAGCCCCTTCGTGTTTTCGGCGCTCGGGCAAAATTACGATCCCGCGATTCCCTATAACGCAAAAGCGGCGCTCGATATCTGGAAGAAGCTGCCGCAATGGGCGGAGGAAGCGCCGGAGCCGCCGCCCTCGCATTTCCCCGTCACCGGCGAGGAAAGCCGCGCAAGATTGAAACAACTTTTGGGCGAAAGTTCCGAGCAACGCGCCGAACAGGTCGAATACGCCACGCATATGGCGGCGGCTTTTGCCCCGGTCGAAGAACAGGGCGCGCCGCGTGTGGTGCTGGCCGAGGCCGGAACGGGCGTGGGCAAGACGCTCGGCTATCTTGCCCCGGCTTCCGTCTGGGCGGAGAAGAACAAGGGCAGCGTGTGGATTTCCACCTTCACCAAAAACCTGCAACGCCAGATCGATCAGGAACTCAGCCGCCTTTACCCGGACGCAACGGTAAAAGAAACGCAAGTGACCATCCGCAAGGGCCGTGAAAATTACCTGTGCCTGCTCAATCTTGAGGAAACAGCGGCAGGCACGGAAGTCGCCCGCCATCCAAACCATGCCGTCGCTGCCGGGATCATGGCGCGCTGGGCCGCCGCATCGAAAGACGGCGATTTATCGGGCGGGGATTTTCCGGGATGGCTGCCGGGGCTTTTGGGGTATGAGCACACCGCCGGGCTTGCCGACCGGCGCGGCGAGTGCATCTACTCGGCCTGCGACCATTACCACAAATGTTTTGTCGAAAGATCCGTACGCAAGGCCAAGCGCGCAAAGCTCGTCATTGCCAATCACGCGCTGGTGATGATTCAAACGGCCCTTTCCGGCCCCGGCGACGACATGCCCACGCACTATGTGTTCGACGAGGGGCATCACCTGTTCAGCGCCGCCGACAGCGCCTTCGCCGCGCATTTAAGCGCGCAGGAAACTACGGATTTACGCCGCTGGATACTGGGCGCGGAAGGCGGGCGGCGCAAAAGCCGCGCACGCGGGATCAAAAGAAGGCTTGAAGATTTAGTTGCAGGCGACACGGAAGGCGAAAGGCTGCTCCAGGATATCGTCGATGCCGCGCAAATTCTGACCGCGCCGGGATGGACAAGGCGGCTGCGCGAGGGGAACCCGCAAGGCCCGTGCGAGAAATTCCTGTCACTTGTCTACAAACAGGTTCACGCCCGCGCCGAAGGCATCAACGGCCCCTACTCTCTCGAAACGCCAACACATCCGGCGATAGAGGGACTGGCGGATACGGCGGCGGCGCTAAAGAAAAATTTGGTACGCCTGCAAAAGCCTATGAACGCCATGACCGCGCTCTTGAGAAAAAAACTGGCCGACGACAAAGGCGATCTCGACGCGGACACCAGAAAGCGGCTTGATGCCGTGGCGGGGTCGCTCGACCGCCGCGCCAAAATGGCCATCGCGGCGTGGATCAATATGCTGGGGACGATGGGGCAAGCAGAAACTCATTGCGTTTCCCGCGAAAGCGGGAATCTTCAAAGCCGGAAAAAGGTCCCCGCTTCTGCGGGGACGACATATTCATTGTCTGGCGACAATGAACATGTCGACTGGATGGAGGTCGAACGGGTCGATGGCCGCGCCATCGATGTCGGGCTTTACCGCCATTACGTCGATCCGATGAAGCCCTTTGCCGCCGCATTGTCGCCTCACATGCACGGCATGGCGGTCACATCGGCGACGCTGCTGGACGGAACGGAAGATGTTGAAACAAACTGGCTGGCGGCACGGCAAAAAACGGGCGTGGATTTTCTCACGCCTTCGCCGCATCAAATTTCCGTCAGTTCACCCTTCGATTACGCCGCACAAACGAAGGTTTTCATCATCAACGACGTACGCAAGGACGATCTCGGCCAGGTGGCGGGGGCCTACCGCGCATTATTCGAGGCTTCCGGCGGTGGCGCGCTCGGGTTGTTTACCGCCATTTCGCGCCTGCGCGCCATGCATGACAAAATCGCCGCACGTCTTGAGGATGCCGGACTTACGCTTTACAGCCAGCATGTCGATGCCATCGACACGGGGACGCTGGTCGATATGTTCCGCGACGACGTGCATGCCTGCCTTTTGGGGACGGACGCTATCCGCGACGGCGTGGACGTGCCGGGGGAGTCGCTGCGGCTTATCGTGTTTGACCGCGTACCGTGGCCCCGCCCGACCATCCTGCACAAGGCCCGCCGCGAAGCCTTCGGCGGACGGCAATACGATGAAATGATGACAAGGCTCAAGCTCAAACAGGCTTTTGGCCGCCTGATCCGGCGCAATACCGACAGGGGCGTATTTGTTATGCTGGATTCCATGCTGCCTTCGCGCCTGTTCGGCGCCTTCCCGGAAGGCGTGCAAATCCAGAAAACAGGGCTTTCCGATGCGGTTGGGCAAATACGGGGGTTTTTGTATCAGCAAGCCGACTAACACAACCGTCACCCCCGTGGCAAAGCTTGCGAAGCAAGATTCGCTTAAACGACGGGGGTCCAGAAAAGAAGCGCGGCAAAGCCGCGCACATATTGTGCTGGATCCCCGCCTGCGTTCCAGCGCCTTACCGGCGCTTCCACTTGCGGGGATGACGCTGTGATTAACAATATCTGTGGACAAATAAGCCTTTGCAATTTTATTATATCAACTCTTCAAACAGACTGGGATTCGACTCTATACCGTATGCAGGGATTATGAATACATGAGACCGTTCGTTCATGAACTGGCCGGTTACGATGTACTTGAGGCTTTCGCAGCCGTATCGAGCATGCCCTACAGCCTGCTGCTCGATAGCGCAGACCCGAACCACCCGAACAGCCGTTATTCCTTTGTCGTTTGCCACCCGATCGAAACCATTGAATCCAAGAACGGCAAAATCACCGTCACAAACTGGGAACAGCAAACAACCTTCAGCGGCGATCCGTTCAAGGTCATTCAGGAACGCATCAAAAGCTGGGTCGAAAGCACGGAGCATGTGCATGGCCTGCCGCCATTTCAAGGCGGTGCAGCGGGGTTCTTCGGCTATGATCTTGGACGCAGTCTTGAAGCCCTGCCGCAAACGGCGCAAGACAATCCCGATATGCCCGACATGGCGATTGGCATTTACGATCAGGTTCTGGCGCACGACCACATCCAGAACAAGACATGGCTGATCACCCATGCCCGCAACGAAGGCGAAGCGCGGGTAAAGCAAAAATATATCCTGCGCCTGCTCAGCCAGCCTTTAACGCAACAGCCGCACGAGCAAAGCGATCTGGAATGGCACCCGAACTTCGAGGCAACCGATTACAGGGACAGCATTCGCCGTGTGATTTCCTACATCGAAAACGGCGATGCGTTTCAGGTCAATCTGGCGCAGCGTTTCGACGCCGCCCTGCCGCAAAATTTTTCGCCCTTCGCGCATTATCTGAAACTGCGCGAAGTCAACCCGGCGCCTTTTGCGGCCTATATGGATATTGGGCCGATTAAGATTTCTTCGGCCTCACCTGAGCAATTCCTGCGCGTCCGAAACGGCCAGGTCGAAACAAGGCCGATCAAGGGCACAAGGCCGCATGTCGAAGACCCGGCGATTGACAAGATTTACCGCGACGCGCTGGAAAATTCGGAGAAGGACAATGCCGAAAACACCATGATTGTCGATTTGCTGCGCAACGACCTGTCAAAGGTGTGCAAAAAGAAAAGCATCGAGGTGACGGATCTGTGCAAACTGGAAACCTTTGCCAGCGTGCATCACCTTGTTTCCACCGTTAAGGCCGAACTTAAAAAAGACAAGGATGCGCTGGACCTTATGCGCGCCTGCTTCCCCGGCGGCTCGATTACCGGCGCGCCGAAAATCAGGGCGATGGAGATTATCGAGGAGCTGGAGCCGACGCGGCGCGGCCCCTATTGCGGCGCGCTCGGTTATATCGGGTTCGACGGCACGATGGATTCAAGCGTTCTCATCCGCACACTCGTTTACGAACCCGGAAAGGTCAGCCTTCAGACCGGTGGCGGGATTGTCGTGGATTCAAAGCCGGAAGAGGAATATCAGGAAACCTTTGATAAAGCCGAGGCCATCTTCCGCAGCTTTGAGGACAACAGCCGCGTTCACACCGAGGATTTGGAGGAAAATTGGGCCGAAAGCGCCTAATCCCCTTGTCCCGCACCGCCCCCTTATGGTTTATATTCCCTATGTTTCTTGTGATCGATAACTACGATTCCTTCGTCTACAACCTGACCCGCTATATCGAGCTGGCGGGCGGCGATTGCGAAGTCGTACGCAACAATGCCATCAGCGTTGAAGGCGCGCTGGCCCTGCGGCCGGACGGCATTATCCTTTCGCCCGGCCCCTGCGCCCCGGCGCAGGCGGGTATTTGTGTCGATCTGGTGCGCGCCGCCGGGCCGCATATTCCGATTTTGGGCGTATGCCTCGGCCATCAGTGCATCGGCGAGGCATATGGCGGGAAGACCATCCGCACCAACGCACCAGTCCACGGCAAAGCCAGCATGGTCACGCATAACGGCACAGGGATTTTTTCCGGCCTGCCCAACCCCATGCCGGCGGGACGTTATCATTCGCTGGCAACAAAATTGCCGCCCGTTTCCCCGCTGACCGTTACGGCCTTTGCGGATGATATCCCGATGGCCATGCAGCACAAAACCCACCCGGTATACAGCGTTCTTTTCCACCCTGAGTCTGTATTGACGCCGCACGGGCAAGCCCTGATCGAAAATTACGTGGCGATTGCGCTTGGGTTTGAAAACAGCCAAAGGCAGGCCGCATGACGATCTGGCACAATCAGCGCTACAAAGACGACAACACGCCGATTTTTTCCTTTTCGGACCGGGTGCGCCTGGGCGATGGCGTGTTCGACACGATGCTGGCCATAGACGGCGAGATTATCCACCCGATGCGTCATTTCAAAAAACTCCTGCGCAGCGCGAGAATAATGGGCATTGACGTGTCCCATGACATTGAAGACATGATTGAGGCCGCCAAAAATCTGCTCAATGAAAACCATTTGAAGAACGGGCGCGTCATTATCAACGTCCTCGTTTCACGCGGTCCGGCGGAACACGGGCTTGCGATCCCCAGCCCGGCGGATGTCCAGATCGCCATGCGCGCCTTCGCCGCGCCCAACCCGATGCCAGCGCCGAAGAAACTTGTCTTTGCGCGCAGCGTGCGGCGCAATGAAGGCTCGCCGCTCTCGCAAATAAAAAATTTCAACTACGGCGACAACATCCTGGCACTTGCCGAGGCGAAGGACAAAGGCGCGGACGAAGCGCTTATGCTCAACAACAAAGGAAACGTTGCCTGCGCGACCAGCGCCAATATCGCAATCGTCCATCACGGACGCTTTTACACCCCGCCCCTTTCGGACGGATGCCAGGGGGGCGTAACGCGCGAGTTATTTATGGAGCGGTTCGACGTGACAGAAAAATCCTTAAGCGAAGACGACGTTCAAAACGCCTATGCGCTTTATCTGCTCAACTCCATTCGCGGCGCCGTCAAAATAGAAACGCTGGAGGGGCGCAAATTCCCATCCGAAGATTTAGAGATTTATAAAGATTTTCATCTAACATAGTAAAATGCCCCATAAAAAAACCCTTACCGTCTATCTTGGCTCCTCCGGCCACACAAGGCCCGTTTTCCGCGAAAGCGCAAAGAAAATGGGTAGCCTGATCGGCGCAAACGGCATGAACCTTGTCTATGGCGGCATGGATGCGGGGCTGATGGGCATTGTCGCGAAAGCCGCCCTCGATGCGGGCGCGGAGGTTACCGGCGTCATCCCCCGCCGCCTGAAGGACAGCGAGCGTATGCTGGAGGGCATCACCGAAACCATTCTGGTCGAAGACCTGTGTGACCGGAAAAAGCTTATGTTCCTGCGGGCCGATGCGGTTATAACCCTGCCCGGCGGCTACGGCACGATGGACGAAGCCACCGAGGTTTTATACTGGGCCAAGCTCGGCCTGCATAACAAGCCGCTGGTTCTGGTCAACACAGAAAATTTCTACGACGATGCGATAAAATTTTTAAAAGGCCTTCCCGATTTCGACGACCGCAATTTGATTATCGTGGACGGCGTTGAGGACGTTTTACCCGCGCTTGATACATGGCAAGCCCCGCCACCACCCAAAAAAACACCGACGCATTATCCGCATTTCGAGGACGAAATCACCCGCGATACGGCCGAGCCAATCATCGCCGACAAACCCAGCGTCGAAAACACCTATTACGTTGTGTGCGCGCTGGGGCTGAAGCAACTGGGCCGCCACAGCCGACCGATCGGGTTCCTCAACACGGACGGCCAATTTGACAATCTTCTGGCATGGATACATCGCGCCGCCGAGGAAAAATTCATCACGCCCAAATGCCTTGAATTGTTCAGCGCGGCGGATAACCGCGACGACCTGCACGCGGCGCTTGGCTCACAAAAACAAGTTAATATAGACCTTCACAAGCTGAAATGGGGCCCACCGCCACAGGATAATTAGGGAGAGATCTACCTCAAAGGCTCCAATTTCTGATCGCGCAATCCTTTGGCCTGCTGGTAAATCTCAACCCTCATTCTCATGAGTTTAGTAAACTTCTCGAATGCTTCATGAAACTTCAGACTCGAGAGATAGGATTCCTTCTCTTTTCCCAAGGCCAATTGCGCCGCCACTTCTGCCAGTATTTCACGAAATGCAGGCTCTTTATATTCAAACACATCTTTTATGACGCCACGCAACTCGTCCTCATCGGCAATGTTACCTGTCCGGGCGTAATCGGGTATTTTTGTATGATCATCTTTGAAACGGGAAAACAGATCCTTGAAAACCACATCGTCCAATATCGCCTGTGCAAGCCTTGCTATGACCGCTGGGTCCTCTCTCCTCTGACTGTCTTTGTCCATCTCTTCCACGACGGCGCAAAGTTCCGGGTTATCAACCTGTGAATTAAAGATAACCATGCTCATCCTGACCAGGCTGGTAAAGAATGAAATATTTTTCTGCACTTCTTCGTCCCCTGTACCGCGTACGGCTGCAAGGAAACGCGCATCTTCTAAATGCTTGATGATTGGAAAAATATTTGCCCTCGCAAAATTATTGCGGCAGGCAGGAGCCACATAGGGCGAAGAAGCGGGAGGATTCAGCTTCTCACCATCAAAAAAAGAACCGGGATTACGAACGGAGGCGTTTGCCTCGCCGGGAGGCGTAAAAATCGCCATGGTTGACACGGCCAACACAGTAGAAGCCATAAAGTTACTCGATAAGAAACGCATTTTTACTCCTTTGGTGCCTTAAGATCGCAAGATCCCCTCTATCTAATATCCTCAGTTAACCGCAACGATCTTCACGCGGCGCTTGACTCACAGAAACAAGTTAATATGGACCTTCTCAAGCTAAAATGGCACCCGCCACCCTAAGAGAAAAAGAGCGGATAGTTTTTTACTGAACCGCCGGAAAGAATCCGGCACTATTCGCGCCTGTAATTCCCTGCCACAGCCTGACTCCCGCATTTTTAGCTGACAACATTGTTTGTTCGATATTCACTAAATCGTGAAAAAGTTCGGCAGATTCCTCGTAATTGTACAGCATCGATTCAACCATCATACGCGCCAAAGCTTCGGTCATGACATCCTCGTAATTCGCGTAGGTCATCTTGAGCATGTCAACGAGCATCTCCCTTTCAACATCACTCCGAAAAACAATCTCTTCAGGCGGCATCAAAAACGTTTCGCGCAAAGCATTCACCAGAACTTTAAACAGGTTGTTGCTTTTCATAGTTTCGAAAAGGCGATACTTCGCTTCCTGAAAAATTTTTTCCTCGACTCTCTCATTACGCAAGGCATAGGCAGCAGCATAACACAGGGATGAATCCGAGTTAGAGGCAGTAAGGAACGCCATCGCAGAATTAAGGATGTCACCATAATACTCTTTTTCAAAATATTCTATGTACCCACGGCGAAAAGCCGTCTCTTTCATTTCCTGAACATTCCTGAAGGGATAACCGGGATCGCAGGTCAGGCGCACAAGCGGGTTTTTGCGCTCGTCTTTATAGCCGATAATATTTTTCCCGCTAACAGCCGCATCGCTTGAAGCGCCGAAAGACGATGCAAAGATAACTGTCGACAGGGCAAAGGCAAGTTTCGCGGTATTTTTGTAAGGAAGTAAGGACATAGGAACTCTACTTTCAGCAATTCAATCAAGTTGATGATGCGTGAAAATAGGATAGTGACGTTGTTATGTCAACAAATAAAGGTCACTTAAAACACGGCCTCGCCGGTGGCGGCGCGGTATTTGGCCTTGGCGATGGCGATTTTGGCCTGAACTTTGGCCTTGTCGGCCTCTTCGGCGGCCATTTCGAGATCCTCGGCCAGATCCTTCAGTTCCTGCTCGGTCGCGGCCTTGTCGATGTCCTCGACCGGAATGGCGTGCTCGGCCAGAACCGTGCAAATCTCGGCGGTCACATCGGCAAAGCCGCCCGCTACGAAAATCCGGCGCGGTGCGGCATTGTCGTTCGTGTAAAGCGCGACAACACCGGGATTGAGCGAGGACAACACCGAAGCATGCCCCGGCCCAACGCCCATTTCCCCCTCGCTGCCCGGAATGACGGCCAGCGTGACAGGTTCGGAAACAAGTTTCCTTTCCGGGGAAACAAGTTCGAATTCGATGGTTTGTGCTTGGGTCATTTTCTCTTCCTCAAAATGATTTTTAAACTACAGAGCACGCAGAGATCGCAGAGAACTACTCTCCTGCAAACTCCGTGAGCGCATAACGTTTGATTCCGTCCTTCAATAGTTTTTCATTAAAGTTTATCAAAAGCCCCAACGGGCTTTTGGAAAGCTTCATATAGCTTAATATCTGCGCCTCGTGAACGGGTAGAACTTTTTCAACGGCCTTAAGTTCAATTATGACTTTCTGGTTAACCCACAGATCAATCCTGTAGGCATTTTCAAAAACATGGTCGTAATACCGGACCGGCATGGAAAGTTGTTTTTGAACCTGAAAACCCTTCTCTGCCAATTCAATCGCCAAACATTCCTCGTAAATGCTCTCAAGAAGGCCGGGGCCGAAATACTTATGCACCTTGATCGCGCAGCCGATAATATCCCGCGTCAACGCAGGACCCAGATCGGGGAAGTTTGTAATGTTATTATCGTCTGTCATATTTTTCATTTTTTAGTTTTTTAACTACAGAGCACGCAGAGGCCGCAGAGTTATGAGCAATTCCCTGAAAACCATCTATCAGGAGAAAACATAAACTTAATCGTTCCACCATCCTCAGGAAGAAACGAAAAATACTCTTTCTCCTCATTCATTTTTTTTAGCCACGGGCCTTTCCAAGCTCCCCCTGTATCAACAGCGGCATCAAAATCCCTACCAACAAACCTAATATGAGCAACATCACTTAAAATTGAATATGCAATCTTATAAGAAACACCTGCCTCTATAATTTGGCTCTCAAATGTTTCTATATTACCAACACAAACAGATATAACAAAACTCCGTTCAGAAGCCAAAACAAGGTTTGGAAAAAAAGAAAAGAGAAGAAGAAAAAATAATATTTTGTATTTCATCACTTTCTTTTTCTCTGCGGTCTCTGCGCCCTCTGTAGTTTATAAAAAACAGATCCCCGCATTCGCGGGGATGACAGGTTAGGGTCAAGCCGCCTCCGCAGCCATTTTCTTGGCTTTTTCGACCGCCTGATCGATGGTGCCGAGCATGTAGAACGCAGCTTCGGGCAGGTGGTCGTAATCGCCGTTGACGATGCCTTTGAAGCCTTCGATCGTGTCTTCAAGCTGCACGAAGGCGCCCGGCGTGCCGGTGAAGACCTCGGCAACGTGGAAGGGCTGCGACAGGAAGCGCTGGATCTTCCGCGCACGCGCCACGATGAGCTTGTCGTCTTCGGACAATTCGTCCATACCCAGAATGGCGATGATGTCCTGAAGGTTTTTGTAGGTCTGCAACGTCTGCTGGACGCGGGTTGCGACCTGATAATGCTCCTGCCCGATCACGCGGGGGTCGAGAATGCGCGATGTTGAATCGAGCGGGTCGACAGCCGGGTAAATGCCCTGCTCGGCAATCTGGCGCGAGAGAACCGTCGTCGCGTCAAGGTGCGAGAAGGTCGTCGCCGGAGCCGGGTCGGTCAAGTCGTCTGCAGGCACGTAAACGGCCTGAATCGAGGTGATCGAACCTTTGTTCGTTGATGTAATACGTTCCTGCATCGCGCCCATGTCCGTGGCCAAAGTCGGCTGGTAACCCACGGCGGAGGGAATGCGCCCCAGAAGCGCCGACACCTCGGAGCCTGCCTGCGTGAAGCGGAAGATGTTGTCCAGGAAGAACAGGACGTCCTGGCCTTCTTCGTCGCGGAAATATTCCGCCATCGTGAGGGCCGAGAGCGCCACACGTGCGCGCGCGCCGGGCGGCTCGTTCATCTG
>DIHF01000026.1:13740-14021 GCA_002420015.1 Micavibrio sp. UBA5703
ACGAGGGCCACCTTGGAGTTTTTGGAATCGTGTTCCTTGATAACGCCCGCCTCGATCATTTCGTGATAAAGGTCGTTTCCTTCGCGGGTCCGCTCGCCGACGCCGCCGAAAACCGACACGCCGCCGTGGCCTTTGGCGATGTTGTTGATAAGCTCCTGAATCGTAACCGTTTTGCCCACGCCGGCGCCGCCGAACAGGCCGATTTTACCGCCCTTGGCATAGGGGCAGAGAAGGTCGATGACCTTGATCCCGGTCACAAGCTGCTCGACCTCGGTTGCCTG
>DIHF01000048.1 GCA_002420015.1 Micavibrio sp. UBA5703
ATTTTTGAGAATTCCGGCTTGTCACCGGCAATCATGTGCTGCATGGCGTTATAATCACGCTTCAAAAACTCTTGTTGTTCCGCTGACGGCACAAGCCGGAATGTGCCACGCTTTGCGGTTGGATACCAATCCCAAGATTCAAAGAAATAGGCGCGTTTGTTTTCAACGATCGCTTCCAGTAATTCCGTGTCTGCGATTGCGCGGGCAACCAGATCCGCGTCCTGGGCCAGATGATGAACGTCGTAATAATGGCGCGAGAAGCGTTCCCGCGGCGGCTTGTCGTCCGGCCGGCAGCAGACAGAATGAAGGATGGTTGCCTTTTCCCAAAGGGTACGTTCAATCGCCAGCACGTTCACGGCAACTGGTGTTTTGCCGGAGAATTCGTCCGGGAATTCTTCCTCGATATAGGATTTTACGATTTGCGGCGCCTGCGGCGAACGATCGCCGCGCGCGCCGATTTCAAGCCGGACGAAGGGCTTGATATAAGCATCTTCTTCCATATCCGGGTTGCGAGGATAATCAAAAAACAGGTTCAGCGGATCTTCTTCATCAACACGCAACGCCGGTGCCGTGTCCCCTGCTCTGCCCGCCAGATGTTTTTGAATTTCGGCATCGAGCCAGGGCGCGAATTCCTGCATGATAAAATCAGCCGTTTTGTCGTCAAAGGCCTTGCTTCTTTTCGTGCGCTGCGCGCGGCCAAGATCAGGCTCTTCCAGAGATTTTGCCGGATCGAGCGCAATCAGGCTGCGGTCGATGGTCAGATCCACATCTTCCGAAAATCTGTCGATCACCTTATGGGCCTTTGAAAGTGATGTGCCGCCCTTGAAGGTCAGCGCATCGGCATACGGCCCGGAAAACAGGAGATCGAGCAGCCAGACGACCCAATAATCTTTCTCAACAATAGCCTGTCCCCTTTCGGTTTTTTGAACCGTTCTTTCAACAAGCAGGGACAGGGTTTCACGATCAAAGATCTTCATGTTTTCCTCTATACGGAGATCTGGCGCGCGATATCGACCAGCCACGGATTGCGAATATAACGCAGATTATCGTGAATGTCTTTCTTATCGGCAGGTTTTAAATGCTTGGCCGTTTTGTCGATCATCTTCTGATCGACATAATCAGGCCCTATATTGTCGAGCGCCTGCAGCGCCATATACGCCAGAGGGCGTGTCAGCGTTTTTGGCAATGTCGTTTTATACAGATCGACGTTCACATTCCACACCTTAACTTTGCGGGGTTTTCCGGTCGTGACGAAGGCCGTTTTTGCTGGAACCTGCGTGGTCAGGCCCATGCGGTTCGCCGCCGTCGGCCCTGTCGGGTAGATGCGGTCGCCAGCTGCGCGGGCGACCGCATCTACGACGTTTTGGACATGCGGCGGGAAATCGCCCATGGACGAATGTTTGCGCGGATAATCGTACACGCCGCGGCTGACCTGCCGGATGAAGCCCTGC
The DNA here is from genome assembly GCA_002420015.1 of Micavibrio sp. UBA5703. Taxonomy (GTDB): domain Bacteria; phylum Pseudomonadota; class Alphaproteobacteria; order Micavibrionales; family Micavibrionaceae; genus UBA5701. The sequence continues at coordinate 1,452 of DIHF01000048.1, forward strand.
GCGGTCAGGCGGTGGAGGATCTGGCCCACGTTGTTGCGCGGACCGAGGTCGAGGAAATCCTTGGGCGTGAAGGCCCACCCGCGGCCTTTTCCCTTGATCCGGTTCTTTATTTTTTGCGCTACAGAGGTCATTTCTTTCACCTTATATGTAACATTTTATCATAGATATTTGTTACATTCAATGTTTATAAAAATGCCTGAATTATATTCGTTATCAATATGTTGTCATGGATTATGTTGTCTATCAACTATGAAAATGTGATTCGGCGCTGTTTTGTTGCCCCGATCTTGGGCGTGCCGCGCCGTTGCCGGCGCGACCAGGCTCTATTTCGCTAGGCACCGCGCAGCTGCGGCGCAAGCTCCACCGAACCCCGCCAGGGCGGGGTTCGGCCCTGCGGGTGACGATGCCGGCGGCCGGGCGCGGATCTCGCGTCCTGCTATTGGCCCCCTTCGGGCCCTTTTTCAAGACCCTCGCCTTCGGCTCGCGCGAAGCGTGAACGGGGGGTATCCCCAACCTTCCCTCGCTGCGCTCGGTGCAGGCCGGGTGATCCCCCTCCCCCCGTTCAGATCTTGAAAAATTCCCCCCCGCTTGGGAGCCGCTGCGCGGCCCATAGGAAAAGAAGTGCGGCGCGGTTGTCGTGTCGCATTTCACACCTAGTAAAAAGGAAACTTAAAATGACTATTCAAACTCTCACAATCGCGCAAATTCAGCCTTCCATCCTGAACCCGCGCAAATTCTTCGATGATACGACCATTGAAGAACTGGCGCAGTCCATCAAGACCGATGGCCTGTTGCAAAACCTTGTTGTGGCGAAGCCGAAGGGCAAAGCGAAAAAACACAACATTATCGCGGGGGAACGCCGTTTCCGCGCTATCTCTCACCTGATTGAAAAAGGCGAACTGGACAAGAGTTTTCCGGTGCGCGTTGAAATCAAGGAAAACCTGACGGACGATGAAGCCCTGCGGATTGCGACCGTGGAGAACGTCCAACGCGAAAACCTCTCCCCTCTGGAAGAAGCGGCCGCGCTTGCCGCCTTGGTCAAGAACGGCGAGGAACTGGATAACATCGTCGCGCAGACAGGGCTTTCCGTGGCAACCATTCGCCGCCGCCTGACGCTCTTGAACTTGAGCGACAAGGTGAAAGAAGCCTTGGCCGAAAAGCAAATCACGCTGTCACAGGCCGAAGCCCTGACCATCGGCAAGCATGAAGATCAGGACGAGGTGCTGGATGATGTTATCGAGGGCTATTACACCGCCCCCGATGAAATCAAGGACAAGCTGGTGGGCGATTTGCCGAGCCTGTCCATGGCGATTTTCCCGCAAGAGCAATATACGGGAACTTTCACCAAAGACCTGCTGGCCGAGGAAAACGCCACCTACTTTGACGATGTGGAGCAGTTTGAAACACTGCAAAAACAGGCGGCAGAGCAGAAAGTGGCCGAATACGTCCAAACCCATGAATGGGCTGAATTGCAGGAGGGCTATTCTTTCAGCCGTTGGCAGTATGGCGAAGCCGAAGAAGGCGAGAAAGGCGGCGTTGTCGTGTTTCTCAAGAATTCCGGTGATGTTGAAATCTATGAAGGCCTGACCAAAACCAAGGCCACGGCATCAACCGCGAAAGCCCTGAAAGCCAAGGAGAAGGATTTTTACCCGACCCCTCTCCGCCGTTATATGGGGATGCACAAGAGCCTTGCGGTTCAGGCCGCAATCCTCGGCAACCCCCGCAAGGCGAAGGAACTGGCTGTTGCCAACAAACTGGCGCGGTTCAAAGCCCATGATTGCTTGCGGTATTTTGAACTGGAAGGCGGGATGCCCCCTGCCCTCGCCGTTATCAACCAGCAAGCGGAAATCCTGCTATCTGACCTGAAAATTCAGGCCGATGAAGAAAAGCCTGTCTGGAAAACGCTTGGTGGTTTCTTCCATACCGATGAAGAAGAAGCCTATGACACCATCCAAAGCCTGACGGACGCGCAACTGGAATCCATCCTTGTATTCTTGGAGGTCTGCGAATTCGGGCAGGACATGGCGGACAGGCTGGACACGCACGAAGGCAGTTTGTTCAACAAAATCGCCAAAGACCTTGCCGTGGATATGCGCGATTACTGGCGGCCTGACGAGGGCTTCCTTAATCGCCGGAACAAAGTGCAACTGCAAGCCCTGATGAACGAGTCCGGCGCATCGGCAAAGCTGGCAAGCGCGTCCGAATACAAAAAGGGCGAACTGGTCAAATCCCTGACCAAGTTTTTCCAGAGCGCGAAGAAGGCGAAAAAGCCGACTGAAACCGACCTCAAGGCAAATGACTGGTTGCCGGAAGCCATGAACTTCCCCGCCATCGACCCCGACCGCAAAGAGCCGGAAGCGGACGACATGGACGAGGATTTCGAGGACGAAGATGAAGTCCAAGGCGAAGAAGGCGAACTGGACGATGAGGAATACGCCGAAGCCGCCTAATGCCTAACCGAGCCACCCGCCGCAAGCGCGGGTGGCTCCCCTTTCCCCTTCAATTCACGATTTAAAAATGGAGATTTACCCATGTTTGGAACCGAATTTTTTCCTACCCCGAAATCCGTCATTCACAAGATGCTGAAAAAGATTTCGCCCGATGCCAGCCATTTCCTTGAGCCGAGCGCGGGCAAAGGCGATATTGCCGAAGCGATTGTCGAGAAAAAAGGCCGCTATACCCGCGACAAGGTGGACTGTATCGAATGTGCGCCGGAACTGGTGGCGGT
>DIHF01000055.1 GCA_002420015.1 Micavibrio sp. UBA5703
TACGCAACCCTTTTGCGCGGCACAGTTGAAGCGCTGCTGCCGCACCATAATGTCTACATCACCGACTGGACCGATGCGCGTCAGGTGCCTGCGACCGAAGGCGTGTTCAATCTCGACACGTACATCACGTATCTGCGGGAGTTTCTGAGCTTACTCGGGCCTCAAACGCATTTGATCGCCGTCTGCCAGCCCGCCGTTCCCGTTCTTGCCACTGTTTCGCTGATGGCAACGGAAAACGATCCCAACCAGCCCCTCAGCATGACGTTGATGGGCGGACCGATCGACACCCGCGTTTCAATGACCGAAGTGACGCAACTGGCGGAAACCCGCCCACTGCGCTGGTTTGAGCAGAATGTTATCCTGCGCGTGCCGCATTATTATCCCGGTGCCCTTCGCCGCGTTTATCCCGGCTTCATCCAGCTTACGGGGTTCATGTCAATGAATCTCGACCGCCACGTGGGATCGCACATGAAATTCTTCCACCACCTCGTCAGCGGCGACGGCGAGTCCGCCGAAGGTCACAGAAAATTCTACGACGAATATCTTTCGGTGATGGACATATCGGCAGAGTTCTATCTTCAAACTGTTGAAACGGTTTTCCAGCGACACCTGCTGCCACGCGGCAAAATGAAATGGCGCGATTCTCTCACCGACAGGCTAGTTGATGTACGCCCACAGGACATTGAACGCACCGCGCTCCTTACCATAGAAGGCGAACTCGACGATATTTCGGCACGCGGGCAAACCACGGCGGCGCACGAATTGTGCTACTCCCTTCCACAAAATAAGCAACGCCACCACTTCCAGCTTGAATGCGGCCATTACGGAATCTTCAACGGCCGCAAGTGGCGCGAGCAGATCATGCCGCGCATCCGCCACTTCATCCGCGAATTCGATCCCGATACGGACCCCATCCCGAAGGCAGATCTGGAAAAAGTTCCGAACATATCGCCGGAGCGTTACGACCGCGACAAGCATGGCATCGTGGCTACGCGCCGCTGGCTCAAGGAACACCGCAGTGAAAACTACCGCGAAATGAGCGATGCACCCGCTCGTTAATTGATTCTGAAAAACAAAAAGTTACTTTAAGGTATTCCTCAACATTGCACCGCAACAAACTAAAAAATAAAAATATTTTCTCTATTGCCTCGGCAATAAATCTCCTTCAATTTGGAAAAAGAGAGGAGCTGCCTGTGGCACCCATTAACAAGCACGTAAAGCTAAAAAGAAGCGCCAAAGCGCGCCGTATGGCCCTGCGCGTCGATTATCGCGACCGCGTGGTTTACCTCGTTATGCCAAAACGTGCCCGGCTGGATACCGCCTATGATTTCGTGCGCGAAAACCGCGCCTGGATCGCCGAACAAATCGAAAGCCTGCCCGAGGCAATTCCCTACAAGCACGGGATGAATTTGCCGATATTTGGGAAAAAAGTACGGCTAGAAATTAATTACGATTCTGCTTTAAAAAAGACAGACATCACCCTGACAAAAAACAAATTAATTGTGAATACGAACAAAGAAGACCCGTCCGGGCGGATCGAGCGCTTTCTGCGCGAACTGGTCCGCGACAAGCTTGCCGAACTTTCTCATAAAAAGGCAAAAATCATCAATAAAAAAGTCCGCAGCGTTACCGTACGCGACACGAAAAGCCGCTGGGGAAGCTGCGACGACAAGGGGCAGCTTTCTTATTGCTGGCGCTTAGTGTTTGCCCCCTACGAAGCCTTGGATTATATCGTCGCGCATGAAATCGCGCATTTGCGGCACCTCGACCACAGCACAAGATTCTGGAACCTTTGCCGTGAATTGTCGGACGATTACGTCGAAGGCTATCACTGGATCCACAATAACGGCCGCGATCTTATGCGCTACGGCAAAGCTGAATAAAATCCAGAGCACCTTGCAAAATATGCTGGGCGGCCAGCTTGTCTTTTACCTGTTTTCTCTTTGTTCTGGACATATCCACAGATTCAACCAGAAAGTCTTCCACGGATTCTGTGGATAACCGTTCATCCCACAAAGCTATCCACGGATTATCCCCAAAAATGGCCGGATGTTTTTCCATCTCCAGCGCGAAATCCCGCACCGACTGGCAACGCGGCCCCTCGCTGCCGTCCATGTTGACCGGATACCCCAGAACATAGCCGCCGATTTCATAGTCATTAATGACCCGGCGCAATTCCTCGATGTCTTTTGTGAATTTAATACGTTTGATCGTCCCCAGCGGCGTGGCGATCGAATGGCCCGGATCGCACACCGCCATGCCGATGGTCTTTGTCCCAATGTCCAGCCCGAGCAAACGAACGTCCTCGGGTTTTCGATCAATGATATCCTTGAGCAATCCAATGGGCATACGGATAGTTACAGGTTGCAAGTTACTAGTTGCAAGATTATTGTCGCTTTTCTTGTAACTTTTAACTATTAACTTGCAACTAATATGGACAAGGACACCGTACGCAAAGTCGCCGGCCTCGCCCGCATCAGGATGAACGATGCAGAGCTTGAGGCCATGGCATTGAAACTCGGCAAGATCATGGGTTTCGTCGAACAGCTCGGCGAAATCAATACGGACAATGTCGCGCCGCTGGCTAGCGTCGTCGATATCGACCTTCGTTTAAGGGAAGACAAGGTTACGGACGGCAATTGCGTCGACGACGTTCTGGCCAACGCCCCGGAAAAGACGCAAGGGTTCTTTGTCGTGCCGAAGATTGTGGAGTAACCCATGACAGAACTCACTCATCTCACCATTGCTGATGCGCTAAAGGGCCTTGAGAAAAAGGACTTCACCGCTACCGAACTAACCAAGGCACATGTTGATGCTATGGCGGCGGCGAAAAGCCTCAACGCCTTTGTCACCGAAACGCCCGAACTGGCGATGCGGCAGGCCGCCGAATCCGACAAGCGCCGCGCCGCCGGAAAGGCCGGACCGCTGGATGGCATTCCGCTGGCGATCAAGGACCTCTTCTGCACAAAGGGCGTTCGCACCACAGCCAGCAGCCATATGCTTGAAAATTTTGTGCCTACTTATGAATCCACCGTTTCGGCCAATCTATTCCGCGACGGCGCGGTCATGCTGGGAAAAACCAGCCTTGATGAATTCGCTATGGGCTCCAGCAACACCACAAGCTATTTCGGCAATGTCATCAACCCGTGGAAATCCGGCAACGGTAAAGACCTTGTGCCGGGCGGGTCGTCGGGCGGCTCGGCGGCCATCGTGGCGGCACGCGCGGCCATGGGCGCGACGGGAACCGATACCGGCGGCTCGATCCGCCAGCCCGCCGCATTTTGCGGTATCGCCGGGATCAAACCGACTTATGGGCGTTGCTCGCGCTGGGGCGTTATCGCTTTTGCATCATCGCTGGATCAGGCTGGCGTTTTCGCCCGTACGACACGCGACTGCGCGATCCTTTTAAAATCCGCCGCCGGGTTCGACCCGAAAGACAGCACCTCGGCCAACAAGCCTGTCCCGGACTATGAAGCCGCCCTTACAGGAAACATCAAGGGGCTGAAAGTCGGCATTCCAAAGGAATACAACGTCGAAGGCATGCCCGAGGAAATCGCCAGAATCTGGCAACAGGGCACCGAATGGCTGAAAGATTCCGGCGCGCAAATCGTCGATGTTTCCCTGCCCCATACCAAATACGCGCTCGCGACCTATTACATCATCGCCCCGGCTGAGGCTTCCTCCAACCTTGCGCGCTATGACGGCGTGCGTTATGGCCTGCGAGAACCGGGCAACGACCTGCGCGAGGTTTATGAGAACACCCGGGCCAAGGGTTTCGGCGATGAAGTCAAGCGCCGGATCATGATCGGCACTTATGTCCTCTCCGCCGGATATTACGATGCCTATTACATCAAGGCGCAAAAAGTCCGCCGCCTGATCGCCGAGGATTTTACAAAGGCGTTCCAGCAGTGCGAAGTCCTGCTGACCCCCACAGCCCCGAGCGCCGCCTTTGCCATCGGCGAAAACCAGGACGACCCGATCAAGATGTACCTGAACGATGTCTTTACCGTCCCGGCCTCGATGGCCGGCGTGCCCGGCATGTCGGTTCCGGCGGGATTGAATGCCGACGGTCTGCCGCTGGGCCTGCAAATCATCGGCCGCCCGTGGGAAGAAGAAACCGTCTTCAGGGTCAGTGACGTTATCGAACAAAAAGCGGCTTTTACCGCCCTGCCCCAGACTCTGCGCAAAAAAGCGGCATAATTTATTACAGCCTGCTATACTGGCATGGTATGAGAAAAACGATCGCCATTTTTCTGCTCGCCTGCCTTGCCCTCTCATCCGAAGCGTCGGCACAGGACGTGTTTATCAAGCGCTCGAACAATGGCCAACAAGGGCAATCGACAAAAGTCATCGACCTTTTCCCCGACAAACCAGTCGCCGAGAACAAGAGTCCGCCACCCCAAAATCCTGCGCCTGCGGTAAGCAAATCCGCCGAACCGCAGAAACCTGAAGCCAAAACCGCCTTCGATAAGGACCTGGCAGAAAAATTCTATCAGGACTGTATTTCGCGCCCGAACGCCATCCTGACGGAAGAATCGAAAAAGGAGTTTTGCGCCTGCACCTCCACCAAAACCATGGAGGAAATGAGCGTCGAGGAAATCAAGACCATGTTCAAGGATACAGCCTCCGGTCAGGATATGCGCAACCGCATGCTGATCCGCGTCTATACGCCCTGCATGGGCTATCCGGCGAAAGACCTTGTCTATAAAAGTTGCATTGAAGACACCGCTGTCAGTAAAAACCTGAAAAAGCCCAAAGCCGTCTGCAATTGCATGGCCAGCCAAATGGCCGACTACACGGTCGAGCATGCCCCCGATGTCATCATCAAGGCCCTCCGGCACAACGCAAAAGACCTCGACCCGCTGGCCCTGCTGTTTGAAGACACTTTCTTTAATGCCCACGCGGAAAGCGTTATGACCAAATGCCTTTATACCCAGGAATTTGGCTGGAAATAACACCGCTGGACAGCACATAAGCACCCCGCTATTTTATCCCTGTTTTAAACTATTACGGACAAAACAATGAGCACACTGGTTCAGGGCGAAACGGGGCAATGGGAAGTCGTGATCGGCATGGAGGTCCATGCCCAGGTCATTGAGGAGTCGAAACTTTTTTCCGGCGCTTCGACGAAGTTCGGCGCGGAGCCGAATACGCAGGTTTCCCTTGTCGATGCCGCCATGCCCGGCATGCTGCCCGTCCTGAACGAACGCGCCGTTGAACAGGCCGTAAAGACGGGGCTTGGCCTCAATTCGCAAATCAATAAACACTCGGTCTTTGCCCGCAAGAATTACTTCTACCCCGACCTGCCGCAGGGATATCAGATCTCCCAATACGACCAGCCTATCGTCGGCAAGGGCAAAATCGAAATCGATCTCAAGGATGGCCAGACCAAGGAAATCGGCATCACGCGGCTTCACCTTGAACAGGATGCCGGGAAATCCGTACACGACCAGCACCCTTCAAAGTCCTACGTCGATCTTAACCGTTCGGGTTGCGCGCTGATGGAAATCGTGTCCGAGCCGGATATTCGCGGCGCAGAGGAAGCCACGGCTTACCTGTCGAAACTGCGCATGATCCTGCGCTACCTCGGCACCTGCGACGGCAACATGGAGGAAGGCTCCATGCGCGCCGATGTGAATGTGTCCGTACGCAAGCCGGGGGATAATCTGGGGACAAGGGCCGAAATAAAGAACGTCAATTCGGTCAAGGCCGTTCAGATGGCCGTTGAATATGAAGTTGCCCGCCAGATCGCCCTGATCGAAGGCGGCGGCAAGGTCGTACAGGAAACACGGCTCTGGGACCCGGACAAGGGCGAAACACGCTCCATGCGCTCCAAGGAAGAAGCCCACGATTACCGCTATTTCCCGGACCCCGATTTGCTGCCGCTGGAGCTGTCGGAGGAACTGATCGAGAAGGTCAGAAAAACACTTCCCGAACTCCCGGATCAAAAGAAGCACCGCTTTGTCGAAAAATTCGGCCTCTCCGGTTATGACGCCAATGTCCTGATCGCCGAGAAGGAGCGCGCCGACTATTTCGAGGACGTCGCCAAAGGCCGCGACGCCAAACAGGCCGCCAACTGGGTGATTAACGAACTTCTCGGCATTCTGAACAAGAACGGCATTGAAATCACGGACAGCCCCGTCAAAGCGGCGCAGCTCGGCGGGTTGATCGACCTTATAACCGACAACACGATCTCGGGAAAAATCGCCAAGGATGTTTTCGCGGAGATGTATAAAACCGGCAAGGATGCCGCCGCCATCGTCGAGGAAAAAGGCCTGAAACAGGTCACTGATACCGGCGCAATCGAAAAAATCGTCGACGCCGTCATTGCCGCCAATCCCGATAATGTCGCCGCCTACAAATCCGGCAAAGACAAGCTGTTCGGATTCTTCGTCGGCCAGGTGATGAAGGAAACACAGGGCAAGGCCAATCCGGCTGTCGTTAACGAACTCTTGAAAAAGAAACTCTCATGACAAAGAAATTTGAATATAAAATTGTCATCTACCGCGAAAGCATGCTGGGTTCCCTGTTCCTCGGCGGGTCGAAAGTCGATCCCGTGAAGTTCTCCGAATTTTTGAACAAAAACGGCGAGCAAGGCTGGGAAGTCAAAACCATGGAGCGTGAGGCACGCCGCATGCTGCTGTTTTTTGAACGCGAGGCGTTCCTCGTGGTCATGCAAAGGGAGGTAAGCGCATGAGTATGATCGACAGGCTGCACAAGCCTTTTTTCATCTGTCTGGTTATGCTGGTCTGTGCCGGCGCGGCGCTCATCATCGCAAAAATCTGGGGCATCGAACTGCCGGAAGATCTGTTCTGGAAGATCATCGCCACG
>DIHF01000037.1:0-34852 GCA_002420015.1 Micavibrio sp. UBA5703
GTTGTTGGTCCGCCCCCCCCGGGGGGTGGGGGGGGGGGGGGGGGGGGGGGGGGGGGGGGGGGCCGGGGGGGGGGGGGTGGGGCGTGGGGTGCCCTGGGGGGGGGGGGGTTAGGGTGGGGGTGTTGAGAATGAGCATTGTTAGAAACACCGAACACCCTCCCCCTACCCCCTCCCTCAAGGGAGGGGGGTGATGTAGAGGAAAAAACCTGCTCAGCCATCGAAAGCGCATAGCGCCCGTCGCCGTCGGCCATGGCCTTTAAGGTACTGCGCGCCTGTTCATCCAACGGCAATTCCCGGCCAAATTCCTCCTCCGCCCGCGACAGCAATTTTTCGAGCGCCGCATCGTCCAGCCGCTTGAGCACAAAAACATGCGCCCGCGACAGCAAGGCCGCATTCAGCTCAAAAGACGGGTTTTCCGTCGTCGCGCCAATCAGCGTGATCGTCCCGTCCTCCATGACGGGCAAAAAAGCATCCTGCTGCGATTTGTTGAAACGGTGGATTTCATCGACGAACAGCAACGTCCCCTGCCCTTTTTGCCGGCGGATTTTTGCGCCCTCGAACACTTTGCGCAAATCCTGAACGCCGGAAAAAATCGCCGAGAGTTGCTCAAAATGCAAATCCGTATGGCGGCTTAGAATCCTTGCCAACGTCGTCTTGCCGCAACCCGGCGGCCCCCAGAAAATAAGCGACGACAACCGCCCGCCCTCGACCATCTTACGCAGGGGGGCATCCGGCCCCGTAATATGCTCCTGCCCGACCACATCCTCCAGCCCCTCCGGGCGCAGACGGTCCGGCAGGGGGCGCGGGGCGTTTCGGGAATTATCTTCTACCGCAAATAAATCAGCCATAATCCTTGACCTTGACTTGTCAAATATGAAAGATACCTACTTTATCAGGGGCCAAACCCAATTGGGAGACAGATTTTGTTTGCAGTATCAGGGCGATATGACAGGAAGCGAGCGCTGGCGTGGCAGGCCCCACGTCAAGCGAAGCTGACGCATCAGATCGCCCTGATACTCAAACCCGGACGGGCGCGGATAAAACGCGCAACCGCTGGTTCAAAGGCCTTGCAGGTAGTGCCTGCTACCTGTCTTCGGCCTTTTCACAGCGGAATGCGCGTCTTATACTCGCGCAAAATTTATCTCCCAATTGGGTTTGGCCCCTGGGACAAGGCGAACATTTAAAGAACAATTATGCACGCGCAAAAGCTGGAATATACCGGGGAAGTGGCCAAAGCGACCGCTTCCATTTACGAAAAGCTTTCCCGCCAGTACAAGGAAAGCCACTGGCAGAGCCTTGCGCCCTATATCCATGAAATAAACCGCCTGAAAAAAGAAAAGAACGCGACGATACTGGCGCATAACTATATGACGCCGGACATCTTTTATGGCGTGGCCGATATCACGGGCGACTCGCTCAGGCTGGCGCAGGAAGCGGCAAAAACCAGCGCCAATATTATCGTGCAATGCGGCGTGCATTTCATGGCCGAGACGTCGAAAATTCTCTGCCCCGAAAAGAAAGTCCTGATGCCCGACCTCAAGGCCGGGTGCAGCCTCGCGGATTCGATCACGGCGGAAGACATTCGCCAGCTTAAAAAACAGCATCCCGGCATTCCGGTCATCACCTATGTCAACACCTCGGCGGAAGTGAAAGCCGAAAGCGATGTCTGCTGCACGTCATCGAACGCGCTTAAAATCGTCGAGGCGCTGGGCCGCGAAGGGCACGACACCGTCATCATGACGCCCGACAAATTCCTGGCAATGAATGTCGCGGCACAGACAAAAATCAAAGTCCTGTTCTGGGAAGGCACCTGCGTCGTGCATGAACGCTTCACTGCCAAAGACGTAAAGGACATCCGCAAGGCCAATGGCGATGTGGTCGTGCTGGCGCACCCGGAATGCCCGCCGGAAGTGATCGCGGAATCGGATTATTCCGGCTCCACCGCCCAGATGGACGATTACATCAAAAAGCACCAACCGCCCAAGGCCGTTCTCATGACGGAATGTTCGATGAGCGACAACATCGCCGCCGCCAATCCGGGCGTTGAAATGATCGGCACCTGCCAGATGTGCCCTTACATGAAGATGATTACCCTGCCGAAAATCCTGCAAACGCTGCGGGATGAAACGCCCGAGGTGCTTGTCGATCCCGCGATTTCAAAACGCGCCAAAAAAGCCATCGACCGGATGCTGGAGTTAAGCTGATGGGCAGCCTCTCCCGCGCACATGAATATCTCGTGCGCGATGCGCTGAAAGAGGATCTCGGCGGCGGTCACGACATCACCACGCAAAGCATTATCCCCGCAAACCACAAAACGACGGCCGTTATCCGCGCCCGCAAGCCCGGCGTTCTTGCGGGGATTGATCTGGCTGAAAAAACATTTTCCCTTTTAAGTGCCGATATCGCCATCACACGCCACGCCGGGGACAGCGTAATTCTGGAATCCGGCCAAAACATCATGACCCTGTCCGGCCCGACGCAATCCATACTGATCGGCGAGCGCACGGCGCTTAATTTTCTAACTCATTTGTCCGGCATTGCCACGCTGACTTATGCCTATGTCGAGGCCATCAAAGGCACCAATGCAAAAATCCTCGACACGCGCAAAACCATACCGGGCCTGCGCTCGCTGCAAAAATACGCTGTGGCTATGGGCGGCGGAGCCAACCACCGCATGGGGCTTTACGACGCGGTCCTCATCAAGGACAACCACATCGCCGCCGCCGGAAGCATTGCCAAAGCGCTGGACGCGGTAAAGGGATGCGACAGCATCGAAATCGAGGTTGATACGCTATTGCAACTACAGGAAGTTCTCGATCACGGCGGCGCGCACATTGTTCTGCTGGACAACATGGACACTCATACCCTCAAACAGGCCGTTGCCATGGCAAAAGGCCGTGTGAAGCTCGAAGCCTCCGGCGGTGTAACCCTTAATACCGTCCGCGCCATAGCCGAAACCGGGGTCGATTATATTTCCATCGGCGCCCTCACCCACAGCGCCCCGGCGCTGGATATCGGGATGGATATCGATGTCTGACGTTCCTGTTTCCCGCATTCTGGTCAAGCTGTCGCCCAAAGCCTCAAGAAACGAAGTAAAAGGCTGGAGCCAAGGACCGGACGGGAAAAGGATACTGAAAGCCTCCGTCACCGCCGTACCCGAAAAAGGCAAAGCCAACGCCGCTCTGATCGATCTTTTATCCGCACGCTTTGGCGTTCCCAAAAGCCGCATATCCATCGTCAGAGGTGAAACGGACAAGCTAAAAACCGTTGAAATTCAAGGGGTTGAAATATAGCCCGCCGCCCCGGAAAAAGCCCGCTTTTTAGGGTTAATTTCATGTTTTTGCGCGACAATAATAAATGGGGAAGCTCTGCCGAAAAACGCCATTTTCACGGGTTTGAGGCAAAAATTTATCAGATAATTTATGCCATGATCGTGCGCTTGAAAAACGTCTTGTCCTTGTTTTCGGTCTTTATGGCCTGCGGAATTTTTTCTTTTCCCGTGGCGGCCTTGGCCGATCCGGGCGTTGAACAACTGACCGAGGAAAACGTCCGCGCCTTCATAATGAAAACCGCCGAAATCACTTCGGGCCAGAACGCCTCGATGCCCGATCAGGAAATCATCGATTACCTGAACAAGCACATGGACAAGGGCGCGCGCTTCAAAAGCACCATGGAATACATCATCCCCGATCAACCCGTCGAAAAAACCAGCATGAGCCTGAGCAAGAAGGATTTCATGGAAAGCGTCACGACCGCCAAGCACGCCGTCAGCGACTATGAAACCACTTTGGAAATACAATCTATCGAGATAACCGGAGACGGCACAAAGGCCGTTGTAAAAACGGTTAGCCGGGATCAAGGCTCCATGAACGTAGAGGTCGAAGGCGGTGCCTTTGAAAGCCTGCCGATGCAGGGGAGTTCAAGCTGTAACCAGATCATTTCCCTGAGCGATGACGGCATCATACAGATGTACAGCGCCCAGTGCAGCACAAAACTGGAATTTGTGAGCTATTAGAAGACCTACCGCCGCGTAACCATCATCTTCTTGATCTCGGCAATCGCCTTGGCGGGATTCAAACCCTTGGGGCAGGTATTGGTGCAGTTCATGATTGTATGGCAACGATATAGCCGGAACGGATCTTCGAGCGCGTCCAGCCGCTCGCCCGTTGCCTCGTCCCGCGTATCGGCGATCCAGCGGTAAGCCTGAAGCAAAATCGCCGGCCCCAGGAAACGGTCGCCGTTCCACCAGTAAGACGGGCAGGAAGTCGAGCAGCAAAAACACAAAATACACCCAGCGGGGCCGTGACCATCGTCACCGTTCAGAAGATTGGCGTCCTCCGGGCTTTGCAGGCGTTCGCGCTCCGGCGCGGGGCTGTCGGCCTTCATCCACGGCTCGATGGTTTCGTATTGCGCGTAAACATGCGTCAGATCGGGCACGAGATCCTTGACCACCGGCATATGCGGCAGCGGCGTGATTTTCACATCGCCCTTGCAATCGGCAATATCCTTTGTGCAGGCCAGCGTATTCGTGCCATCAATGTTCATCGCGCAGGAGCCGCAAATCCCCTCGCGGCAGGAACGGCGGAAGGTCAGCGTCGAATCGACATCGTTCTTGATGTGGATCAGCGCGTCCAGAACCATCGGCCCGCATTTGCCAAGGTCGACTTTGTATTCGTCGAGGCGCGGATTATCTTCTGTGTCCGGATCCCAGCGGTAAACCTTGAACGTGCGGGCATTCGCCGCGCCATTGGCGACGTCATAACGGTCACCCTTTTTAACCTTTGAATTCTGCGGAAGAGTAAATTGCGCCATTGCCGTCTTCGTCTATGTTACTGACACAATAACTATGCCCCATTTCGCACAGCAGGAAAAGACGTCACTCTTAAAAAAGTCCCAGTTCAGGACCATTTTCTGGTCTTGCACCAAAAAGACTTCCCACACGCTCAATAACCTTGAGGTGCCTTTCTTTCTTTTCCATGTGACGGCTGATAACCCTCTCCATATTTTCCATAATATTGCTCTGATCCTGTACCCTGAGGGGCTCGGTGACCTTCATGTAACCGGAAACAAAGATCGTATCGAGCGCATTCGCGCGTTTCATGGCAAGGACAAGTTCGGAAACACCTATCGGACGGTCCTGCGTCTCCTCGTTAAATGATTGAACAAAAACATTCAAATTCCCCCAGACCTCGTTCGTATTGGTGCTCATCGCCTTATCAAGATTATCAGCGTTCAGAACGGAACGGTAAGCCGCCAGCGCAGTATCATAGGTGATATTTTTGGTCATCATGGGCACGTACCCGCGACAGGGAGTTGCCATGGATGTCAGACCCAGACCGCCATCTTCCAATATCAGCACATGCCTGCCGATAGGATTGAACATGTTCACCGATCTTACAATATCACCGCCCTCAACAAACTTCTGAAATTCGGGCCAGCCCCACAATACATCCCTGACGGAGCCCGGCGGAGCGCTTTCTTCTGCCCCGTGCCTGTAAGCGAGCATGCTCGTCAGATCGGAATATGCTCGAATGCGTGTCATAAGATCCGGCTGGTCGTTTTCTATATCGATGGCTGCATTATTCATCCGCGCCAGCATTCGGCCAAGAGCCGGAATTTTCGCCTCGTCGAAATGCGTCAGAAACGAACCCGTAGCAGGCCTGTAATTCGTCAGCCACAAACGCCGCTCCTGGCCGTTCATGTTGTTAATCCTCACAGACGTTTTCCATCCGTCCATAGGTTCAAGCCTTTGAACGGAGACACCGTGTTTCTCATATGCGGCAAAAACGGCATCGCCGATTTCCAGCGCCTCGTTGAAGGCATGCCGGCGAACCTGCGCCAGCATCTTCTTCCCATCCGTGAACTCTACAAGCGTCACCGTCGGAAACTCGCCGGGTTCGAGTACAGATGGCGGCTCGGATTCAGATGACGGGGAGAAAGATCCAAGAACCTTGGCAGCCTTCCCTGTAGCTTGTTCCACAACCCCCTCCAGCGCCGATGCCTTGGCCGGATCGACGGGGTGGCCAAAATTATAATCAAGATTGGCAGCCGATATGACCGACGGCGCGTTGGAAGCGGTGAACCAGGGAAGGGCCAGAGACATAGCATACTCTCCTCAAATATTGTTGAGCGGCAATCCTATCTTCCTGCAAATAATATGTCAACTAATCTTTAATAAACCCTTGCTTTCGGGGGAACGGGTTCTACCTCGTTGGTCAATGTCGTCAGGGTTACGGGCCTATAATCGATTTTGACCTTGCCCGCCTCGTCGCACCAGATCACCGTGTGTTTCATCCATTTCTTGTCGTCGCGGTCGGGGAAATCCTCTCGCGCCTGTGCACCGCGTGATTCTTCGCGGTTGCTGGCCGCGTGCATGGTCACAACAGCCTGCGGCAACAGATTATCCAGCTCCAGCGTTTCCACCAGATCGGTGTTGAAAATCATCGAGCGGTCGGACACGACGATATCGTCACGCCCCTGGAATATTTTGTCGATCTTCTTGATGCCCTCTTTCAGGCTGGCCCCCGTGCGGAAAACGGGCGCGTGCTCCTGCATAGTGCGCTGCATCTGATCGCGCAGCTTTGATGTCGCCGTGCGGCCCTTGGAGTGGCGGCGCGCATCAAGGCGCTCAACTGCCATCGTTCCGTTATCCTTGCCCGCAGGCTTGTGCTTGGCCCCCGGCTTGACGATTTGCGCGCAGCGGTTGGCGGCGGCGCGGCCAAACACCACCAGATCAAGCAGAGAGTTGGAGCCAAGGCGGTTGGCCCCATGCACGGAAACGCAGGCGGCCTCCCCGATCGCCATCAGGCCCGGCACCACCGCGCCCGGATTTTTGGCCGTGGGGTTCAAGACTTCCGTCATCACATTGGTCGGAATACCGCCCATGTTGTAATGCACTGTGGGCAGAACAGGTATCGGCTCCTTCGTCACATCGACGCCGGCGAAAATGCGCGCGCTTTCGGCAATGCCGGGAAGGCGCTCATGGATAATGTCGGCGTCCAGATGCTCAAGATGCAGATGGATGTGATCCTTGTGCGCACCTACGCCGCGCCCTTCGCGGATTTCGATGGTCATCGAGCGCGACACCACGTCGCGGCTGGCAAGGTCTTTGGCGCTCGGCGCATAACGCTCCATAAAGCGCTCGCCCTGCGAATTGGTCAGATACCCGCCCTCGCCGCGCACGCCTTCGGTGATCAGACAGCCTGCGCCGTAAATGCCGGTGGGGTGGAACTGCACGAACTCCATGTCCTGCAGCGGCAATCCGGCACGCAAAACCATGCCGCCGCCATCACCCGTACAGGTATGCGCCGAGGTGCAGGAGAAATACGTACGGCCATAACCGCCCGTCGCCAAAATGGTTTGATGCCCGCGGAAACGGTGCAGCGTCCCGTCATCCAGATTCCACGCCATCACGCCAAGACACTCGCCCTCATCCGACATGATAAGATCAATAGCGAAATACTCGATGAAGAACTGCGCCCGGTATTTGAGCGCCTGCGTATAAAGCGTATGCAGCATCGCATGGCCCGTGCGGTCGGCGGCGGCGCATGTGCGCTGGGCCGTGCCCTTGCCGTAATGTGTGGTCATGCCGCCGAAGGCACGCTGATAAATCTTACCTTCCGCCGTGCGCGAAAACGGCACGCCGTAATGCTCCAGCTCGATCACGGCGGGAATGGCTTCCTTGCACATATATTCGATGGCATCCTGATCGCCCAGCCAGTCGGAGCCCTTGATCGTGTCATAGAAGTGAAAGCGCCAGTCGTCCTCGCCCATATTGGCGAGCGCCGCCGAAATGCCGCCCTGCGCCGCCACGGTGTGCGAACGCGTCGGAAAAACCTTGGAGATAATGGCGGTTTTCAGGCCCTTTTCCGCACAGCCAAACCCGGCGCGCAGACCCGCCCCGCCAGCGCCAACAACAACAACGTCAAATTCGTGATCTATGATTTTGTATGATTTCATCATGTTATAAAGCAATCTTCAAAACGGAAAAAATGCATGCGACCGCCGCGGCGAAAAAGAACAGGTACGTCCCCAACAGCTTGGTAATTTTCATGCACTCGCAATGGACGTAATCCTCAACGATCTCCCGGCACCCCAGCGTCGCATGATAAAAAACGGAAACGATCAAAAGGATCATCGCCACGGCGTTGCAGGGCTGCGCCAGTAACTCGGTAAAAGCGGCATGGTCCAGCCCGACGCTTTTCTTCACGAACCAGATGAACCACAGGCCGAGCACAGCATTACCCACAGCCGTAACCCGGAGGCGTATCCAGCTTTCCACACCATGATGCGCCGAACCGTGCCCTCTGGCACGCGCCAGCGTGGTTTGGATTTTGCCGTGTCCGCCCTTATGTGACATTAAATCCCAACTCCTAATACTTGCCCATGATGCAAACCCAGCTCAGGGCCGTCATCGCCACGGTGAAAAACAGTACAAAATAGCCCGCCGTATAGGCGTTCTTGATCTTGAACAAGCGCCCGCTATCCCAGATCAGATGCCGGATACCGTTGGCCAGATGATAATAAAACGCCAGACTCCAGCCAAAAAGCAGGGCAACGCCTAAAAGCGACCTGCAAAAGGATGAAAACACACCATAGGCTTCAGGCCCGCTGGCCGCCGCCACCAGCCACCAGGTAAAGAACACAAGGCCAACGGACAACCCCGCCCCGGTGGCGCGGTGTAAAATGGACGTAACGGATGTTAACTGAGGCCTGTAAACCTGAAGATGCGGGGATAATGGGCGCTGCTTGATATCTGACATAATGTAACCGAGGCTCTCGAATCCTTTGAAAAACCTGCCCCTATCATACGGCTTATATGCGTGATTTCAAATGGTTTGTTGAGGTTGCTGTAAAACTCACCCTCCTGCTTTCCCCGCGTAAGCGGGGATCTTCAAAGCATTAAAAACAAAGATTCCCGCTTGCGCGGGAAATGCAGTTTTGAAGGGTTTGTAATCCTTCAGCAAGTCCATTCCCCGGCTACGCCTTCATAAGCGCCATAATCTCCGCCCCCATGACCAGATCATGCTCATGGCCGAACTTTTTCTTGCGCAGCCGCCCCTGCCGGTCGATGAGAATTAATGTCGGAGTCCCCTGCATATTATAAAGCCGCATCGTCTGCGGCAGGCCCGTGCCGTCTTCAGAAGGTTTGTCGATACCAACCGGAAAATCCACGCGGTACTCATGAATGAACGCCTTAAGCGCCTCCGGCCCCATCGCCTCGTGATGCTCGAAAACCGTATGCAGCCCTATCACCGCCACATCATCCCCGGAAAAAACCGCATGGATTCTTTTGGCCTGCGGGATGCTGGTTTCAACGCAGCCAGGGCAAAGCATCTGAAAGGCAACGGCCACAACGACCTTGCCTTTCAGCTTTTCCAGCGACAAAGGCTCATCCGTATTCAGCCATTGCTGAACGATAAACTCTTCCGCCTGCTTTAGTTCTTGGGGCATATAACCTACACGACCGGGTCCGGGCATCCTTCCATTTGCAGGATATGATAGCCCTGCGCCGCAATGTCTTTCTCAACATTGCCGCGCGCCCGTTCCGTATGGCAAAAACGGCAGTGCCTTTGCTCAAGGCTTTCCGCCTTCTCCCCGATACTCACGAGCCATTCGCGCCCCCAGGCAAAAGCCTTGTCGGCGGTCGTACCCTTGGGCACGAGTACGTCGAAGTGTATGACACCACCATTCGAACCTCTGGCATAGGTATCGTAAACATCAACCTCCATTTTACGCCGCCTCAAGAAGTTTGATTTTCGGGAAATCCACCGGCACATCGAAAGCGATGTTCGTATAGTTGGTGAAAATATTCAAAGCGACATGCGCCAGAATTTCGGCAACTTCTTCATCGCTGAAGCCCGCATCGCGAACCTTCTGCACATCGGCCTTCGTGACCTGCGCCCTGTCCTTCACCAGCTTGGCAGCGAAATCCAGCGCCGCCTGCGTCTTTTTATCCACGGACAATCCCGCCTGCGCCTGCGTCATTTGTTCTGCGCTCAATCCGGCTTTCTGCCCCAAAAACGTATGCGCCGCGAGGCAATATTCGCAGCGATTGATATCGGCGATCAAAACCGCGATCTGCTCGCCCAGCTTCGCGCCGAGCTTTCCCTTGCCCAGAGCGCCGAACGATGCCCACATGCTTTCCAACGCCGCCGGCGAGTTGCCGATCGTCTTGAACATATTGGGCACAACACCAAGAGCGCCGTTGATCTGGTCGAAAAGTTCTTTCTGTCTGCCGGATGTATTTGCGGGGTCCTTGATCGGAAGATTGGACATTTTTTGGCCTTTCATGGGTTTTGGGTTGCGCCACATAGTTTAGAATCGAACCTGAATTGCACTATATATTTCATAATTTTCTTGTCAAGTCGGTTTGGATTTGATACTATCCCCCCATGCAAAATAAACGGGTTGTTTTTCTCGAAAGGCTGTCCGCCTTGCGGACGCGCATGCTTCGCCAAAGCGCATCGATGCACGGCGTGCAAACCATCCATGCTGAAATCATGGAGTACCTTTCGCGCTGCAATAAATATTCGAACACGGCGCAGGCTCTCTCTGAATATCTCGGCATTACCAAGGGCAGCATTTCCCAAAGCCTCAAGACCATGGAAAAGAACGGCGTGATCGTCCGTGAAAAACGCCCCGAGGACAAAAGATACATCAAAATTTTTCTAACGGATAAGGGCGCAAAGCTGCTGCGGGATTTACTGCACGACATTCCCATGATGCCCAGGCTGGACGAAATGACCGAAGACGGGCTTCAGCACACCTTGCGGCAATGGCAGTACGAAAACGATTTGCGCTCTTTCGGGCTGTGCCGCACCTGCCGGTTCAACGAGAACGGCAAAGGCAACAAATTCAGATGCGGCCTGACGGGCGAAGCCTTGACGGTTTCCGACACCCAAAAGATATGCCGCGAGCATAGCTTCGCGGAGCCTGTCTCCGCCGATCAGCGGCTGCGGATCAAAAGCTCGGCGATCTGAACGGCGTTCAGAGCTGCGCCCTTGCGTAAATTATCCGACACGCACCAGAAATTCAGGCCGTTCTCGACGGAAATATCCTCGCGCACGCGGCTAACGTAAACGTCGTCCTCACCCTGTATCTCAAGCGGCGTAATGTATTCCAGCTCATTGTCTTCATCGACGACGGTCACGCCCTCAAAGGCGCGCCAGATTTCCTTGGCCTGCTTTGCCGTGATTTCATTTTCAAACTCGACATTGACCATTTCCGAATGGCCGACAAACACAGGCACGCGCACGCAGGACGCGCAAACCTTGATCGACGGATCGAGGATCTTTTTCGTCTCCACGACCATCTTCCATTCTTCCTTGGTCATGCCGTCATCCATGAACACATCGATCTGCGGGATGAGGTTAAAGGCAATCTGCTTGGGGTAAACGGACGGCTCGGGCGTTTCGTTCATGTAAACGCCCTTGGTCTGGTTGAACAGCTCGTCCATCGCCTCTTTGCCGGAGCCGGAAACCGATTGGTACGTGCAAACCACCACGCGCTTGATTTTGGCCACGTCATGCAAAGGCTTGAGCGCCACGACCATCTGGATCGTCGAGCAATTGGGATTGGCGATGATGTTTCTTTTCGTGTGGTCCTTCAGCGCATGCGGGTTCACTTCCGGCACGATCAGCGGGATTTCCGGGTCCATGCGGAAATGGCTGGTGTTGTCGATCACCACCGCCCCGGCCTTGGCTGCCTTCGGCGCAAACTCAGCCGACACCTTGGCGCCGGGCGAGGAAAGGACGATATCCGTGCCTTTAAAATCAAAATTGGCCAGATCGCGAACCTTGAGGTTTTTATCGCCGAACGACACCTCGCGACCCACCGAACGGCTCGAGGCCAGCGCGATCACGTCATCGACCGGGAACTTCCGCTCGTGCAGAATATTCAGCATCTCATGGCCGACATTGCCCGTGGCCCCAACGACTGCGACTTTGTAACCCATTTTTCCTCCTAAAAGGCCGTACCTGCACGGCGCTATCTGTGATAAGCTAAAGCGGTATGAAAAATCAAGTGTTTCCAGTCCTTCCATGAGCAAAAAAGACGATACCCCGCAAAACCTAGAAGACCTGAAACGTGCCGTAGCGCAAGCCGACGCACTGGCCGCGCAAAAATCCAACTTCCTGGCCACGATGAGCCATGAAATCCGCACGCCGATGCAAAGCATTTACGGCCTGCTGGAACTGATCGCCGATGAAAAGCCGGGCGAGAAAATTGCCGCCATGGTCGCAACCGCCCAGAAATCCGCCAGCGGATTGCTGGAAATTCTCGACGATATCCTCGATATCGCCAAGATGGATGCGGACAAGATGGAGCTTGACGTGTTCGAGGTGCCCGTGCGACTGCTGGTCCACGGCACGCTGGAGGCCCTCGCCGTCAAAGTCCACAGCGCCAATATCGAATTAAAAGCCGCCATCGACAAGGACGTGCCCTTTGTCGTGATCGGCGACCCCAAGCGCCTGCGCCAGATCATCATGAATCTGGTCGGCAACGGCCTGAAATTCACGGAAAAAGGTTCGGTGACCGTCCGTGTCTCCACCGCCATAAAGGCAATCGAAAAACCGAAAAGCGGCGTGGGCCTGCGCTTTGAAATCACAGATACCGGCATCGGCATGAGCAAGGAAGTCTGCGAACGCCTGTTTTCCTCCTTCACCCAGGCCGACAGCTCCACCGCGCGCAAATACGGCGGCACGGGGCTGGGCCTCTCGATCTCCCGAAAGCTGGTGGAATTGATGGGCGGCAGGATTGGCGTTGAAAGCGTACAGGGAAAAGGGTCCACATTCTGGTTTGAAATCCCCACCCGGGAAATCGGCACAAACGCCACCACCGTCGAACTTCCCAAACTCGAAGGTATTTCCGTCCTGTCCGTCGAAGACCACCCGCAGGGCGCGCGCGAGATTGTTAATTCCCTGCGCTCGATGGGTGCCAATGTCGAAAGCTGCCCGTCATATAAAGACGGCCTTGATCTCGTCCGCCGCCGCCCCTTTGATGTGGCCATTATCGATCAGGGCCTCCCCGACGGGCTGGGCCTCGACCTCATCAAGGAAATTATGCAGATCCGCCCCTCCATGGGCCTCGTGATGTATACAGTGCGCGACGATGTCGGCCTGTCACACAGCCTGCGGGCGCTGGGCGCGACATATCTGACCAAACCCGCCAGCCGCGCCGGGCTTGGCGAGGCCGTGAAAAACGCCGCAAGAAAAGCCGTGCGCCTAAGCAACGACGGCCCGCGAAAGATTTTGATCGCCGAAGACACAGACAGCGTGCGCGACATCCTCGGCCGCCAGCTTGAAAAAGCCGGAGCAAAAGCCGACTTCGTCCATAACGGCAAGCAGGCGCTGGAGGCCCTGAAAACCGGGAAATACGGCATCCTCATCACCGACCTGCACATGCCGGAAATGGACGGCTACGCGCTTGTGGAAACGATCCGCAAATCGGAGCAAGGCACGGACAGGCACTTCCCGGTCATGGTACTGACCGCCGACGTGCAGATGGCCCAGCGCGAAGTTTACCTGCGCCACGGCTTTGACGAATGCCTTTTGAAACCGGTTTCGCTCGGCCAGTTTCGCGGCCTTCTCTACCGCTGGGGACTTATCGATGACGGGGACGGAGTAAATTTTACGCCGTCCCCCATTGAAGAAAAAAGAGAAGGGCTGCCGCCCGCCATCGACCTCGAAGCCGTGAAAGAGCAAATGGGCACGCTGGATGAAAGCGCCATCGAAATGCTCCATATGTTCGTCGACATGACCGCGCCGCTGATCGAAAAAATAAAAAAGGCGCAAAACGAAAACGACTTTCACAATCTGACCGAAGCCGCGCACAGTCTAAAAGGTGCGGCGCGCTCGGCCTGCTGCAACGTGCTGGGCGATCTGGCGGCACGGCTTCAGGAGGACGCGGACGCGCAAAAACCCTCGCAGGCTCTTGTCGTACAAATCAGCGATGAATTTGAAAGGGTCAAAAAGGCAGTCAAGAGCTTGAAGGCAGCTTAATCGCAGCCAGCGTCAACATTGACCAGCACCCGCGTTGCGGCGTTGGAGATCATCCAGACGCGGAAACAAACGCTGCCGTTGGGGCACGTCACGCCCGCTGTGGGCACGCTGTCGAGGTTTTCTACGCCGCCCGTGGCATCAATGACATCGGCCTCGCATTCGGAATATTCTTCATCGAGCTTGTTAA
Source organism: Micavibrio sp. UBA5703 (assembly GCA_002420015.1). Lineage (GTDB taxonomy): Bacteria > Pseudomonadota > Alphaproteobacteria > Micavibrionales > Micavibrionaceae > UBA5701. Next base: position 14,188 of record DIHF01000037.1, read on the forward strand.
GCGCCGTGACCAGAAAAGCGTCGGATTTCGTCGTTTCCGTCCAGAAGAAAATGCCATCAGCCCCGTTGAAGTACTTCCAGTTCTCAAACAGGTCCGGGGCGGGCGGCATGAATTTTCCCGATGCGCCGGAGAAAACCATTTCATGATTGTCGTGATTGGCATTGTTGCCGCCATTGCTGCCGGGGCAGCGAATATTGCGCACCAGCCTGTCGCCGGACTTTCCGGGCGTGGCGTTCGTATAGTGATCGGAATCGGGGTTGATGGGATAGTTTTTCCGCGCACCGGGATCTGTTACGGCTGCGCTGGTGCAATAGCCCGGCACCGCACTTGCGTCGTTCTTGATGCACACATCGCCCTTGGGGTAATTCAGCACGCATTCCTGAATGGCGGAGCGGATAACATCCACCTGCCCCTGCAAACCCGTAATGGTTTTAAAAGTGTTCTGCGAGGATGTCTGCTGGCTCGACGGTTCCATGAAGGTAAAAGTCAGGGCCGCCAGCAAGGCAATGGCAATCAAAATGTAAACAAGCGCGGAACCTTTTTCAGCCCCGCGCCTGCTTTGAAATTTCTTACTACGTATCAACCGCCCCGTCCTAGCGCTCTACCAGAACATGGAAGTAAACCAGATCGCCACTGGCAGTGCCGGGCGTCGCATCATCGAAGTCCGCACAACCGAATGGCTGCCCCGAAAACGCCCCACCAATTTCAAACGCGGCGTTGTAGGCACCGATGCCCGAATTTGAATCCGTCTGGTTCATAGCAGCCGTCGGTATGTTGGCAACAGCGACACCAGCCGAAGGAATGCCATTGGTATCAGCATCCGTGCCGCCAGAAATGCCAATTTCGGTGTTCAAACGTGCACAGATAGATGTCGATATACCGGGAAGAAAAGCGATTAGCTCATTCCCCGTATTGTTCGCCACCGTCGTACCTATGTTGGTAATCTGATATCGGCTATTGAAAAGCCAAGGCTGCTGTGTAGGAGTCGCCATCACGTCCGGAGAAGACGTCACAAAAGTCGCACCGCCGCCAGAAGGATGGAAGACCCCGACAGAATTGCTGCTTAATGTACCGAATGCCGAGGGAACGTTAAACTCAAGCTGCGTCACATCTGTACCGTTTATAATCATGCGCACGATCGCCGTACGAACGGAAGCGGGGTACTGCGTCACCTGCGCCGAGTTGATGAGGTTGCTTTCGCTGGCCGCATCGCCGCCGCCCGACCGGGACGATGACGTCACCGCGTAGGAGAGCGCCGCAAACAGCGCCACCGCAATCAGGATCAGGAACAGGACGTTCCCGCTTTCATTTATTCTTTTCATGTTTTTTCTCTTTATGTTCATAAAACTCTCCAACCCGGTTGTTAGTGTATCATCCCGCCTTGTCGACGGAAACCTTATTTATCTTCAAAGACGCGGCAAGCCCGTGTTGTCCACATTCGCGTCCGACACAAAGCCGGTCGATATTGACCCGCCAGCCCGAGCCGCCGTTCTGCACGTGGCCAACCGCCTCGCGGAACTCGCCGAATTGAGACGTATTTGCCGCTGTTATAGCAATAACCGGGCCGTTGCTTCTGATATCCAGCCCTGGATAGGACGCCTTCATCTTTTCTTCGAACGCTTTAACCTCTGCCGCATCCACGGCTACGTCCTTGATTTTCGGCACGATGGGTTGCAACGCCTCCGCCTTCGCCAGATCGGCGCGCAGTGTCGTCAGTTTTTGCATCTGTACTGTGGTGAAAAGGCCCAGAACGCCAGCAACCCCCCAGGCAATCCCTGCGGCAATGAGAACCGTATGGCCCACATTGGCGGGCATTTTTTCGAGAAAATGGTTAAGGTCTTCAGCCGCCTTCGGATTGGCAAATTTTTGCAAACTGCGCCAGTCGAAGGACTTGAGCGAATCAAGCGACTTCGACAAATCCGGCACCTTAAAGTCCGGCATCTTTATGTCAGGCTTCTTCAATTCCACTCCGGCCCCCGTTTCAAGGCTTATCCTGTATTTTACTCAAATATGTCTTACTTTACCGTTAAACCCAAACGTCACAAACAAACAAAACCCATTAAAATCAACAAATTAATAATTTACATATCTTTTGTATAGCGCGCTAGCGCGTGGCCTTGACCCTGACCCTTCCGTCCTTCTCAAGCCCCTGCTGCACGGTTCCGTATTCCTGCGCGAAAGCCGGCGGCAACAGAGCCTCCCATTCGACCTGCCCGCCTTTGACCTCATAACGCACCAGCGTACCGTCGACCTTGGCCAGCGAATCCAGAATCTCCTGAATGCGGACCATGTGCTTGATGGTATCGCTTTGCATCGCATTATAGGCGTTGACCATCAAATCCGTTGAAGCCTTGTCCGTGGCCATCTTGACCTTCCCTAAATTGCGCTCGACCATGTTGACGGAGATGAAGCTGAAGACAAGAAGCAAGCCCGCAACCAGCGCTACAGCCAGCCCTGAGAACATCAGGGTGCGCGCCGTAGCCCTTGAGAGTTTTTCCGTTCTAAGATTGCGGTTCTTCCACGGCACGATCTCCGCAACCTCAGGGTTTACGGAAACGAAGTTTGCGTCCATGCTCTGGATGCGCGGCAATATAGTCCGCGCCGCACCGAGGAAAACCTGCATCCGGCCCGTCTCCGGGTCCCAGCGCAGCGCCGAGGCGATACCCTCCTGTTCGTACAGGTAAACTGTTTCCTTGTCCCAGTATTCGCTGTTCCCCGGCAGAGCCGCCGCCAGCGGGCACCAGCTATCCGGGTTTGAGGCCAAAACCGCCGAAGGACAAGCCAGATACCATATCTTCTTGTCCTCAACGCTATAGGTGAAATGAACTTTCTCCGTCCCGCAAGCCTGTGATGCGGCGTTCCAAATGGCCTCGTCCTCGGTTCCGGGAATATGGGGGATCGAGCCGCCGATCAGTTCATGCGGCAGATAGGGCGAAAGCTTGCTGACGAAGGCTTTGGACTCCCCGGCCAGCATATCGGAAATGCCTGGGCGCGGGCGGGCGACGCCGCTTTCCTGACGCCTTTCGGCGCTGGGCAGGCCCCTGTCGATTTCTCCCCCTGCACCCAAAGGCATTTATATCGCTCCTTCCATCAGGCCGCCCATCATCGAATCCATGCTCATATTCATCACAGTCAGGGCGTAAATGGCGCTGCCGAAGGCGACAGCAAGAAAGACACCTGTCAATCCGAAAGCGATCCACACGATAAGCTTGTGCTTGGTCTTGGCTGCGGCGGCGCGCATCTCGGAAATCGACTCCATAACTGTAGCAACTTGGGCCAAATCAGACAAGCTTGCAAGCTCCATACGCTCGCTCCGCGTCAAAGGCTCCATGTCCAGCGCCGAGCCCAAAGACACCCCCCGGCCCAGGCTGGTCGATGCCGCTACCCAGTACGCCGTCACATCCGGCGCCGAGGAGGCCTCCGCCGACTGGTGCAGCGTATCGTTGATCGGAACGCGGCCGCGCAGCATGCGGGCCGCCGCCGACATGGAATCGGCAAAAGCCAGATCGCGCAGGTACCCGCCGATCAGCGGTATTTTCCTGACGATTCTAGCTGTCGGAAAGTCTTTCTTGCCGCGATTATACCAGAACGAGAGAATGCACCAGCCCATGAACACGCCCATGCCGACCGAGGAATAGATAAGCACATTCCACAGAAGCTCGAGATTGCCGACGACGCGGGTGTATTTTTCAAGCGCCTCCGGCTCAGTCGGCGGGTTGTCGCGAAACCAGCCTAAAACCATGTCCTGCCCGCTCCACAGCGATGTCACGATCGAAAACACGTCAAAGCCCAGCCAGCTCATCGTCCCCATGATCGCCCGTGTGTTCTTGCGTTTCTGGGTGATGGAGTGAATGGCGTGCGGAATCCCCTCAACCAGACGATTGGCCCTTTCCGAACCGGCCAGAATAGCCAGCGTCCCGTGATCGAAAATATTCAGGGCTTTCAGCGCGTCGATAACCCCAAGACCGCGCGCCAGAGCCTCCCTTGCCGGGGCCAGGATATTCTGGCGGCGCGGATTGGTTTCGGCCTGAATGATCTTCCACAGCGCCACACCGGGCGAAGTGGATGTCGAACGGAACTGAATACCGCGCAAAAGCTGGACCTGCCACCATGTCGAGCGCGCCAGCAGCCTTTCCATCGGCGAGCGCTCATGCGGCCTGATGCTGAGCGTATAGCCGCCCTTCTTGCTGACCGCCGCGCGCACGTCATCGACGGAAGGCAGATAAAAAGACTCAATAACCCGCCTCGGGCCTGATGTCGTTTCGTACGCTATCTCCGCAATCCATTGCTGCATTGTATATTACCGGCTTAATCCTCGAGATAAGACAGCGCCGCCTTCGGATCGACCAGCCCGTTGACGACCAGATCCACAAGTCCTTCGCGCCGGGTATGAACCACCACGCCATGTTCGCCGACGACATTGTTCACGTTCCCGATCAGGGCCTCATAAATATGGTTGCGCTGCGCCGGCCCAAGCGTGATCAGCAGCGCATCCAGCAAAAGTGTCCGCCCCGAAATCCCTGTGCGGTTGCACAGATCGCAGCCGCTGGTGTTATGCGTGCGCACCTTTGTCTCCGGGTGAATATTGAGCCGCTGCATCTCGTGCTCTTTTATGCTATCGCCCAGCTTTGCCTTGTGCGCGCAGCCCTGGCACAGGGTCCGCACCAGCCTTTGATTGAGAATGGCCTTCACCTGCTGCGCCAGTGTATATGTCGAGGAACGCTCCCGTTCATGGGGCATCAGCGAACGCAGGCGTTCGAAAGTCTGGAGCGCCGTGTCGGCGTGAATGGTGGAAATCACCGTGTGACCGGACTCGGCGGCGCGGAGCGATGTTTCAACCGTGTCGGCATCGCGCATCTCGCCGATGATGATGTAGTCGGGATCGTGACGCATCGCGGCGCGGATTAGTTCAGCGAAACTGCCGCCCGGCATGCCAGGGCGCACCTGCCACTGCGTCGCATAGCGCAGTTCATATTCGATCGGATCTTCGATGGTCAGAACGTGGCGGCGGCGGCGGTCGATCTGCTGCACGCAGGCATAAAGCGTCGTCGTCTTACCGGAACCTGTCGGACCCGAAAGCAAAATCATCCCCCCGCCGCCCTTGATGTCGGGCGAGAGCAGCTTGGCCAGATAATCGCCGACATCCTCGTGCCGCCGGAACAACTCGTCGAAACCCTTGAGCGAGGCGCGGTCCAGAAGACGGAGGGTAAGCTTCTCGCCGTCCTGCGCCTGCGGTCCGGCGGCGACGCGGACGTCGATCGCCCGGCCCTGCCACTGGAAACTGAAACGCCCGTCCTTGGGCGTCGTCCTGTCGCCGAAGTTAAGGCCCGCATCCCTTTTCAGCAACGTCGTCAGACGCGCCATGCCGTCGGGCGGCAGAAGATGCATCGGGATCAAATCGCCGTCGATCCGGTATTGTATCCAGTTCGGCGCTTCCGGGTTGTTGTCCTGCACAAGATGAATATCCGATGTGCGCATCTGCAACGCCTCGGCCAGCATGTCGCGCTGGAACTGGTTGAGCAAAAGGCCGTTGTCGATATCGCCAAGCCACTGCGCCAGCGTCTTCTCGCAGCGCTCTGCCGATAGATCGTGCACCGAGCGCAGCGTGTCGATCAGTTCCTTGCGGTCCCAAATCTCCACCTCGATCTTTTCGACGTGAAAGCCGCTTCGGTTGGCGGTCGATAAAAGCGCGTCGATCTGGCGCTGATTGAGATCGTATAGCGGCGCCACCCGCATCACGCTGTCGCGCAGGCCAATCAGGTGGATGCTGAGCGGCAGCCACGACTGGACCGGAAGGATCGAACGAAGCTGGTCGCCGGTCGCCCTGTCCTTGACCCCTTCTTCCTCGACATCGGACGGCGCAACGGCCCCGGCCTGATCGAGAAGCTGTTCGGTGGAGCGCGCAATGCCCTGTTCGAGCATAAGCGCGCGCTCCCGCTGCACCATGTCGAGATAGCGCTCGCGGCCCTCGCTGCTGCGGATTTTGCGGTTGTCTTTGAGACTGCGGCGCTCGACACCGCCGGGCAATTCGGCCTGCTGCTGGCGACGGTCTTTGGTTACGGCATCGTCGCCCAGATCGCCCGGCCCTGATGCGTCTGTCGACGTGTGATTGTCGCTCATAAGAACTAGCCTCCGGAAGCGCTTGCAGCCGGGGCCGCAGCCGCGTCGCCAGAAGATCCGCCGCTTCCCGAGCCACCGGACTGCCCGGAAACCCGGTTGATGGAAGACAGGGAGCGGTCAAAGAGCAGCAGCACGCGCTGCTTGCCGTGCGTAAATTCAATACCGTTTTTCTGTATGGCCACCTGCCACGGTATCCCCCCCAGCAAAACTTCCTCGCCGTCGAACATGATGCGGCTGCCGCTCGGTCCGTTGACGATGGCCCGATTTTGCGAGAACGATGTAATCTTCAACCCGTCCAGAACGCTTGCGGGATTTCTTACATCCGATGCATAGCCGGATTCGGACGGCGGTGGCGGCGGCTCTCTGCTTGCCTGCGACTCTTCGGTATCAGCAATATCGAGCGCCCCCATGATGGTTGCCGTGTCATTGGCCAGCACGATCGCCTTCTGATCCTGACTGACGACCTGCGAGGCCCTGCCCTTGACCGGAAGGACCAGAATCCCGCGCGCACCGTTGTGGATGATCTGCACATCGTCCAGAAGCGCCCCGGCTCTCGTCGGTGACCATGACAGCGTCAGCGGGCAAGCTTCAACCGGATCCAGAACCGTAGCCGTGCCGCAACCGTCACCCTTGACGCTGAGACCATTATCCTGACCGGCGATCTTGATATCCTCAATGATCAGGGGCGCATCGCCGGCATTGACCAGAGAAACCGTGATCGTCGAGGCCGACCCCACGTCGCCGCCGAAATCAACTTCCTTGCGCGAAGCCACCAGCAAGCCCTTGCCAGGCACGGCTTCAGGGAAGACTTCCGCCTCACTCACAGAACCCGGCACGTATTCGCCCTTCAGGATCACGCTGGCCAGGGCCGTCGGGCCGTCATGCTTGATAACCAATACGCCCGAAGCCGGCCCCTTCAGCTTCGGCGACCACGTCACCGTAGCCATGCACGCCTGACCGGCACCAAGCTTCGTGCACTCCGTATCCAGCGTCAGCCCCGCCTGCTTGTTCGCATCTATATAAACTTCATCGAGGTTAATGTCGCTGGACGTGATGTTGCGCAGGATAATCGGCTCGACCAAAGTCTGGCCCGCATTGAGCGTGCCAAAATCGACCTCGTTGGGGATCGTCTCGATATCGCTGGCAAGCTTGTCGGAGCTGTCGCCGCTTGCCTCCACCGTACCGGACAAGGTCGCCGTCACAAGACGCGAGCGCCCGGAATGGCTCATCAGCATTTCCATGCGCCACGGCCCGGCCTGCAACCCCTTGACCGAAAGGGCAACGGCGCAATCCGCGCCGGGCTGCAAAGGCTCAAGGTTACACTGGTTCAAGGAAACCGAACCCGAAACCGTCGAGGACGGATAAAGATTTATAACACCCGTTTCAATCGGCTGGGAACCTTCGTTGCGAAACAGCACGACAACCTGTGCCGTGGCACCTGTCGGAATAGTCCCGCCGTCGACATTGGCCTGAACTGGAACGATGGCATCACCACCGCCGCCCGATCCGCCACGAACCCCCGGATCGTCGAACCCCGAACGCTGCGCATTGGCCTGCATTCCGGAAAACGCCAGAGCCGCGAAAACTGCCAGGAAAATAAAAAGATGCGGACGCATGTGATATGGCATGGTTTGGACGAAAAAACGGGCGCTGCAAGACGGATTCACAGCGCCTATAGTGTAACATAAAAAAAACGAACAAAAACACCAAAAGAAGCGGGAATTACCCCAGCTGCGGCATAATGTGGACAAGTTGTGGAAAAAGCGCCGGGTTTTACAAAACTACTGCGCCGCCGCCGGATTCAGCAGATCGGTCGGCAGCGATCCGGCAGGATAGGCACTCTCCAACGTAGCCGGGGCCTCAGACGACTCCGGCACGGTAACGCCCGCACCGCCGCTTTCCGATGTATACACAATCACGCGGGGTTTCATGAGGAATACAAGCTCCGTATTCGACACCCTGACTTCGCGGGTCGTTGAAAGCAGCGGCGTATCAAATCCCGGACCGGAAGAGTCGAACTGGTCGTTTTCACGGACCAGTCCGGCGATCAGCAGGGAATCTCCGGGCCTTATGCGGATCTGGGTTGAAAGTTCGCGCTCGGTGGTTTCCGGAAGCTGGAGTACCGTCCCATCGGCATCGAACTCCTGAAAGCGCCTGAATTCCTGAAGCTCGATCTCGATGCTTCCATAGATGGTCGCGTTGTCCCAGTTGCTTGAAATCGTCAGGGTAAAGCCGGTATCCACCGAATCCGTTTCCGTCGAAACCGTCACCTCGCCATTGTCGATCGACCGGCTGAGCGAAGAAACATAGTTCACCGTGTCGGCAGCCCGGAGCGTCGCCGACGCGCCCGAAAGCACCGTAATCTGCGGCTGCGAAATCGTTTTAACAGCGCCGTAATTGGAAATGAACTGAAGCACGTCATCCGAGCCGAACGCCACCGTACCCGAACGCGTCGGGAGGCCAATGCTGATCGGCGTGAAATCCGCACCCGTGCCGCCGGGGATGCTGATCCCCGTAGCATATTTGCCAAACACGTCGATCTGCTCCCAGTCGATGCCGGTCGCATTGTCGGTATTCAGCGCCACCTCCCAGATATAAACCTCAAACACAATCAGGGCCGTATTCGCGCGGATGCGCTGGAAATACCTTTCAGCCATTCCGGCTGTGCGGTTCGTAGCCTCATAGATGATGGTTCTGGTACCCTGGTCCGTGATCGGCGAGGTGCCGGTAATCGCCTGAAGCCCCGAACCCAGCGCGCTCAGGATATCCGTCTCCCCGCCGATAGGCGGCACAGCAACAGTGAAGGTTTGCGTATCCTTGATGACCAAAAGCCCGTCCTCATAGGCGCAGTACAAATCAGCCAGACCGCACACTTTCTCCACCACCTTGTTCAGGGGGCCGCGCAGATTGGCGACCGTCACCGTACGGGTCATACCCTCGTTGGTTTCAAAGGCCAGCGGAATTTCATAGTCGGCAAGGATAAGCTGCAACGCCCCAGCCAGATTCTCGGAGCGCAATTCGAACGGCCCGACAATCTCATCGGGCAACGGATCGCCGCTGCTCATTTCCGGAACCAGAACATCGCTTCCCAAGGGCAAATACAAAACGCTATCAGGATGCTCGTTGATGGCTTCTTTTCTTTCGCTCGCCATCGTCGGGGAAGGAATGCGCGCATTGCGCCCGCCCGGCACATCGACAGGGGCGCAGGAAGCAAGCACCGCAAACGCCATCAGCGCCGCCACCGGGCGGAGCGAAAAAAACCTGCGAACAATCTTTCTTTTATCGTACAAAATCAATCCTCAGGATACTCGCTGTTTCACGCCAAGCGTACGCGACACGGCCTTGATCAGCCTGTCCTTCTGGACAGGCTTCATCAAAACCGCACCCACACCCCACTTCGCCGCCTCGTTCAGGATATCCGGGTTCTGGTCGCCTGTGACCAAAATCACAGGCGTTTCCATACCCCTGCCCCTGACGGAGCGAATAAATTCAAACCCATCCGCCGGCTCCATACGGACATCGACGATGGCCACATCGATATTGTCACCGACCTTGTCCATAGCATCACGCCCGTCAGACGTCTCAACCGTTTCATATTCCGCATCATTCAGGAATTTCACGATCTGCATGCGGACAAAATCATTATCCTCGACGACAAGAACTCTGGTTTTGCTGCTCATACGGTCCGCCACGAAACTTCGGAAAAGGCACTAAGACGCCAAAAGAGATATTATTTGGCGGTTTTATCCTAGCGTAAAAAGATGTAATGCAATAGATTTGTTTGGTTTGTACAATAAGGTCATGTGGAAAACACTTCTGTAGATGCTTGAAATTTTTGCCCTGCTCAGCCTGATCGGCAGCCTGATCGTCCTTTACATCCTGTCCGTTATCGATCTCAGGGATCGACTGCTTCCCAATGAGCTTGTCATGGGTTTTATGTGCCTCGGCCTGATTTTTCATCTGTCGACGCTGATGCATTATACCGGCTTTGCCGATATGGCGCTGGGCGCACTTATCGGCGGCGGAATCCTGTTTCTGATACGCGGCGTCGCCAACGCCTTTTATAAAGAAGACACGCTGGGGCTGGGCGACGTCAAGCTGCTGGGGGCCGCCGGCATATGGCTCGGCCCGGAAGCAATCCTGATCGCCATGACGCTTGGCGCTTTTCTCGGCTTTCTTCACGGTATGATGGTTGCGCTGCGCACGGTTTCCCACAGCAAAGTCGGCATGGATCTTACGAAACTCGCGATCCCGGCCGGACCCGGCTTCGCTCTCGGCATCGTTATAACGGGCGCAATGCATTTTCATGATATTTTCCAAGTGTTGTGGCCGACATGACCGGAGCGCTCGAAGGCATCAGGATTCTGGATCTTTCCCGCGTACTGGCCGGCCCCGTCTGTACGCAAATCCTTGGCGACCTTGGCGCGGAAATCCTTAAAATCGAAAAACCGGGCGAAGGCGACGACACGCGCTATTGGGGGCCGCCGTTCCTGAAAGACACCGCCGGAAACGACACGAGCGAAAGCGCCTATTACCTTTCCGCCAACCGCAACAAGAAATCCCTCGCCATCGACATTAAAACCAAAGAGGGACAAGCGCTCATCCACAAGCTTCTCGAAAAATCAGATGTCCTGATCGAAAACTTTAAAAAGGGCGGGCTGGAAAAATATGGTCTTGGATATGAACAGATCAAGGCGAAATACCCGCGCCTTATCTATTGCTCGATCACAGGTTTTGGCCTGAACGGCCCGTTATCGTCCGAACCGGGCTATGACTATCTGGCCCAGGCTATGGGCGGACTGATGGCCATTACGGGGGAGCCGGGCGGCAGCCCGATGAAAGTCGGCGTCGCGCTCAGCGATTTCATGACCGGGCTTTACGCCGCCATCGGCATTCTGGCTGCGCTGCGCGCCCGCGATACCGGCGGCAAAGGCCAGCTTGTCGATCTGTCGCTGCTCGATTGCACCGTATCTTCGCTTGTCAATATCGGGCAATATTATCTGACTGCCGGAAAACCAGCGCCGCGCATGGGCAACGCGCATGCAACCATCGTGCCCTATCAAACCTTCAAAACCGCCGACGGCTTCGTCGTTATCGCCATCGGCAATGACGGACAGTTCAAAAAATTCTGTGATGCCGCCGGAAATCCCGCATGGGCGGCCGATGAAAAATTCTCTACAAATAAAATGCGCGTTCAAAACCGCACTACGCTCATCCCCCTTATCGAAAAATGCATTGCCGGAAAAACCACCGCGCATTGGCTGGACGTTTTGCGCGAAGCCGACGTGCCTTGCGGCCCGGTCAACACCATCGACAAGGTCTTTGAAATGGATCAGGTACAGGCCAGGGACATGGCAATTGAAATGAAACACGACGCCGCACCCCGCCCCGTCAAACTGGTCGGCAGCCCGTTAAAATTGTCGGAAACCCCTGTAAGCTATACCGCCGCCCCGCCGATGCTGGGCCAGCATACCGGGGACGTGCTGGAAACCCTCCTCGGCCTTTCCCGGGCAGAGATCAAAGACCTTGAAAAAAAGGGCATAATTTAGGCTTCGAACCTGTTTTTCTGTTGCCTCGCCGCCCCCACTGAGGGTATCAAGACTCCTTATGAAACATCTTTTGGGTATAGAAGACCTTAGCGCCGGGGAAATCCGCGACATCCTGGACCGCGCCGCCTATTACGCCAAATCCCTCGAAACGGGAAAATGGGACCATAAGACTTTAGACAACAAAATCGTCATCACCCTGTTTTTCGAGCCTTCGACCCGCACCCTGATTTCCTTCGACATCGCCGCCAAACGCCTCGGCGCGAGCGTCGTCAACTGGCAGGTCGAAAACAGCTCGATGCGCAAGAACGAGAGCTTCCTCGACACCATCTTGACCCTCAACCAGATGAAGCCGGACGCCATCATCATGCGCCATGTCGAATTCGGCGCGCCCAATTTCGTCGCCGGGCACGTCGATTGCCCGGTCATCAACGGCGGCGATAGCTGGCGCGAGCACCCGACGCAGGCGCTGCTGGATGCCCTGACGATGGAGCGCGAGATCGGCCCGATCAAAGACCTCACCGTGGCGATCTGCGGCGACGTCGCCCACAGCCGCGTCGCGAACTCCAACGCCATACTTTTAAAGAAGATGGGCGCGAACGTACGCATCGTCGCCCCGGCATTCCTGATGCCGCAAAAATTCCCCGTCGCGGGGCTGGAAACTTTCACCTCGCTTGAGGAAGGCCTTCCCGGCGCGGATGCCGTGATGCTGTTGCGTATCCAGAAAGAGCGCATGAAGGCGGGGCAAATCCCGGATGATGCCGCCTACCACAAAGAATTCGGCCTGACGCTGGAGCGCCTGAACATGGCAGGGCGCAAAGCTTTCGTCATGCATCCCGGCCCCATGAACCGGGGCGTTGAAATCGCCGACGAACTGGCCGATGACCGCGAGCGCAGTCTGATCGCAAAGCAGGTCGCGGGCGGCATCCCCACGCGCATGGCCGTGCTGGATATGCTGATCGGAAAATAAGAAATATCGTCACCCCCGCGAAGGCGGGGGTCCGGACAAAAAAATGAACGAGAAGAAATTCTATGTCTACATCCTTGCCAAAGCCCGGAACAGCACCTTTTACGTCGGCGTGACCTCTGACCTTGGCAAAAGAATGTGGGAGCACAAAACGGGCGCGGTTGAGGGCTTCACCAAAAAATACGACATAAAAACTCTTGTCTATTACGAAGTTCACGATACGGCGGAAAACGCCTTTATTCGGGAAAAACGCTTAAAGAAATGGAACAGGATATGGAAGATGCGTATTATCGAAGAAATGAATCCGGACTGGAGAGACCTTTATGAAGACCTGCAAGCCTAGGAAACATGACCGGATGCCCGCCTCCGCGGGCATGACGGAGTGGGGAATGGCCGTGCTGGATATGCTGATAGGTAAATAAACCATGATGGAAATTTCTGAGATTTTTCTCGTTGCCTACCTCATCGGCTCCATCCCCTTCGGCCTGATGCTGTCTAAAATGTCCGGCTATGGCGACATCCGCAAAATCGGTTCTGGCAATATCGGCGCAACCAACGTCCTGCGTACAGGCAATAAGAGGCTTGCAGCTATCACTCTTTTTCTTGACGCCGCAAAAGGCGCAATCGCGATAGGTGTATCATATCTATTGCTTTCGCAATATTATCCTGACTGCGCTGCGGTAAGCTGCCCCTATGGAGTAATATGTGCTTGCTGGCCATCAATATATATCTCGATCGTCGTCCCGATCGGCCTCTTCGCCGTCATCGGCCATTGCTACCCCGTCTGGCTGAAGTTCAAAGGCGGGAAAGGAGTCGCCACGGCGCTCGGCGTTTTTCTGGCGGCAACGCCGCTCGCTGGCCTCGCCGCCTGCGCCGCGTGGCTGGCGGTGGCCTTTGCCACGAAAATTTCCTCGCTCTCGGCGCTCCTCGCCCTGCTGACCGCGCCGGTTGTGACCTACTTTATATACGGGCCGGAGCCAGCCGCCGTTGCCCTGCTCATCACCGCGCTTGTCTGGTGGCGGCACAGGGAAAACATCAAACGCCTTTTGAACGGCACCGAACCAAAGATCAGTTTTAAGAAAGCTAAATAATGCAATTCGGCTTCATGGACAATAAAGCCAAAACGCAATCCAATCTTTCCGAAGATGAAAAGATCGACTGGCTGCGCCTGGCGCGCACGGACAATGTCGGGCCGGTCACGTTTTACCGCCTGATCGAGGCTTACGGCTCGGCGAAACGCGCGCTCGAAGTCCTGCCCGAGCTGTCCAAGCGCGGCGGCGGCAAAAAAACCCTGATCCCCGCCTCCGAAAGACAGGCCGAGCAGGAATACAAAGCGCTCACCAAAATTAAAGGCCGCCTCATCACCGCCGCCTGCGAAGACTATCCGCTGGCCCTCGCCGCCACGTCTGACGCGCCCCCCGTCATCAGCGTACTTGGAAATCCCGCCCTTATGGCGCGGTCCTGCATCGCCATGGTCGGGGCGCGCAATGCCTCGCTCAACGGCCGGAAATTCGCCGAAAAACTCGCCCGGGAACTCGGCGCCGCCGGACAAATCGTCGTGTCGGGGCTGGCCCGGGGCATCGACACCGCCGCGCATCACGGCGCGCTGCAAACCGGAACCATTGCCGTGGTAGCCGGAGGCATCGACATTATATATCCGGAGGAAAATGCCGGGCTGTACGACCGGATCAAAGAAAACGGCCTGATCGTCGCCGAAAGCCCGCTCGGCCAGAAACCCTTCGCCCAGAGCTTCCCGCGCCGCAACCGCATCGTTTCCGGCCTGTCCAAAGGCGTGATCGTGGTCGAGGCCACCATGCGCTCGGGCTCGCTCATCACGGCGCGGCTGGCGGGGGAACAGGGCCGCGATGTCTACGCCGTGCCCGGCCACCCGCTTGACCCGCGCGCGCAGGGACCGAATCATCTCATCCGCGAGGGCGCGACGCTGGTGCGTTATGCCAAGGACGTGCTGGAAGTCATGTGCAACTTTTCCGGCAGCACCCTGCGCGAGCCTGATTTTCCGGCGGAACCCTTTATTCCCGAGGCCTTTAGCCCCGTCGAACCCCCTGATAATGCACAGGAAAAAATTATCGCCTGCCTGTCTTTTGCCCCCGTCCCTGTTGACGAATTGATCCGAACCTGTCAATTGACTATTCCTGTGGTGCAGACCGTCCTGCTCGATCTGGAGCTTGCCGGACGCGTCCAGCGCCACGCAGGTAACAGGATTAGTTTGAAGGAAGAATGAGTTTTAACCACGAATGAACACGAATAATTTTCCTTTTGTCATCCCGAACGCGAAGCGGAGGGATCTCATACAGGGGAACATTTGGGAGATTTCTCACATTCGTTCGAAATGACAAGTTGAGAAAATAGAATATTCGCGTTTATTCGTGTCCATTCGTGGTTAATAAAGTTTAGAAAATATGAGCGCAGAAAACATCGTCATCGTTGAGTCCCCGGCCAAGATCAAAACGATCAGCAAGTATCTTGGCTCTGACTACGAAGTCATCGCTTCGTACGGGCATATCCGCGACCTCGTGAACAAGGACGGCTCGGTCCTGCCCGACGAGGACTTCGCCATGAAATGGCAGCCCGGCGAGCGCTCGGACAAGCATATCAAGGACATCAAAAAGGCCGTCAAGGGCGCGAAGACCCTTTGGCTGGCGACCGACCCCGACCGCGAGGGCGAGGCGATTTCATGGCATATCCGCGAAATGCTCGGCGAAGACGACCTGCTCAAGGGCAAGGAAATCCGCCGCGTTTCCTTTAGCGAGATTACAAAAAAGGCCGTCTCCGAAGCCTTCAGCCACGCGCGCAGCCTGGATGAGCATCTGGTGGAATCCTATCTGGCGCGGCGGGCGCTCGATTATCTGGTGGGCTTTAATATATCGCCCGTGCTTTGGCGCAAGCTCCCCGGTTCGCGTTCAGCGGGCCGTGTGCAGTCTGTTGCGCTGCGCCTGATCTGCGAGCGCGAATCCGAGATTGAAAAATTCCGGGCGCAGGAGTACTGGAGCATCGTCACGCGCCTGCACACGCCCGAGGGCAAACCCTTCACCGCCCGGCTGACACATCTGGCCGGGAACAAGCTCGATAAATTCGACATCGGAAACGAGGCCGCCGCCAAAAAGGCGATCGAGCGCATCGAGAACAAAAAACTCTCGGTCCAGAAAATCGAAAAGAAGCAGGTCCGGCGCAGCCCCTACCCGCCCTTTATCACCTCCAGCCTTCAGATGGAAGCCTCGCGCAAGCTGGGCTTTTCCGCGCAGCACACCATGCGCACGGCCCAGCGCCTTTACGAAGGCGTGTCTATCGGCGGCGAGAACGTGGCCCTCATTACCTATATGCGTACCGACGGCACGACGCTGTCCGAAGACGCGCTCAAAGAAGCCCGCGAGGTGATCGGCAAGGATTTCGGCGGCAAGTACCTTCCCGATGCGCCGCGCCATTACAAGTCCAAAGCCAAGAATGCACAAGAGGCCCACGAAGCCATCCGCCCGACGCACATGACCCGCACGCCGGACCAGATCAAGGGCAAAATCGACGACGAGCAGTGGCGGCTTTATGACCTTATCTGGAAGCGCACCATCGCCTGCCAGATGGAAAACGCGGTGCTGGACCAGATGAAAGTCGATATCTCTGACGGCACCGACGATGTGATCCTGCGCGCCAACGGCTCGGTCGTAGCGTTTGACGGATTTTTAAAGGTCTATCATGAAGACATCGACGACAAGAACGAAGACGAGGATGAAAGCGAAGACGACGAAAAGGACCGCCGCCTGCCGCCAATGAACGAGGGCGATGCGACGAAACTCACCGACATCACCCCGAATCAGCATTTCACCCAGCCGCCCCCGCGCTATTCCGAGGCTTCGCTGGTCAAGGCGATGGAAGAACTTGGCATCGGCCGCCCCTCGACTTATGCCTCGATCCTTCAGGTTTTGCGCGACCGCAATTACGTCACGATGGACAAGCGCCGCTTCATCCCCGAAGACCGGGGCCGCATCGTCACAACGTTCCTTTCCAAATTTTTTACGCGCTATGTCGATTACGACTTCACCGCCAATCTGGAGGAAGAATTAGACGCCATCGCCAGCGGCCATGTCATGTGGAAGGAAATGCTGCGCATGTTCTGGTCGGACTTTAAAACGGCTGTGGACGGCACAAAAGACCTTACGATCACGCAAGTCATCGACCATCTGGATGAGGAACTCGCCCCGCACTTCTTCCATGACGAGCACGACGGCAAAGACCCGCGCAAATGCCTCGCCTGCGAGGAAGCAAAGCGCAAAGGGCGCCTCGGCCTTAAACTCGGCAAATTCGGTGCCTTTATCGGCTGCTCGAACTACCCCGATTGCAAATTCACCAAGCCGCTGGCCGTACCCACCGGCGAAAACGGCGAGGACGGCGAAATGGCCGCGCTGGCCAACGAGCCGAAAATCCTCGGCAAAGACCCCGTGACCGGGCGCGCCGTATCCCTGCGCCGCGGCCCCTACGGCCCCTATGTTCAGATCGACGCGGGCGAGGAAACCGCGCCGGACATGAGCGCCTACGATCAGGCGATTAAGGAATGGGAAGCCGAAAAGAAAAAAGCCAAGGCCGAAGGCAAAAAAGCACCGAAAAAGCCCAAAAAACCTGCCGCGCCCAAGCCAAAGCGCCAGGGAATCCCCAAGGGCGTCCAGCTTGCCGATGTAACGCTGGAATCGGCGCTGGAGCTTCTGGCCCTGCCCCGCGAGGTCGGAACCCACCCCCAGACCGGCAAGATGATTACCGCCGGAATCGGGCGTTTCGGGCCGTTTTTGTTCCATGACGGGGCCTATACCTCCATCCGCAAATCGGACGGAGACGATGTGATGAGCGTGGGCATCAACCGGGCCGTGGTCCTTATTGCCGATGCCATCGAACGCAAGGCCAAGCGCGAGGCCGAGGGCAAAGCCCCAAGGCGGCCACCCCCTAAAAAATCGGGCAAAAAGGCCGCTTCGGGCAAAAAACAGGGCAATGCTTGACAATAACGGCAAAACCCGGCATAAAGCGTCATCTTTTATTAAGGAGTAGGCAAAAATGGCTAAGAAAAGCTCAGTCGTAAAAGTCAGGCTGGAAAGCACCGCCGGGACGGGCTACCGCTACTATGCCAAGCGCGCCAACAAGGCCGAATACAAAATCAACAAAAAGAAATACGACCCGTGGGCCGAAAACCCCGAAACGGGCAAAAAAGGCATGCACGTCATGTTCGAGGAGAAAAAGCTCCCGCCCGCGAAAAAGTAATTCCCCCAAAGGGACATCAAGAGAAACAAAAAAGCGCCCCCGGCGCTTTTTTTATTACCCCCCAACCGTCATCCCCTCCCCCTACCGTCATCCCCGGCAGCGAGGCAACGCCGAGCGTGAACGGGGATCTAGCACATAATCGCGGCGAAGCGGCTCCATAAAAACTTAGTGTTCCTTAGTGACCTTGGTGGTTCAAAAAACCACACGCATACCCCGCAAATTTGCACCCTCTCCGCCTCCATGATAAAGAAGGAAGAATTACAGCAACAAAAATTGCATGGGGATTGCGTGAAGGGCACAGACAAAAAATTCAAAAATAATACAAACCTCCTGCGCCTTGCAGCCATCGCGGTGTCGCTGCTGTTCATCCCGGCTTTTGTTTATGGGATCGTCAGCTTATGGAGTGTTGTTTATGCTGTGGTTGTCGCTCTTTTCTTTCGTTCTCAGCTAAATGATCTAATTATTGAGTGTAATAAAATTCAGCAACCAGAGTTGGAATATTGGTATTTGCGTCCACGAGTTTTGATTCTTGTCCTTGAAGTAACAGTTGTGACTCTTCTGCCTCAACTTTGGATACTGCTCTTTGGGTGGGACAATCTACAAATCAATTCTGATTATTTAGGGTTTATGTCTCAGGTTAACACTCAAGTTAATCTCTATTTAGCGCAGTTCTTATTTGGCCTTCAGTTCTCAGGTTTTCTAAACATCGCCCAGATGTTCGTTGTTAACATTATTTTTTCCTCCTTATCAATTTGTGTCGCACTGTTTCTGATCTCACCGATCCAGATGTATCGTGTTATGAGGAAATACTATTACAAACAAGCCCCAGAAATGGAGCGCGACAGCGAATATCTATACAGTAAGTATCATGCCTTGGGTAGATGGCTACCGTTCTTGGCAGTTGCATTTCCTCTTCTCTCATTTTCATACATTGTCATCGAGCTTGAGAAGGGTAATGTAGACATCCTTGAGCTTGGTATATTTTGTTCTGCCTTTTATTTCTTCTCTTTTCTTGTCTTTGCATTTTTCAGCGCTGCATATGCGGCCATAACGCGCAAGTTTTCTAAAACTTAGCAAGAAGTAAAAAATGACCGGATGCCCGCCTTCGCGGGCATGACGGGAGAGGACACCGACTGATAATCAACGAAAACGCCGTGCGCGCCGTGGCCGCTGTGGTTTAAAACCTTCGCGTTCATTCGTGTCCATTCGTGGTTTTTAAAAATGAGATCCCTCCGCTGCGCGTTCGGGATGACAAAAGAGAAAAAGACTCTTCGCGATCTTCGTGCCCTTCGCGGTGAAAAAAGCACGGCCCCGTACGGCCAAAACCCTACTCAATCACCTGGCGTTCTTCGGATTTGTACTTCCCGGGGTCGAGCTTGCCGACGCCTTCGAACACGGTGCAATTTCGTCCCGCTTCCTTGGCCGCATAGAGGCACTTGTCGGCGCGGTCCAGAACTTCCTCGATCGTGTGCTCACTGTGGTCGATGATCGCGCCGCCCACCGAGGTCGACACCAGCAGCGCCCCGCCGGGCACGGCGGCGCTGGGGATCGGCACATCGGCAATAGAAGCGCGCAGGCGCTCCGCCACCATATACGCCCTTTGCTCGCTGACATCGGGCAGGATGACCACGAATTCTTCTCCGCCGATACGGGCAACAAGGTCGAAGCTGCGTAAATTCGCCATCAATCTTTCCGAGACGACTTTCAGCACCTCATCGCCCACCGCATGGCCGAATGTGTCGTTGATTTTTTTGAAATGGTCGATATCCGTCAGCAGCACCGCCATGGACTTTTTGCTGTCGCGGTTTTTCTGAAGCAGCTTTTGCAGGTGAACCTCAAGATAGCGGCGGTTATACAACCCCGTCAGCGGATCGGTGAGCGCCATCGACAGGCTGATTTCATAGGTGGAGCGCAAACGCTCCTGAAACCGCTTGCGGCGGATCTGTGTGCGTACGCGGGCAATGAGTTCATTGCGGTCGACCGGGCGCAGGATGTAATCATGCGCGCCGATCTCCAGCCCGTGGGCGACGCGGGACATATCGTCGACATCCCCGATCATGAGAATGGGCAGCGACCGCGTGCGCTCGTTCGATTTCAGGTGGGAACACAGGCGCAGACCGTCCTCCTCATCCAGACCGAGGCTGACGATCATCAGGTCGAAACTGTGCTTGGAAGCCATCTCGATCGCCTTGATGCCGCTTTCGGCGCTCATGACGATGTCATGATCCTGCGCCAGCGTTTGCTCGATCTTTTTCTTTTCGAAATCCTTGTCCTCGACCACCAGAACGCGCGCACCCTCGACCGGCTCGGTCATCACGTTGGAGGACTCGCCGACGACGCCAAGCTGGTTGGCGGTGTTTTCGCGCACCCGCCATTCATCCAGCGACATCTTGAGCCGCACCAGCGAGCGCACCCGCGCCATCAGCGCCGTGTCGTTGATCGGTTTGCTCAGGAAATCATCCGCGCCCGATTGCAGGCCGCGCACCTTGTCCTCCGCGTCCGTGAGGGCGGTTACCATCACAATCGGGATATGCGCAATCTCGGGATTGGCCTTGATGCGGCGACATACTTCAAACCCGTCCATGCCCGGCATCATCACATCGAGCAGGATAATATCCGGGCTTTCCTTTTCCGCCTTTTGCAGCGCGTCCTCGCCGTTGGTGGCCGTCAGAACGTCGTAATACTCGCTGCTCAGCTTGGCTTCGAGAAGCTTCACATTGGGTAAAATATCATCAACGACCAGTACGCGTGCCGACATGCCTTATATTCCTAT
>DIHF01000037.1:35173-39996 GCA_002420015.1 Micavibrio sp. UBA5703
GGCTTGGAGATATAATCCTCGCACCCGCCCTCGCGGATTTTCTGCTCGTCGCCCTTCATGGCGAACGCGGTGACGGCGATGACGGGAATATTGCGAAGCCCCTCATCCGCCTTGAGCCATTTCGTCACATCCAGCCCCGACACCTCCGGAAGCTGTATGTCCATCAGGATGAGGTCGGGTTTATGCTCCCGCGCCAGATCGAGAACCTTTGTGCCGTCATTGGTTTCGACCGTGCCGATGCCGTGCGCCTCCAGCAGGTCATGAAACAGCTTCATGTTCAGCTCGTTATCCTCGACGATCAGTACGGTTTTGCTCATTTCACCCATTATCTACCCCAGTTACTCTTTTTTATCTTCTGCCGCGCCGTTATCCTCGCAGGGCGAGCCTTCTATTTTTTCCAGGGCCACCAGCTTCTGCGACAGCGTAAAATCGTCATATTCGACAATCATATCACGAATTATGCCGTTTTCGTGAAAAGTCAGTTCCATTTCGTAATCCGACGTTTCCGAGGGCTTGTTTAAAGGGAAAAACGCCAGCCTTATGCGCCACGCCGCCCCCCCGAGCAAGCTCTGATCCAGATCCTTTGATTCCGCGACAGGCTCATATTTTTCCGGCTTTCCTATGAAAGCATTAATCTCAATCGGGCCTTCCTTGTCGGTGCCGTCGAATATGGTGGACTTGAAAAATTTCTCTCCTGCCTTGATATGCGAGAGGACTGCCAGCGTATGGCCCATCGGGAAAAGCGTATCCTGCGCAAGTTTGTATTCGAGATCCTCCGGGATCGTGTAGACGGCCTTGCTTGCGCCTTCTTCGGTGCCGAGCGTCGCCTGCCCGCGCACTTCCTCGAATAATTCGCCGTCGCGCTTTCTTTGTGAGGTAAAATTCATCGTCGCACCGTCGAAAGTTTCATAAGTGGAAAAATCGCTGGTGATGCGCATGGGCGGGCTGTCGGCGTACTCATACGCCAGATTGAACCGGTGATTGGAAATCCACGCATCGCAGGCGGGTTTCCAGTCGTAAAACATCTGGCCGCCGATATTGAGGACCTGCGTGCCGTTATGCGCCGACACCATCTTGATATCGTACAGCGCCTTGTGCGGCACAAGCCCTGCCGCCAGTTCCATATCCGGTTTGGGTGGTGCCGCCAGAGTGGAGGCTTCAACCGGCCCTGCAAACCCGGAACAGGCCGTCCAAAGAGACACAAACAAAAACGTCCTGAAATGACTGGAAAAACTCATGCGGGAACTGTTTCGGAGACTATTCATAAGGCGCTTTTTTCCATGCGTCACAAGGTTACAAATTGTAACGGATTGGCCATGCCGGACAAAGCGGAAAAATCTACCCGAGGGTTGTGGATAAGGATGGGAAAAATTCGCCTGGATTACCATAAAATATTGCCGGGCACTCCCGCTGCATCGCCACATAAAACACTACCAACACACTGATAAATAACAATATTTCATACACCTCAAAACTGGCACGGGTTTCGCAACGTACAGTCTAACCAACAACCATTACGCAATTGAATTGAGGAGTGTGTCATGACTGCCGATTACATCCAGCGCAAGGAAGCCGGGCGCAAAATGCGCATATCGCTTCTGCCCAAAGCCCTGCGGGATATCGTGGGTATGCTGGAGCCGGACGCACAGACCGGCAAAACCCGCAGCAACATGATGCAAAGGGCCGAACGGAAAATCTCCGAACAAAGCGACCACATCCGCAAACTCGAAGAATCGGCATTGATGGACTCCCTGACGGGTTTGCTCAATCGGCGCGGTTTCGCGTACGCCCTCAACCGTGAACTCGGTCGGGCGCAGCGTGGCCATAACAAGGGCGGCCTTCTGGTCCTGATTGAAATTGAAAACCTTAAAAACATCAACCATATCCACAGCACGCGGGCCGGCGATGTCTGCCTTAATCTGGTTGGCCACGCCTTGAAGAATGAAATACGCACGATGGACGTGGCCGCCTTCATCGGCGGCGATGAGTTCGCCCTGCTTCTTCCCAATGCGGAGAAGGAACAGGCGCTCGAACGCGCACAGAAACTGGCCTTAAGGCTGAACAACATGTCGTTTATCTGGCGCGGGACGGAGATTGCCATCACCTCCGCGCTCAGCCTGAAAAGCTACGGGCCGGGCGATCTGGCAGACAGCATGTTCCGCAAGGATAGAAAGAACACGACGGAAGTCAAAGGAGCAGAAGCCCGCGCATAGGCGCACATGAAAAAGTTTACACGTCTGTCACCCCCAACCCCGTGAACCCCAACCGACAGACGGAACCCCCAGAGCCCGGTGCGCGGCCCCAATCCCGCACCGGGCTTCCTTTTGGGCCGCTTAATTATTCCTTAATGCCCCCCTGATACACTTGACTAACCTTGGGGGAACCATGACCGATCAAATAAAAAAATGGAGTGAAACGCGTACAGCTAGCCCTGTTGCACTGCCTGAGAATCTCGCAACAAAGAACGTCCGCACCCTCAACCCGCTTGCGGCTCCTGACCTCTACTATGAACTTTACGACAACGCAGCCGTCAAAGTAAAAATCACCGATCCGAAAACAATTGACGTTCAGCGTTATGAACTCAAATCGAACATCAACAATCCGAACTCGAGCGCACACTTTAAAGTCCTGAAAAGTCCTGAAACAGGACATCATATTTTGATCGCCAAAGGTATGGATTTACCCGGCCGCGATGAAGGCGCAGGAAAATCCGGCTTTATCGAAGACTTGAAGCAGCAAGACAGCGCCGAAGACAACGGCTGCATCACCGATCAGATTCTGGACGCGGAACAGGCATATCTCAATCTGTTGCAAAATCCGGAAGTAAAAAGCATTGAAGTCATCGGCTATTCAATCGGATCGATTCAAGCCAACTATCTGGCTTCAGTCTATGGCGCCAAGGTCACCAACATTGCCGATCTTGGCGTACCCGGAACCGGCTGGGATTCCGGCTATCAAAAATTCATGGCGGAAAATTTCAATACCTGTGCCCACGGCCTTTTCCCCGGCGCATACGGAAATTTTGCAGATAATCTCAATAAAAACGTTGTCGGCCTTGAGTTGCGTATGGACACAATGGGCGGCGCTGTGGGCGGCGTCGGAACAAGATTTGGAAAAACGATCGTCCTTGATGAAAAGGATATCAACTTAATGGGCATCGGACATGTCCCTCTGGTTTACGCTGAAACCGCGAGGGCGCAGCACAATGCTCCTATAACGGAACCTGTGGCCATATCGCCCGAAAAACAATTCAAACCGTTTTAGATAAGAATAATTTTCTCTCCTGCCACCCTGAAGGATCTCATTTTTTTAACCACGGATAGACACAGATAAACGCGGATTGAATTATACTCTTCGTCATCACACGCTTTATGCGTGTGATCCATGGATTGCACGGACAAGCCGTGCAATGACGGCGTTTTGATATTTGTGTTCATTCGTGTCTATCCGTGGTTTAAAAAATGAGATCCCTCCGCTACGCGTTCGGGATGACAACAAGAGGGGACTCGTCGCGTGCGTTACGGCCGGATTTCCTCACGCCGCCGCGATCTTCGCCTTTGGCAGATCAAGTTTCAGGTGCAAATCCTTGAGTTGCTGTTCCATAGCCGGAGTGGGCGCGCCCATCATCTGGTCCTCGTACTGGCCGTTCATGACGAAGGCATATACCTCGCGCAAATTCGGCTCGTTGGCCAGAATCATGACGATCCTGTCGATACCGAAAGCGCAGCCGCCGTGCGGCGGCGCGCCGAAGCGAAACGCATTGAGCATGCCGCCGAATTTGGCTTCCAGAACGTCTTTGGAATATCCGGCAATCGCGAACGCTTTTTCCATGATCTCGGCCTTGTGGTTGCGGATCGCGCCTGAAGCCAGCTCAAACCCGTTGCACACGCAGTCATACTGGAATGCGTTGATCGTCAGCGGGTCTTTGGTCTGCAGCGCCTCAAGTCCGCCTTGCGGCATCGAGAACGGATTGTGGGAGAAATCAACTTTCTTGGCTTTCTCATCATATTCATACATCGGGAAATCGACGATCCAGCAGAATTTATATACGCCCTGCTCCCGGTTGCCCATCGCGTTGCAAATCGCTTCACGCGCCGCGCCCGCGAATTTCGCCGCCGGAGCCGGCTGGTTGCAGATGAAAAACACCGCATCGCCATCTTTACATCCTGCCCTTGAAGCCAATAAGTTAATTCCAGAATCTGACAAAAACTTTGCTATCGGGCCTTTTCCTTCAACGTATTCCAAATTTTCAAAATATTCTCTGTCATACTCATACCCAATCTTATCGCATGCTTCTAACAAATGCTCTGTTAATGACCCTGCTTCAATACCCTTCTTTTCTTCAAATAGTATATATCCCAGCCCCGGCGCGCCTTCACCCTGCGCCCAGCTATTGAGCTTGTCGAAGAAGCTGCGCGGCTGGCCGCTCACCTGCGGCGCACGTATGGCGCGCACGACGCCGCCTTTTTCGATGATGTTTTTAAACGCTTTAAATTCAACTTCATCGCTTGCGAAAACCGCCGTCACGTCCACGATCTCAAGCGGGTTGCGGAGGTCCGGCTTGTCGCTGCCGTATTTCATCATCGTGTCCTCATACCGCAGATGCCCAAGCCATTCGACCTTGTGCTTTGTGCCGGTGAAATCGCCGAATTGCTCGAACAGCCCGGCGATGACCGGCTGCACGGCGTCGAACACGTCCTGCTGCGTGACAAAGGACATTTCCATGTCGAGCTGGTAAAACTCCGCCAGACGGTCGGCGCGGCCGTCCTCGTCGCGGAAGCACGGCGCGATCTGGAAGTACCTGTCGAAGCCCGACACCATCA
>DIHF01000037.1:40344-49639 GCA_002420015.1 Micavibrio sp. UBA5703
CGGCTCGGCACCAGATAATCCCGCGCCCCTTCCGGGCTGCTGGCCGTCAGGATGGGGGTCTGGAATTCCTGAAACCCCTGTCCGCGCATGCGCTCGCGGATCGAGAAGATCACATCGTTGCGCAGACGGATTTTCTTTTGCATCCACTCGCGCCGCAAATCGAGATAGCGGTACTTGAGGCGGATATCCTCGCCCGCACCGTCATCCTCTGCCACCTGAAACGGCAGCACATCGGCGGCGGATTGCAGCTCCGCGCTGGCGATGAAGACCTCGACCTCTCCCGTCGGCATCTTCGGGTTGACCGTCTCGGCGGTGCGGGCGCGCACGTCGCCGTTGATGGTGATGACCGATTCCACGCGCCATTTCCCGACCGTTTCAATCAGCGGCGAACCCTGATCGATCACGCATTGCGTCAGGCCAAAGCTGTCGCGCAGATCGACGAACAAAACCCCGCCATGATCGCGCACGCGGTGGATCCATCCCGAAAGGCGTACGGTTTGCCCGGTCTGGCTTTTGCGCAATTCTCCGCAGTTATGTGTTCTATAGGCGTGCATTTTCATCTAATCCCTTGTAATATCGTTCCTTTAAGACCAGAAAGACAATATGCCACTCATTACCGATAATCAACGCCTGAATGAAGTCTGCCAAAGCCTTGCCGGACACGCGTTTCTGACCCTCGACACCGAGTTCCTGCGCGAAAAGACCTATTATCCCAAGCTTTGCCTGATCCAGATCGGCACGCCGGAGGGGCAGGCCTGGGCCGTGGACCCGCTGGACGGAGACATGGATTTACAGCCCCTTTTCGACCTGCTGGTCAATCCGGGCATCCTCAAGGTTCTGCACGCGGCGCGGCAGGATCTCGAGATTTTCTATCAGCTTATGGGCAAGGTCGTTCACCCGTTTTTCGATACCCAGATCGCCGCGATGGTTTGCGGCTACGGCGATTCCGTGGGCTATGAGGCACTGGTGAGGAATATCGCTGGCGCGCAAATCGACAAAAGCGTGCAGTTTACCGACTGGTCCAATCGCCCCTTGAGCAAACGCCAAATAGACTATGCTCTCGGCGACGTGACGCATCTGGTGAAAATTTACCGCCACCTTTCCGCAAAGCTGGAGGAGCGCGGGCGCACATCATGGGTATTCGAGGAAGAAGCCATACTGGAAGACCCGCGCACCTATCAGAACACGCCCGAAGACGCCTGGCAGCGCATCAAGATCAAATCGCCCCGCCCGAAAATGCTGGCCATTCTGCGCGAGGTCGCGGCATGGCGCGAGCGGCGAGCGCAGGAAAAAAATCTACCGCGCAACTGGATCATGCGCGATGAAACGCTGGCCGACCTTGCGGCGCAAGCGCCGAAAAACGCCGAAGAGCTTAAGAAAATACGCAACATCCCCGGCGACATGGCGGAAAAGCCCAGCGGCAAAGCACTACTTGAATGCATCCAAAAGGGCCTCGCCGTTCCCAAAAATGAAATGCCCGAGCCGGAGAAGAAAAAACCCCTCTCCCCGCAAGCCGCCGCCACCGCCGACATCCTGCGTATGCTACTCAAGGTCAAGAGCGCCGAGCACGAAGTCGCCGCCAGACTGGTTGCCTCCAAGGATGACATCGAAGCCATCGCCGTTGATGATAACGCCGACGTCCCGGCTCTCAGGGGATGGCGGCGCGAAGTGTTCGGTGAGGACGCACTGGCGCTAAAACACGGAAAACTCGCCATCGGCCTTAAGGGATCCAGCATTACAAAGTTCAAAGTAACCGGCGATACGGGTTTGCACGAGTGACCCATCAGCGTCACCCCGAACGCATGCGCTTCAACAAAAAGACACAAAGGCACGAAGAGACAATAATCATTTAAAACAATTTGTTCGTCATTGCGAGCGACCAACGGGAGCGAAGCAATCCAGTATTTTTAAAGCGGATAAACGCAGATAAATTATCGCTTAAGATATCCGCGTTCATCGGCGTGGATCGGCGGTTTTTCTGGATTGCCGCGTCGCCTGGACCACTTTGCAAGTGGTCAGGCTCCTCGCAATGACGTTCATTTTATGCAAGTGACTATAAAATGAAATTATTCTATTCTTCTTGGTGCCTTCGTGTCTTCCTGTAAAAAATGGATAACAAAAAGATATGAAACGTCTTTTTATTTTGCGCCACGCCCAAACCCTGCCCTCCGACAGCGGCGGCGACATATCACGCAAACTGACGCCGGAGGGAAAGAAAGACGCGCAGGCGCTCGGCAAATTCATGGCGAGGGAAAAACACAGGCCGGATATCGTTTTGTGTTCACCCGCCACGCGCACGCGGGAAACATTGGCCGGGGTTCTGGAATCGCTCGGCGAAATCCCGACCGAATATCTGCGCGAGATTTATAACGCCAGCGCCGCTGAACTTCTGCACCTGCTGCGGCAACAAAGCGGTCAAACTGTTTTATTACTCGGCCACAACCCCGGCGTTTATGAACTGACAGCCCGCCTCGCCGGAAACGGCGCACCGCCTTTACTGGACAGGCTTTCGCACGGCTACAGGCCCGGCACGCTCAGCGTGTTGTCATGCCCCTGCGAAAACTGGAAAGACCTGGCTCCCGGCGAAAACACGCTCACCGATTTGCGGGAAGCGCCCAATTACGATTAAGACTCCTGCAGTGCTGCAAGAACCCGGCGCATAAGGGGAACGGAAACCGGGCGCTTTTCCGCCAGCGCCATCCTGTCGGCCAGCGTGACGATTTCGTGCGCTGCGGCAAAGGAGCGCTCCATACGCGGCAGGACGTAAGCGATCACATCCGCACCGACCTGCAATTGCCTGTCGCCGAATTGCTTGACCAGAACCGCCGACAGCAAATCGTCGTCCGGCGCATCGATCACCGCCACCGGGGCTGCGCGCCAGCGCGAAGCGAGGTCCGCAATCGCAAAATCCGCGTCCGTTGGCGTCATCCGCATCGTCACCAGAAGATTGCGCCGCTCTTCTTTCAAAATGTTGTAGAGATGAAACAGCGTCGTTTCCGCGCCACGCTCGCCCAGCCACGGATCGACACCGTCGATGACGATATGCTCCCCGGCCTGTGCGATCTGCTCCGCGCTTTTTGAAACCAGCATTTCCGGCTTGACGTTTTCTGCCCCTGTCATGTCCTGCCACACCGCCGCCAGATGGCTTTTGCCGCTGGCCGCCGGACCGCTCAGGATCAGCAAGGGCGCAGGCCAGTCCGGCCAGCGATCCACCCACTGCGAAGCGGCCCTGTTGCTGGGCGCGATCAAAAAATCCTCCCGGCCCAGAGCCGTTCTGTGCTGAAGATCGAAGGGGATTTGCTGGGCGGCCTTCATGGCTTCCTCTTTACATTTACATGCCGCCAACGCGGTTCAGGTAAAGTTCGTAGACAAGGCTTCCGCTATCCGAAAAGCCCCCGAAACCGCCGGAACCTGAAGGGACGTAGCGCGGCTCGGACAGGGTAATGTCGGCCTGCGCCAGCGCAAGGCGCAAACGGTCTTCCGATCCCTGAAACGACAGATCAACCTTCGCCGCGCTGGGCGAGAGGGATTGCAGCGCGATTTCATTGATGACATGAACCCTCTCGAGCGCCGACTGCGTTGCCGCCCATTGCTCCAGCCCATTGATATGCACCAGAACGCTCAGGCGGCCGCTCGATTCCGCCGGGCTGATGACGGTTTTTTCCTTCCAGTTCTGCTGCAAGGCCTGATGCACAAGTTTAGTGGCGCGGGAATATAATTCGTATTTCGTTTCGCCTTCCAACGGGTCAACCGTGACGGTACGCACAACCTCCGGCCCGTTGCGGTCGGTGCGGTAGATCTCGACGACAAGGCTGCCCGCTGCCTTCTCATGTTCCGCCGCCAGCGCCAAACTCTGGTCGGGTACGGCATACAAAACCGCCGCCTCACCCGCATTGTAACGGCCCAGCATGGAACGGAGCTTCGCATCATCATACCCAAGCGCCTGATCCTCGTTGATGTCGGACACATCCATCAGATCCCCTATCGGCACGACAATCGGCACCAGACCGCCCAGATCGCCGGCACGGTTCCACGCCTTCATCCAGTCGTTGTCCTGCGACCATAAAACCGTCCCGGTATCGCGCTGGTAAAACGGCAGCGCCAGAACCGGGCGGCTGCTGACGTCGCTGAACTGCACGCCGCTGCCGGAGAAAAATTTTCGTACGTTCCGGTCGTTGAAATTGAATGTATAGGTGCCGATATAGCGCACACTCGAAAGCTGCTCCTGCGTGACCTCGAAATCCTTGATCATGGTCGAAATCGTCTGGGGATCGGGCGGGGTGAAACTGGCCATTTCCCCCTCCGGCATCAGCCGCTCGGCCAGCTTTAAAAAAGCGTCGGTCTGGGCCTTTGCGAAGGCCTGCTCGCGGGCAACGGCCGCGCTTTCGGCAGTAATGTCGACTTTTACGTCGCTGACGGTGAAAATTGCGTCCTCCGCCTGCGCTTTCAGGGGGGGCAATAGACAAAAACACGTGAAAAACACGTAAAAGACTGTACGGAATGATGCAAAATGCTTATAGAGTATGGCCATAGCCCAAGGTTATAAACTGCAAACGGAAAAGATGCAAAATGAAAGACAGCGCCTATAAGAAAGCCGGAGTGGATATCGACGAAGCCGCCGCCCTGATCGAGCGCATCAAGCCCCATGTGAAAACCACCCACCGCACAGGGATCATGGGCGGGCTGGGCGGTTTCGGCGCTTTGTTCGACCTCGGCAAGACAGGCTACAAAGACCCCATTCTGGTTTCCGGGACGGATGGCGTGGGCACCAAGATTAAAATCGCCATCGACACAAAACGCCACGACAGCATCGGAATCGACTGCGTGGCCATGTGCGTGAATGATGTTGTGGTACAGGGCGCAGAACCGCTTTTCTTTCTTGATTATTTTGCTACGGGCAAACTGGAAAACAATGTGGCCGAATCCGTCATCGCCGGCGTGGCCAAGGGCTGCCGTCAGGCGGGCTGCGCGCTGATCGGCGGCGAAACGGCGGAAATGCCGGGGCTTTACGCGCCGGGCGATTACGATCTGGCCGGGTTTTCCGTCGGCGCGGTCGAGCGCGACCAGATGATTACCGGCGAAACCATCGCCGCCGGAGATGTGATCCTCGGGCTGGCCTCTAGCGGCCTGCATTCCAACGGGTTTTCGCTGGTGCGCAAGCTGGTTGAAGGGTCGAAGAACCCAAGTTATGAAACGCCTGCACCGTTTTCCTCCAGCCAAAATCTGGCCGATGCGCTGCTGGTGCCGACCAAGATATACGTGAAATCGATTTTGACAGCCCTCAAGGTCAAGGACAAGAACGGCAAGCCCGCCATCAAGGGCATGGCCCATATCACGGGCGGCGGCTTTACCGAAAACATTCCCCGCGTTCTGCCGGACAATGTTTGCGCGGAAATCGACGTGAAGGCCTGGCCTTTACCCGGCGTTTTCAAATGGCTGGCCAAAATCGGCAAACTGACGCCTGAAGATCTCACCAACACACTCAATTGCGGTATCGGCATGATCGTCATCTGCGGCGCGTCCCATGCGGAGAATTTATCCGGCCTGCTCTCCCGCGAAGGCGAGACGGTTTACACGCTCGGCAAGATTAAGAAACGAAACGATGCGGATCAAAAAATAAGTCTTTTAAATCTGGACAATTTTCTGGCCTAGATATGACCGAAAACAAGCTCAATCTGGCCGTTTTCATCTCAGGCAGAGGCAGCAATCTGCAATCTCTCATTGATGCCTGCCAGAGCGCCGATTTTCCGGCCCGGATTTCCTTCGTGCTTTCCAACAGGTCTGACGCCTATGGCCTTGAACGGGCACGCAAAGCCGGGATTCCAACCTCTGTCGTTTTGCACAGGGATTACCCGACCCGCGAAACCTTCGAGGATGCCATGATGGCGGAACTTGCCAAACATCCCGTCGACCTGATTTGCCTTGCCGGGTTCATGCGAATCCTGACCCCGCATTTCATCAACCGCTGGCCGGATAAAATCATCAACATCCACCCTTCCCTCCTGCCCGACTATAAGGGCCTCCATACGCATGAGCGCGCCCTCGCCGACGGCAAAAAAGAGGCCGGCTGCACCATCCATTACGTCGTTCCGGAAATGGATAGCGGCCCCATCATTATGCAAAAACGAGTCCCAATTCTTCCCGGTGACACCCCGGAGACCCTCGCGGCCCGCGTGCTGGAACAGGAGCACATCGCCTACCCGGAAGTTATACGTAAACTAGCAAATAAACGGTAGAAATACCCCACTTCCTTAGCAAAAATTAACACTTCGACTGTACTATCGGTGGGGTAATGAGGGCCCTTCACATCGCGAGTGGAGGGAGAAACAGGCATATGTCTTGGTTGAATCACATTAGACACTGCGTTGCGGGCGTCATGATCTTCATGGCGGCGGTATTCTTTTTTCTTCTGCCCGGCCAGGCGCACGCACAAATCAGCGACCCCGCAACCCTTGTCCTGAACGACGAGCATCCTTCCGTTACTTTAGGCCCCCATCTTTACGTGACGAAAGACCCCGAAGCAAAACTGACCTACGAAGATATTATCGCCCGCCACCAGAGCGGCCCCGCAGGCGAAAGAAAAAAACGCACGCTCATTACCCTCGGCCTTACACCTCAACCTGTCTGGATGGTTCTGACGGTAACAAACAACGCCAGCACCGAAGATTGGATCCTTCATTTCGGCAAAACCATGGATGGCCGATTCGGCGGCATTAAAAAACTGTGGGTGCATAACCAGACGGAAAACATCTCCTATACGCGCGCCCTGGGCGAAAAAGGCGTGCCGGGATCATACGGCGAGGATCTTTTGGGACCGGCCCTGCCCGTAAAAATCGGCAAAGGAAAAACAGACACGATCATCATTTACATGGAAGCCGAAGGCGGCATCCCCACCGCCATAGCGCCCCGCCTGATCAACAACAAGGCCTATATTGATTCCCTGCGCAAAGGCAGCCTGCCTTCCATTATCGCAGGCACGTTCCTGATCGTCATGGCGGGATTCTTCATGGCCGTCCTTTATATAAGGAAGCGCCCGTCATATTTCAGCTTCCTGCTATATTACATTGCTCATGCAGCACTATACTTCCTGATCGACAGCAGCTTTTTCTCAAGTTTTGCGTACAACGCAAACGTCATAATTTTTCTTTATGCCGCGACAACCATTATCGGCCTTTTCATTACAAAATTCTTCCTTGAGGTTTCGGTCGAGGAACACGCCGAATATTACGGCCTCTATGTAATTGGCGGCTTGCTGTTGGCGGCTTGCATCCTGAATATTTTCATCATCGATGAAAAATCCGGTATCGGTGTAATAGCCATTCTCGGCGTAAAATCCCTGGCCCTGATCGGCATAGCCGCCATTGCCTACAGGCAAAAACGCAGAGAGAAATTCGGTGCCAAGCCATACATGCTGGCCTGGCTGTCGGCCTTCACAGGATCAAGCATCACATCTCTGGCCCTGCTCGGCGTATTACCTTCCATAGGCCTGACGGATACAGCCTACTGGATTTTCCTTTTCCCGCAGGCCGCCTTGTTCATCACAGCCACGTTGACAAGGATTAAATTGAACAATGAAAAAACGGCTCAACTCAGAATGCGGGAATACCGGCAGGAGGTAAACCAGACGCGCCTTAAACAATCCAAAGAGTCGGCCGACCAAGCGCGCCTACTGCGCGTTATCGAGCGCGAGCGCGAGCTTATGGCCGAGCTTCGGGAACGGGAATTGCAACGCACCGAGGAAATGCGTAAAGCCAAGGAAGCCGCCGACCAAGCGAACCGTGCAAAATCTGCGTTTCTTGCGGTCGTCAGCCACGAAATCAGAACGCCCATGACCGGTATCATGGGTATGGTCAAATTGTTGCTGGATACGAAACTCGGCAACAATCAAAAGGATTATGCTCTCGCCATTCAAAAATCGGGCGATACCATGATGGCGCTTCTGAACGACATCCTCGACTTCGAAAAAAGCGAGGGCGGAAAAATGGAGCTGGAACATGTCGACTTCGACCTGCCGCGCCTTGTGCAGGACGTTGTCATGCTCATGTCCGGCAAGGCGATGGAAAAGAGTATATACCTCAAATCCGACATCCGCGATGGCGTTCCCCGTTTCGTCCTGGGCGACCCGACGCGCCTGCGGCAGGTTCTGCTCAACCTTGTGACTAACGCCATCAAATTCACGCAGGAAGGCGGCGTTACCATTCTACTGAAAGCAAATCCGCTACTTGAGAAAGACAATGCTATCAAAGGCGATTACGAAGTACATATATCCGTTCAGGATACAGGCATCGGCATTCCAAAAGAAGCTCGCGCCAGTTTGTTCACACCGTTCACACAGGCAGATTCCAGCGTTTCGCGTAAATACGGTGGAACCGGCCTTGGCCTTGCCATCTGCAAAAGGCTCATCGGCGCAATGGGCAGCACCATTGAGGTCGACAGCAAGGAGGGCGAAGGATCTAACTTCCACTTTACGATCCTGATGGAAGAAGGGCACGAATCCAAAGCCGAGGAAATACAGAGCAACAAGGAATCGGCCCTTACAAAAGGCATCCCGCCCAAACGCATTCTGGTTGTCGAGGACAACGAAATGAACCGCCGCGTCCTTCAGGGCCTGCTTGAAAAATACGGCCATACGACCGTCATGGCCAAAAGCGGCGAAGAGGCACTTGAGAAGTGCAAGCGCGAATCTCCCTTCGATCTGATATTGATGGATATTCAGCTCACCGGGATGAGCGGCGACGAAACGACGCGGACACTGCGCACGATGCCGGACAGAAGAATCGCCTCAACGCCTGTCATTGCACTCACCGGAAACGTCATGATGCAGGACATCACAAAATATTACGAAGCCAATATGAACGGCCATATTGCCAAGCCGATCCAGATCGACCAGCTTCTTGAAAGCATCAGGCGCGTCCACAAAGGAAACCTTGAAAATCCTGTTGTCGTTCTCGACGCAAACGACCCGAACCGCTTCCTGAAGATGGCCACAAGCCTTGAACTCGACGACCGCGAAGTCTTCGCAGACGATACAGATGACGACGAAACACCTATGCCTTTGAATATGCCACACATACAAAAAACACCCGCGCCTGAGATTACGCCCACGCAGCCTCAACCAAGCATCTTTCAGAAATTTGCTAAAAAACCAGCGGCGCCCCCAATTGAGCAGCCAAGCCGCCCGCAAACTGTGGAAGACCCGTTCCATTTATCCGCGAGCGACCTCGATATCGACTCCTTTGACGAAGCCGTGCGCGAAGAAAGCACCTTCGTACCACCAGCCGTCAGCAATCCCGCA
>DIHF01000007.1 GCA_002420015.1 Micavibrio sp. UBA5703
TTCACGTCCCGCGACAAGTGGCTTGGCGGCTTCAAGGCGCGGACGGGCGAGAGCTATACGACGCTTGAAGGGCTGCGCGATGCCCTGGCCCCGGAATTCGATATGCTGGGCGAGCCACAGGATATCCCCTTCGTCATACGGGAAACCCGCCGCAAGTTTCAGCATACGCTTTCCCAGATTAGCATTTGGAAGAAAAAATGAGAAGTCTCAAGAGTATGGATGATTCCATCTATCTCGATTACGCTGCCTGCACGCCGGTCGATCCGCACGTGGTGGAGGCGATGATGGAGTGGATGGTGGACCGGCCCGGCAGCCATTATGCGCGGCATCATATTCCGGGACGGGCGGTGGCCGACCTGATAGAGCAGGCGCGCATGCAAATCGGACAACGGATAGGCGCTGCGCCGCAGGAGATCGTTTTCACCTCCAGCGCGACCGAAGCTAACAATCTGGCCATTCTCGGCTTGGCCAGTCACCTGAAAAAAACAGGGCAGACGCATATCGTTACGCATGAGGTTGAACATAAAAGCGTTCTCGGCCCCGTTTCGTGGCTGCAAAAAAACGGCTTTCGCGTTACCGTCATTCCGGCCGGTCCGGAAGGCTATATCACGGCGGATGATATTGCCGAGGCGCTCACCCCGCAAACCGGACTTGTCACCATTCAGGCCGTGAACAACGAATTGGGTACGATACAGCCGGTCGTTCAGATCGCGGCCATGCTGCAGGGGAAGGATATTTTCTTTCACATCGACGCGGCGCAGGCATTAGGAAAGATTAATTTTTCCGTTGACGGAACAGGAATAGCGCTTGCCAGCATCTCGGCACAGAAATGCTATGGGTCGCGCGGCATCGCCGGTCTTTATGTGCGTGAGGACATCAGAGAGCATTTGCAACCCCTGTTTCATGGCGGGGGCGATGACGAAAGGTTGCGTCCCGGTTCCCTGCCTGTTGCGCTGTGCGCCGGATTTGGCGCGGCGGCGGATCTTGCTGTTTATAAAGAAGCCGAAGCTGTGCGCCTTGAAGACATACGTGAATCTTTCTTGAATGACCTGAGAACCGAGATTCCGGATATAATCGTTCACGGGCCGCAGGCACAGGAGAAACGTGTTCCTCATATCATCAGCCTTCGCTTTCCTCACATATCTGCTTCCACCCTTGCCGTGTCCCTGCCGAAAATCGCCTTCGGAATCCGTCCTCACTCTCATATCATCAGGGCCGTTACCCGTGACGAACAGGCTGCGGCTGAAACAATCCGCATATCGTTCGGACGTTTCACAGATAAACATGACATGATGAAGGCGATCGATCTAATAATTTCCTCCGTCAAGAAAAGAAATGTACAGCCATGAAACATAAGCATGAAAAAGGACAAAAAACCGTGAATCTGGCGCTTCAGGGCGGCGGGGCGCATGGCGCGTTCGCCTGGGGGGTGCTGGATAGGTTGCTGGAGGATGGACGGATTGGCATTGACGGCATCTGCGCCACCAGCGCCGGGAGTATGAATGCCAGCGCCCTTGCCTGGGGCATGCATAAAGGCGGCCCGGACAAAGCACGGGAAGCCCTGCATGATTTCTGGCAAAATATTTCCCGCACGGGCCACGTATTCAGCCCGATGCAAAAAACGCCCATGGAAAAGTTATGGGGAAATTTCATGCCGTGGAAAACGGATGATAGCCTGTCCTATTTCCTGTTCGATTCCATAACGCGGCTTTTCTCCCCTTACCAGCTCAACCCGTTCGATTTCAATCCGCTGCGTGACGTTCTGGAGAAATCCATTAATTTTGAAGAACTGCGCCAATGCGATTGTGTAAAGCTGTTCATCAGCGCCACCCATGTCAGCAGCGGCAAGGTTCGGGTCTTTAACACAGATGAAATTACGCTGGATGTTATCATGGCCTCGGCCTGCCTGCCTTTTTTGTTCAAGGCGGTGAGCATTGAGGGCGAGGATTACTGGGATGGCGGTTATATAGGCAATCCGGCGCTGTTCCCGCTTTTCTACGAAACGAAAACGCGGGATGTGGTGATCGTCCATGTCAATCCGATGAACAGGTCCGAAACACCGCAAAGCGCCCATGGTATCATGAACCGGATCAATGAGATCAGTTTTAATGCCTCGCTTTTGAAAGAGTTGCGCGCTATCGCTTTCGTCAAAAAACTTCTCGAACACGATATGCTCAAAGACGAACACAAAGGCGATTTCACCGATGTCCTTGTCCACTCTATTCGCGCCGATGAGGCTATGTGCGATTTGTCGGTTGCCAGCAAGTTTTCCTCCGACTGGGACTTCCTGACCGGCCTGCGCGACAAGGGGCGCGATGTGATGGCCGCGTGGCTGGATGCGCATTTCGAGGATATCGGCGTGCGCGATACGGTCGATCTGCACGCGGAATTTTTGAACTCCAACACAAAAATGTTCGAAAACCATCACGGCAGGCATAAAAACAAGACACAAAGAAGGAAAACGGCATGACAAATCATATAAAGGCAGACCTTTGCATTATCGGCGCGGGATCGGGGGGATTGTCCGTCGCGGCGGGTGCGGCGCAGCTTGGTTTGAAAACAGTGCTGATCGAACGCGCCGAAATGGGCGGGGATTGCCTGAATACCGGCTGCGTGCCATCCAAGGCTTTGCTGGCCGCTGCGAAGCGCGCGCATATGCACCGCAAGGACGACATCAAGGGCATCAGGGCGCACGAGCCGGAGATTGATTTTTCCGCCGTCAAGGATCATGTGTTCGATGTCATCAAAACGATTGAGCCGAACGACTCGCAGGAACGCTTCGAAAAACTGGGCGTGACAGTCATTCGCGAATCCGCCCGCTTCACCGGGACGGATACCGTTCAAGCGGGCGATCATCATATCAAGGCGCGCCATTTTGTCATCGCCACCGGATCGCGCGCTGTTGTTCCACCCATTCCGGGGCTGGAGAAAAACAAGGTTTTCACCAATGAAACTATATTTGCCTTGCGTGAAAAACCAGATCGCCTGCTGGTGATCGGCGGTGGGCCGATAGGCATTGAAATGGCGCAGGCGCACCGGCGTCTGGGCTGCAAGGTCAGCGTCTTTGACATGGGGCCGATTCTGCCGCGCGACGACCAAGGCAATGTCGAGATCGTCCGGCAGGCTTTGCTGAAAGAAGGCGTGGATTTGCACGAGCGCGTTGCGATCAGGGAAGTCAAACATGGCGGCAGTAACGTGACGCTCCTCATTGAAAAAGACGGCAAGGCGCAGGAAATTACAGGTTCTCACCTGCTTGTCGCCGCAGGCCGTGCGCCGAACACGGACGGGCTTGATCTGGATAAGGCGAATGTAAAGTTTGAGAAGCGCGGCATCACGGTTGATGACCATCTGAAAACCTCAAACCCCGGAATTTTTGCCATCGGCGATGTTTCAGGCGGGCCGCAATTTACCCATGTGGCGGGCTATCATGCCGGGGTTATCATCCGGCAGATATGTTTTAAAATGTTCCGGGCGAAGGTCGATTACAAAGCCCTGCCGTGGGTGACATACACCGACCCTGAACTGGCTCAGGTTGGCCTGACCGAGGACGAAGCCCGCAAGAAACACGGCGATGATATTAAAGTCGCCGCATGGCATTTCGATGAAAACGACCGCGCCGTGGCCGAGCGCGCCACCAAAGGGCAGATCCGCGTCGTCACGGACAAAAAGGGGCTTATCCTTGGCGCATCCATCGTCGGGCCGCAGGCGGGCGAGCTGATCGGATTGTGGGCGCTCGCCATCACGAACGGCCTGAAAATCGGGGCCGTGACCGGCATGATCGCGCCTTACCCGACGCTGGGGGAAATCAGCAAACGCGCCGCCGGGGCCTGGTACACGCCGTCCCTGTTCAGCGACAAAACACGGCGTATCGTCCGGTTCTTCCAAAAACTGCCTTTTTAATCCATCAAGAACGAATGCAGGACCTTCTCGCATATAAAGGCTGGATCGTTGCCGGGGCGTTTTTGCTCCTGTTCGCCGCCGAGCATATTCGCCCCGCCGTGCAAGCGGGGCTTCATCCCGCGCGGCGGATTGTCAAAAACCTGTCTTTTTGGCCAATTAATATCGGATTGTCGCTGACCGTCGTCCTGCCGGTCAGTTATTGGGCCGCGCAACATGCTCTTTGGGCACGTCCGGACTGGCTGTCAGGTGTGCCCGGCCTTATTTTTGATATAATCATGCTTGATCTGTTTATTTTCTGGTGGCACCGCGCCGTGCATGAAATTCCGTTTTTCTGGCGGTTTCATGAAGTCCATCATCTGGACGAGCATCTGGACACGACCTCGGCCATCCGTTTTCATTTCGGGGAGGTCTTTTTTTCCGCTTTCCTGCGCGCTGCTCTTGTCATCGCGTTGGCGATACCGTTTGCATCCGTCGTGCTGTTTGAAACGCTGGTGCTGATTTTCACGTTTTTTCACCATTCCAACATCGCGCTGCCGCCGCGCTTTGAAAACGTGCTCTCTAAAATCATTATCACGCCCTCGATCCACTGGGTGCACCACCACGCGATCCGCAAGGACACCGATTCCAATTATGGGACGATTTTCAGCTTCTGGGACAGGCTG
>DIHF01000030.1 GCA_002420015.1 Micavibrio sp. UBA5703
AATATGCCCGAAATGGGCTTAGACCCCGACAATCTCCATTCATGAACAGAACAGAAATTGCCAGATAGACAGACACTCCCCTATACAGATGGAGTGTCTGAAAAAACGGTAACACATCATTAACTTATTCACAATCCGACACTGTACAAACTGTATTATGCACAGCTATTTGGCATGATTCACCGAGTCGCGGGCTTTCGTTATCCACAGAATCGGGTTTGTGACCAGCAAGTTAAGCGAGCTGCAGATTTTGCAAGAGAAAAAACCGAGAGAATCGGTAAGGGCTGCGAATCGGTTTCAGACGATTTAAAAGTGTCTGAGTGTCTGGATAATTATACAGGGTCGAACACTTGCTCAACAAAACAGTTTTCATACAATTCTAGATCTGTCTATTAGACAATCCTTGAAAAAAATCCTGTCCCCTGCAATACTGTATCTCTAATTGTTCGATTATACAGAGAGATACAATGCAGGTTTCAATCTCTACGGCAGCCAAAATGGTGGGGGTCACCCGTTCCACCCTTTATGAACACATAAGGGAAAAGCCTAT
This sequence comes from Micavibrio sp. UBA5703, assembly GCA_002420015.1. GTDB lineage: Bacteria > Pseudomonadota > Alphaproteobacteria > Micavibrionales > Micavibrionaceae > UBA5701. Next base: position 551 of record DIHF01000030.1, read on the forward strand.
TTCCCTAATTGATGCCGACACGAAGCGGCCCAAAATTGACGTATCCGAACTGATACGCGTGTACGGGCCTGATAACGTCACGCCACTGGAAAAGCTCAATGGTAACGCCAAACCTGCCAATGAAAGCGCACCGCCGGCTTTGGTGACTGAAAATGCCGTCTTGAAAGAAAAACTCCAGATGCTCGAGGCAGAGCGCGATCGGGAACGGCGCCAGCTGACGGAACAAATCGACAATCTGCAGGAATCGCTCAAAAAAGAGCAGGAGGCTGTTTCCAAGGTTACCTCCATGCTTTCCGATCAGCGCAGTGAAGCTGAGAAACGGGCCGGCCAGGACACGACACAGGCCAAAAAACTGGCAGATCTGGAACAGCAGGTGAAAGACCTGGCCGAACAGCAAAAGCCCAAGAAAAAGGGCTGGTGGTTTTTCGGGGGATAGCGAGCGGAATAGATGAGCATTTTAAAACCTGTATAAAACAAGCCATCAGCACCCTGCTGGATAACGGCAATTGCGATCCGGCAATCGTTCGTGATTTTTATTCGTTGGAAAACTGAAAAACAGCTCGATGCGCTCTGCGGCAAAGCCCAAGGGAATGATGGAAGATTTACCCGCTATCTAAAACAGCAGGCGGAAAGCAGTCTATGGAACAGCAAGGATGATGAAGAACATGACGGCAGCTATTATCAAATCGGCACTGCCAGTTGTTTCTTCCCGGTCGCGGCCAGGGAACTGGTCAAGGATGGAATAGAGGCCTCCCATATCGCGCTCTTTTGCGTACAAGGCGCAATGGAAGCGCTACAATGTGACGGCACATCTTTAGAAGATGCAGAAAACAGGCTTATGCAGATTGTTTTAAAAAATCGGCTCACAGAAGAGCTGCAGGACATGAAAAGTCAGACAACAAAGCGGTTGGCTTAGTAGTCCAAAAGAGCCGTTATTTTGCTGACGTAACCAATGGTTTCGGGGTAGGGAGGGATGCCGTCATATTTTTCAACAGCCCCTTCGCCGGCGTTATAGGCCGCTACCGCTAGGATCAAATCACCCTTATATTTATCCAGCAGATATTTTAGATGCCTTGTGCCGACATTAATGTTTTGTTCGGGATCGAATAAATCTATTTCTCCGTATTGTTTCGCCGTCGCCGGCATCAGCTGCATCAAACCTTTTGCACCCTTCGGAGATACAGCATCGATCTTGTAAAGTGATTCTGTTTCGATGATGGCATGGATGATCCTGGTATCAACGCCATACTCCAAGGCGGCTGCTTGTACAAACCGATTAAAATTATCCTTAGGTTTCCTATAGGCCGCCGATTTGAAAACCATAGGTTTCTTTTGTTGTCGTCGGGCGTCTGCAAGATAGTCCCTTGCCTCGAAGGTTGTTACACTTCCATCGTTGCTGAACTCAATGACTGTTGCGTTCGCAGCGATCGGGATGTGAAGGACAACGCATATACAGAGAATAATATTTCTCATGCTTCCTTTCGATCCGAAGATTTTCTGATTGATGTCAGAACAAAAAACAATTTGCAACAAAAAGGAGCGCTAGGATGAAAAAGCTATTATCGTTTGTCGCTATAGCAATTTTATTTTCAATTACCGCTCCACCAAAAGCATACGCAGCTTCGGAGGCAGAATGTGCGATCTGGATCTGTCTGCCCGGTGGCTTCCCTACAGGCTGTTCTGCAGCTCACAGTGCATTCAAACATAGAATCAAAAAAGGACGCCCGCCATTGCCAGATCTGTCGTCCTGTACGACAGGGCCGAACGGTCAAACCTCGAATGGCCGTTATCAATTAGGCTACGAATATTTTGAGCCATGCAAAGAAGGATATGTCCTCGAGCAGAGTGGAAACGGCTTTTATATGAAGAACGGCCGCTGCGTTCTGAAACAGTGCAATAACCGGTATGGATGGAATAACAGCTGCATTACGAAGGACAGCTATGCAGCGATCCGCCGCCCTAGCCCTACCTATGTGAAAATGTGGGTTGACGGACAATATCTCGGACAGTTCTTTTATTGAGAATAATGGCGCCAGCGTCCGATCATATCCGGGCATACTTTTGCAGTATTATGGCCTTTCTGCGCGTTAAACTCTCGAATTCTCCCAAAAATACGGCTATTATCCATTTGCTCTGCTAGTAAAGTGGCGGGGCCGGGCTGTGATTGGCCCGCTAGAAACGTCTGACGAAACGATATTCGTCGCTTCCTGGCTTACGGCCGGGGGGCGACGGCGTATGTCCAGAGCCTCGGCTTAAAGGTCGTCGCGGCTGTTTTTTAGCGGTCAAATCAACCTCCGGCCACCACGCTTGAAAGCAGGCGTGGTGGTTTTGCTTTAGGAGGATTTTATGAAAGACCGCGATAAAGAAGAAATTGGCCTGGCTGAAATAGCCGGCACCGTAGAAGATAGCGATATATCTATCAATCTCGAAGAACGGAACGTACCTGCAGCAGAAGGGTTTGTTAAGCAGGAACCTCGAAAAATCCGTCGAACAATTCACTAATGTGAACGCCATGGCCGCAAAAAATTCTAAAAACAAAAAATCTACGATCAAAGTTAAAAAACAGTCTGCTCTAAGCAAGGATCAGGAGCGGCTCCTGCAGTATTATGCCGCCTTGTCCGCAAAAGATCGAAAAGATGCTCTCAGATTCATGAAAATGATTGCTGGCAACATCAAAAGAAAAGAGTGACAGGAGTTTGATGGATGTTATTAACATTAGACATATTGAATATTTTAATGGTTATATAACTAATTGATAAATAATAAAAATTATCCATTATTTTTCATAAGATACATTATCACTCTAAGAAAGGTGCAGTGGGACTGACCCACCCCCTCCCGTGGCCATAAACAGTGAATCACAATCTGATTCTTGTGTGAATCCAGAAAATTATCGGTCCGATAATTGGCGACACGACCTAGTGAGGTGAAATTTTTATTTGTTTTCAGGCGGTTGAAGAAAACGCGTTGTTAACCAGTTTTCGGACGCTATATATAGGCAAGCGAAACGGTCGCAACGCAAAATTTATAGTTTATTTAAGCAGATAGTGTAACGTAGGTTATATGAGAAAGCTTCTGATTCAGCTGCTTACGCTCCTGATGATCATGCCCGGTCTGGCGTGTGGCCCGGTTTTGGGCATGGCCAAGGCGCAGGCAACGCAAGTTGCCATGCCGGACATGCCCGATTGCAAGGGCATGGGGATGGTTGATCAGAAGAAAGCTCCTGACGGCGACCACATCTTTTTCAAGGATTGTTCAAAAACAGACCTGTTTAGCGCCGATCATGCTAGCCTTGAAAAGCCGGATTTGGGCAGTAAGGTTTTCTTTGTAGCATGGGTGGCGGCGGTGCCGGAATACAGCTATACGCCCACCGGAGCCAATGCCGTGCGCGGCCCGCCGCCCGATTGGCCGGGCCTTTCTGAAACACAGCCCTCCATTCTCCTGACCACGCAGCGTTTCCGCGAATAGGCTGCCTTTTTTCGCTTTTGAGTTCATCAAGCTGAAAAAGGAGCTTTGTCATGCGTATGTTATTCTTTGTTTTGCTGTTTCTGGCTTTCGCGCCACCCATTCTGGCAGCGGATGAGGGGGGCCGGAAAATACTTTACTGGTACGACCCGATGGTGCCAGGCCAGAAATTCGACAAGTCCGGTAAATCTCCTTACATGGACATGGATTTGGTGCCTTTCTATGAAGATGAGACGGGCAGCGGGAATAATACCATTCAGATTGATTCCTCCTACCGGCAGGCACTCGGCGTTAAAACCGCGCCCGCGCAAATGCGGGAATTCGGTAAATCCATCCATGCCTTTGGCAACATCGTTCCCAGCACGCGGAAGGAATACACGGTCGCCGTCCGTACGGCGGGATGGGTTGTCGATTTAAAGACAGATGCCGTGGGCGACACGGTAAAGAAAGGTGATCTGCTGTTCACTTTCTACAGTCCCGACCTGATGACGGCGCAATCAGACTACCTGATCGGCAGCCGGACCGTTGGAAACTCTGAACAGCGGCTGCATCTTTACGGCATGGACGACAAGTCGATTGCCGAGCTGAAAGCGAAAGGCCGCTTCATGGAACAAACGCCTTTTTACGCGTCTGCCGACGGCACAGTGACGGCGCTGAACGTCCGCAAGGGAGCGTATATCGAGCAAGGCGGCGTAATCCTTTCCTTGCAGGATTTCTCGAAAGTATGGGTGCAGGCGCATGTCCCGGTCAAGGATTTGCAATTCATATCCGCAGGAACGCCCGCAGTGGTGACGGTCGATGAAACCGGCGAAAATCTTAATGCAGTCACGGATTATATTTATCCAATAACCGACATTGAAAGCCGCAAAGGCATGGTGCGGCTTGTCGTGGACAATGTGGACGGAAAACTGAAAACCGGCAGCATCGTCAACGTCATGTTCGAAACAGACAGCCAGAAACGGCTTGCGGTTCCGGCAGAGGCCATTTTATACGGCAAGGATGGCGGTCATGTGATCGAGGATATCGGCAAGGGCGCGTTCCAGCCTGTCAAGGTCGAAACCGGCATAACGTCGCACGGCCTGACTGAAATCATATCGGGCTTGAAAGACGGGCAATCCATTGTCACCTCCGGGCAGTTTATGATCGACGCGGAAAGCAATTTGCGCGGTGGCATGAACAATATGGAGGCCGATCATGCAAAGTGATATGCCGCGCGACCCCGCGCAATCCCTTGCCGCCCGAATCATAGACTGGTCGGCGGCGAACAGGTTTTTTGTCGTGCTGGGCGCACTGGCGCTCCTGGCAGCGGGCGTAATCGCCGTTCGCAATACGCCGCTGGATGCGATTCCCGATCTTTCAGATACGCAAGTTATTGTCCGCACTGACTGGCCGGGGCAAGCGCCGCAGATCGTCGAGGATCAAGTCACCTTTCCGTTGTCCACCCGCATGCTAAGTTTGCCGAGAACAAAGGCCGTGCGCGGCTTTTCCATGTTTGGCGATAGTTTCATTTACATTGTGTTTGAAGATGGCGTGGATATGTATTGGGCGCGCAGCCGGGTTCTGGAAGCTCTGTCGCAAGTCGCCGGGCAGTTGCCCGAAGGCGTACGCCCGCAATTAGGGCCGGATGCGACTGGCGTGGGATGGGTATTCCAGTACGCTTTGATCGACCGCACCGGAAAACACGATTTGCAGGAATTGCGCTCCCTGCAGGACTGGTTTGTGCGCTTTGAACTGGCGACCGTCAAGGGTGTGGCAGAAATCGCAAGCGTCGGCGGCTTCGTAAAAGAATATCAGGTGCTGGTCAAGCCGCATGATCTGCACGCCTATAATATCCCCCTGCCCCGCTTGATCGAAGCGGTGCGCGCCGCCAATCAGGAAACAGGCGGGCGTACCCTGGAGATGGCGGAAACCGAATATATGATCCGGTCTTTCGGCTATGTGAAAAGCGTGGCGGATTTAGAGAAAGTCGTTTTGAAAGCCGGCAGCGACGGTACGCCTGTAACCATAGGGGATGTTGCCCGCGTGGTGGAAGGCCCAGCAATACGGCGCGGCATTACCGAACTGAACGGCGAAGGCGAGGCTGTCGGCGGCTTCGTCGTCATGCGGCCCGGTGCAAACGCCGAAACCGTCATTCAAAACGTCAAGGAACGGATTGAATTCATAAAGCAGGGTTTGCCCGCAGGCGTGGAACTGGTCGCGGTTTATGACCGCAGCAAATTGATTGAAGGCTCGGTCGATTACCTGAAAGGCAAGCTGCTGGAAGAAAGCCTCATGGTGGCGCTGGTGACGTTCATCTTCCTGCTGCATGTCCGCAGCGCCTTTGTCGCCATCATCACGCTGCCGCTGGGCATTCTGGCCGCGTTCATCATCATGGGGACGCAAGGCATAACCGCCAATATCATGTCGCTGGGCGGCATTGCGATTGCGATAGGCGCAATGGTAGATGCCTCCATCGTCATGGTGGAAAACGCACACCGAAAGCTATCAGACCTTGCTCCCGATGCGCCAAAGGAAGAACGGCAGGCAGCGCTTTTGCAGGCGGCAAAAGAAGTCGGGCCGGGCTTGTTCTTTTCGCTGCTCATTATCACAGTGTCTTTTTTGCCTGTTTTTGCGCTGACAGGGCAATCTCACAAATTATTTGCGCCTCTGGCCTATACCAAGACCTACGCAATGGCGGCGGCGGCGCTCTTGTCCGTAACGCTAGTGCCGGTGCTTATGTTGTGGTTTGTGCGCGGCAAGATAAAGCGCGAGGATGAAAATATCATCAATCGCTTTTTCATTCGCCTGTACAAGCCGGTTTTGAATATGGCCCTCACATTCCCAAAAGCGACGGTGTTGTTAGCCTTGGCTGTATTGATCAGTACGGCGTTGCCTGTCAGCCGTTTGGGTTCCGAATTCATGCCCCCGCTCTATGAAGGCAGCCTGCTTTATATGCCGATGGCTCTGCCGGGCGCATCGCCTTCAACCATGCGGGAAATCCTGCAAGTGACAAACCGCCAGCTTATGACGGTGCCGGAAGTGGCGCTGGCGTTCGGCAAAGCCGGGCGCTCCAACTCCGCGACCGATCCTGCGCCGCTCAACATGATCGAAACATGGGTGGAATTGAAACCCCGTGACCAATGGCGGCACGGCATGACGCCGGATAAATTGATCGCAGACATGAATCAAAGCGTCAACCTGCCCGGCTTGCGGAATATATGGGGTTATCCCATTAAAATCCGTATCGACATGCTCACGACCGGAATCCGAACGCCGGTCGGCATCAAGATTGCCGGGCCTGATTTGAATGTCATTGATGGGCTTGCGAAAGACGTTGAGCAACTGGCGCGGCAAGTGCCGGGAACGCGCAGCGCAATTGCTGACCGGGTACAAGGCGGCAAATATATTGAAATCGTCCCTGACCGCGACCGGATGGCTCGCTATGGAATCGACCTTGCAACCGTGCAGACGGTCATTCAAACCGCGCTCGGTGGGATGCAGTTAAGCGAGGCCGTTGAAGGCCGGGAACGCTATCCGATCATGCTGCGTTACGATAGGCCGTACCGCGAACAGTTAAGCGACCTTGACGATGTTCTGGTGCCCTCATCATCCGGCGCGTCTATTCCGCTTGCCAACCTTGCCGCAATCCGCGTGGCGGAAGGCCCAGCCATGATTACGTCCGAGGATGCAAGATTGCAAGGATGGGTGTTTGTGGATATTCAGGACAGGGATATAGGCGGCTATATCGCGGATTTGCAGGCGAAGCTGAAAGCTATGAAGCTCCCTGCCGGTTACAGCCTGAAACTCTCCGGGCAGTTTGAGCAGATGCAGGAAGCCAATGCGCGTTTGTCTATCGCTATTCCCGCAACGCTGCTGATTATCCTGACGCTGCTTTACTTGCATTTCGGGCGGTGGGATAGAACGCTTTTGATTATGCTGGCCGTGCCGTTCGGCGTGACGGGCGGGTTCTGGTGGGTCTGGCTGGCAGGGTACAATATGTCGGTGGCGGTGGCAGTCGGCTTTATCGCGCTGGCCGGGATTGCCGTGGAAACAGCCATTGTTATGCTAATTTATATCGACCATCAAATGCGCGACCATCCGCCCGCCGATCATGCCGCCTTGATTGAAAATATCAAACACGGTGCGGTGCAGAGGGTACGGCCCAAATTGATGACCGTATCCGTCATCATTCTTGGCCTGATTCCGATTTTCCTGACCGAAGGGCCGGGATCGGACGTTATGAGGAGAATTGCCCTGCCGATGGTCGGCGGGATGGTTTCAACCACGATTTTAACGCTTGTTTTGATCCCGGTTCTTTATGCGTTATATATGATACCAAAGACCCCAAACCAACGAGGATGACCGCAATGAAACACGATGAAAAATGTGAACACAAAGGTATGATGTGCCATTTTCTGTCATGGAAGGGTATTGTCTTTATTCTCGTTCTGGCAGGGATAAGTTACTATCTTCTGACTGCCCACCGGGAGCATCTGGCGGTGGCTCTGCCGTACCTGTTTTTGTTGGCCTGCCCGCTGATGCATATTTTCGGTCATGGCCACGCCGGGCATGGCGGTCACAGAAATGGCGAAGAAGAATGAAAAGCCAAAAAACGCATTGCTGCCACGATGGGCATGATCATGGCAAGGAGCAAAAGCCTGTTGCCGCCAATGATGGCGGCGTGATTTACACCTGCCCCATGCATCCGCAGATCCGGCAAATCGGGCCGGGGTCATGCCCCGTTTGCGGCATGGCGCTGGAGCCGGAAACAGCGACGGGAGACGAAAGTGAAAATCGGGAACTGGCCGACATGGCCAAACGGTTCTGGATTGCGCTTGTTCTGACATTGCCCGTGGCAGCTTTGGAAATGGGCGGGCATTTACTGGGGTTGCGCCATGTTGTTTCGCCGTCGCTCTCCGGCTGGATTCAGTTTTTCCTGGCCACGCCCGTTGTTTTATGGGCCGGATGGCCGTTTTTTCACCGGGGCTGGATTTCCATCGTCAGCCGGAACCTGAATATGTTCACACTAATCGCAATGGGAACGGGTGTGGCCTGGATTTACAGCGTCGCCGCCACGGTCTTTCCCGGCATATTTCCCGACGCCTTCCGCAAGGATGGCGCCGTTCCGGTTTATTTTGAGGCCGCCGCCGTCATAACCACCCTTGTCCTTCTGGGGCAGGTTCTGGAGTTGCGGGCGCGTGAGCAAACCGGCGGCGCGATCCGCGCCTTGCTGAATCTGGCCCCCGACAGGGCATGGCGTATAACGGACCGGGGCGACGAGGAAATAAGTCTCGACCGGGTTCAGGCGGGCGATCTTCTGCGCGTCCGCCCCGGCGACAAAGTACCCGTTGACGGGACTGTCATGGAAGGCCGCAGCGCCGTCGATGAATCCATGATTACGGGGGAATCCATGCCCGTGACGAAGGAAAAAGGCTCCCCGGTCATCGGCGGCACGATCAACCAGACCGGCAGCTTTATCATGAGGGCTGAAAAGATCAGGCAGGACACCGTTCTTTCCCGCATCGTCCGCATGGTCGCGGAAGCCCAGCGCAGCCGCGCCCCGATCCAGAAGCTTGCCGATCTGGTCGCGGGGTGGTTTGTGCCTGCCGTTATCCTGATTGCTGCTATCTCTTTTGTCATCTGGTCGATCTACGGCCCGGCTCCGACGATGGGCTATGCGCTGATCGCCGCCGTGAGCGTTTTGATCATTGCCTGTCCGTGCGCTTTGGGGCTGGCCACGCCGATGTCGATCATGGTCGGGGTTGGCCGTGGCGCGCAAAGCGGCGTGTTGATTAAGAACGCCGAGGCGTTGGAGCGCATGGAAAAAGTGGATACGCTGGTGGTCGATAAAACCGGCACGCTGACCGAAGGCAAGCCGGCAGTCACAGCTATCGTTCCCTGCGATGCCTTGAACGAAAACGAGCTGCTCCGGCTGGCAGCCAGCCTCGAACAGGGAAGCGAACACCCTCTGGCCAGCGCCATCGTCACAGCGGCGCGAAAGGAAAATCTGGCTCTTGAAAGAGCGGATGATTTTGACTCCCCCACCGGCAAGGGTGTCACGGGCAGGATCGGAAACCGTGCCGCCGCGCTTGGCAATATCAAACTGATGGAAAATTTGAAAATCGATGTTTCAGCCCTGACGGAAGATGCTAACAGACTGCGCCGTGATGGCGCGACGGTCATTTTCATGGCCGTGGACGGCAAACCCGCCGGATTGCTGGCGATTGCCGACCCCGTCAAGGAAACCACGCCGCAGGCTTTGAAAGACCTTAAAAACCTGGGCTTTCGCATCGTCATGCTGACCGGTGATAACGAAACCACCGCGCGGGCCGTCGCCCGCAGACTGGGAATAGACGAGGTCGAGGCGGAAATCCTGCCCGAAGACAAAGGGAGGATCGTGAAAAATTTTCGGGATAAAGGCCGCGTGGTCGCTATGGCCGGGGACGGTACGAATGATGCTCCTGCTCTTGCCGCTGCCGATGTCGGAATTGCGATGGGCACAGGCACGGATGTGGCGATGGAAAGCGCAGGCGTGACGTTGCTGAAAGGCGATCTAAACGGAATCGTCAAAGCCCGCCGCTTGTCGCAGGCGACCATGGAGAATATCCGGCAGAACCTGTTTTTCGCCTTCGTCTATAATGCGGCAGGTGTGCCAATCGCAGCAGGTGTCCTGTATCCTGTCTTCGGCATTCTTCTCAGCCCCATCATCGCAGCGGCGGCGATGTCCTTCAGTTCGGTCAGTGTCGTTATGAATGCCTTGCGGCTGCGCTTCAAGGATATTTAAGAATCCTTGCTTTAAAAAATCCCAGGTCTTCGGCCAAGGGCAAGAGGTACCACACTAAAATGAACCCAGAGTCAATTCTGAAACAAAATATCGAGAATGGCGCAATCCGGCGTTTCTTTCCGGCTGCATTGTGAGAGCATATTTTTCATGTGGCGTTCGATTTTGCGCAGGTCTTTGATTTTCAGTTTTATATCGTCAAGATGATGCTGGCTGATGGCCGCGATCTCGGCGCAGGTGAAATCCTTCTCATCGACAAGGCGCAGCATTTCGCGGATTTCGTCAAGGCTGAACCCGAGTTCACGGCTGCGGCGGATAAAATTCAGGCGCTTGAACTGGCCTTCATCATAAAGCCGGTTGCCACCATCACTGCGCTGTGGTTTCGGCATGATACCGATTTTCTCGTAATAACGGATTGTTTCAATATTTACGCCTGTTTTTTTTGACAGGCTGCCTATCGTTAATGGCTTGGTTTGTGTAACTTTTTTCATCTTTTCACCGAATTTCAAATTAGCGCTTGTATCTGTAGCGACTACAGATGATAGACTAAAAATATAAGGGAAAAAAGATGAAATCTGGAACAACAAAAAATTTTCTGACCTTTGGCGGCATTATAGCGGCACTGGGCGCGTCCGCCTGCTGCATTTTGCCGCTTGTCTTGTTCGCGCTGGGAATCGGCGGCGCATGGATCGGTAATTTAACGGCATTGGAGCCTTACAAGCCATTCTTTATTGGTGCGGCAGTGATTTTTCTGTCCATCGGTTTTTACAAGGTTTACAGCAAGCCGAAAGCCGAAGAATGCGCCGAAGGCAGCTTTTGCGCCCGGCCTGATTCAGACCGGATCAATAAAATTGCTTTGTGGTCGGCGGCGGTTCTGGTCGGCCTTGCCGCCGTGTGGCCGTATATCGCGCCGTCTTTGCTGGAATGGATTGGGTAGAAAAGGAGAAGAAACATGAAAGACAAATACATGGTTGCTCTATTAGCGGTAGTAGCCGTCCTACTGGTGCTGTGTTGTGGCGCTTTTGGTTTTCAAGGCGCAGGAGCGGCTTCACCGCAAAGTTCGGAGGCAGTCTCTGTCAGCTCTGAGACGAGACCTGCGTCGTTTAAAACCGTAACCTTAGATGTTCCCGGCATGACCTGCGCGTCTTGCCCGTTCATTGTTAAAAAGACTTTGAGTGCGATAGACGGCGTGAGCGAAGCTGAATCATCCTTTGAGACAAAAAGCGCCACGGTGACGTTTGATGAAAACAAGACGAATATCGATGCGCTGCTCGAAGCCCTGAAAAACAAGGGTTATCCGTCAAGCATAGCCAAAACCCCTTGTGAGAACAGTGAAACGGGTCACTGTTAAAGAAAAGTGAGAAAAATATGAATGATCGTTTACTCGTCAGGCTGGGCATATTCGGAACCGTTATATTGGCGCTATGCTGCTTTACGCCTGTTCTGATCGTGCTTTTGGGTATTGTCGGTCTATCCGCCTTAACGGGCTACCTTGATTATGTTCTTCTGCCTGCGCTGGTTTTCTTTATAGGGCTGGCAGGCTACGCGCTGTGGAAAAAACAACAATGCGCAACCGGAAAAGAATGCAAAACTAAACGGAAGGAAAGCTAGGAAATGTCTGATTGCTGTGGAACGAAAGAGTCCTGCGATAACGGAAAAAAAGAGAACACGACGCCCGACCTGCTCGTCATTGGCGGCGGGTCTGCTGCATTTTCCGCAGCCATCACAGCAGCGGAAAGCGGCGTCCGCGTGGTGATCGCGGAAAACGGTACCATCGGTGGCACCTGCGTCAATGTCGGCTGCATTCCTTCAAAGACCATGATACGGGCTATGGAAGCGGTTCATCATGCGAACGCAGCCAAACGGTTTGACGGAGTAAAGGGAACGGCTGAAGTTTTCAACTGGAAAGCGCTGGTTGCCCAAAAGCAAAGCCTTGTCGATGAGTTGCGCAAAGCCAAATATGAGGATGTTTTGCCCTCATACCCGAATATCTCCTATGTCGATATGAAGAACAAGGCCCGTTTTACCGGCAACGGGACGGAAGTTGATATTGACGGCGTTTTCTATCATCCGAAAAAGATTGTCATTGCCACCGGCTCGTCTTCCGTATTGCCACCGATCAACGGCATTCAAAGCGTACCCGCGCTGGACAGTACCTCCGCCCTTGAACTTGAAACGCTGCCAAAATCATTACTGGTGATCGGCGGCGGTGTCATCGGTGTTGAATTGGGGCAGATGTTCGCCCGTGCCGGAGTAAAAGTGACGATCTGCTGCCGCTCACGCCTGCTGCCCGAAGCCGAGCCTGAAATCAGCGCCGCGTTGAAAATGTATCTGGAAGCCGAAGGCCTAACGGTCTGTACAGGCATAGGATACCAGAAAATTGAACCGTTCTCCGAAGGTATTAAGCTAACCTGTGAAAGTCTTAGCTGTGATAGTGCTGGTCACTGCGACACTAAGGCGGTTGATAAAGTTATTACGGCTGAAAAACTTCTGGTCGCAGCAGGCCGTAAGGCCAATACGTCTGCTCTGGACGCAGGCAAAGCAGGGATCAAGTTGCTCAAAAACGGCGGCATTGAAATCAATGAATATATGCAATCTTCAAACCCCGATATTTACGCTGCCGGAGATGTTACCGGACAGGATATGTTTGTTTATATGGCGGCCTACGGCGGCAAGCTGGCGGCCAAGAACGCGCTGGAAAGCAACAAACATGCTTATAGCAACGCAGCCATGCCCGCCGTTGTTTTTTCCGACCCGCAGACAGCAATGGTAGGGCTGACGGAAGCACAGGCCAAAACCAAAGGCCATGATGTAAAAACCAGTATTATCACACTCGACCATGTACCACGCTATATTGCTGCAAGAGATACACGGGGACTTATCAAGCTGGTGGCGGACAAGAAAACCGATAGACTGCTTGGTGCTCATATACTGGCCCCGGATGGCGGCGAGATTGTCCAGACGATGGTTCTGGCCCTGAAAGCGAACATGACCACGGAAGAGCTGGCAAACACCATCTTCCCCTATCTGACGGGCGTGGAAGGCTTGAAACTCGCTGCACAGACTTTTAACAAAGACGTAAAAAAACTGTCCTGCTGTGCGGGGTAAAATCAGGGCGTTCTTTCCCACTCAATGTTTTTATAATCGAACCCCGCTTCCAGCGTCGGTTTGACGACTTGAAAATAAGGCGAGATGTCGAAGTCGCGCGGCGTGAACAAACTATGGTGCCGGATATGCATGATTTCCGCCTGCGCGCAATCTCCGCCATCCTTGCAGTCTTCTTTTATCTTTATCTCCGGCAGGATCGGGTAGCGGATCGATTGAAATGCCTGCGCGATCAGCGTCGAACAAATCGCCCGTGTCGGATCGCCGCTGCCCAGCGCCAGCATACGCCGCCGCCAGCGTACCGGTACGGGTGGCTGCGGCAAGAGATAGCGCAAAAGATCGATGGCGTTCTTGATATCGTAATGCATGCCGAGTTTGCCGGTCATGAAGGATACGAGTTTTTCCCCGTCCTCATCGCTTAAATTTACCGGGCGGCAGATACGTGTATGCTGCCTCGCATATTTTGATAGCGGCACGGCCCGCACGCCCTCAATGACATCGGCCTCAATCAGACAAGGCGGGTCATCGGCATTATCAAGAGGCCCAGCGTAGAACGCCGCATGCGACCATGTGGATTGAGTCAGGTATTTGATGGCAACGCTGACCCGGAGATTGCCTTCAACCAATAAAATATCACCGGGGCGCAAGCAGGCTTTGAGATTGGCAATATCGGTCGTTGATGATGGTTTGTAATCAGGCAGCTCCTTTTGCAGGTACCGCGCCAGCCAGAAGCTTGTTTTTTCAAGGAACAGGTTCATAGGATTTATTATTTCCGGATTTTGTAACTCTTTCATCACGGTATTCGAATTTCAGGGTATGAAAGTTACTTTTATCGTGCTTTTTCTGGTGTCTATGGCCTTATTTAGCGCGATTGCCTTCGCCGGGCAAGCGCCTGCCGATTGGAAGCGGGAATGGCCGCGCACGGATTTCGACAAAACGAGCGTTGATTTTTCCGAAATCATGTCCGGCGGCCCGCCGAAAGACGGTATTCCGGCGATTGATGCCCCGCAATTCAAGGATGTTTCCGGGGTTAACGATCTGGGCGGTCAGGAACCCGTGATCGTCCTGAAAATCAACGAAGAAGCCAAAGCCTATCCTTTGCGCATCCTGATGTGGCATGAAATCGCCAACGATACGATTGGCGGCGTTCCAGTGACGGTGACGTATTGCCCGCTCTGCAATGCCGCCGTTGTTTTCGACCGGCGCGTGAACGGGAAAGTGCTGGATTTTGGCGTGTCGGGCAAGCTGCGTCATTCGGACATGATCATGTATGACCGCCAAACCGAAAGCTGGTGGCAGCAATTCGTCGGGCGCGGCATCGTAGGCGCGATGACCGGCATGGAATTAAAGCGCCTGCCTGCCCGCGTCATTCCTTTTTCGGCATTCAAAGCCAGCTATCCGAACGGAAAAGTGCTTGTTGCCGGTAACGGCAATGCTAGGCACTACGGCGAAAACCCGTATGTGAAATATGACAGTGCTGAAAATCCCTTCCTGTACAGGGGGCACTATGACGGGCCGGGTCAGCCGCTGTCTTACGTTGTCGCAGTTGAAAAAGACGCCTGGCTGCTGGATGATTTAAGAAATGCTGGCGTTATAGAGCATGACGATCTGCGCCTTGAATGGTACGAAGGCATGAATTCGGCGCTCGATGCGGGCCGTATCGATCAGGGGCGTGATATAGGTTTTATCGCGGTACAAAAGAAAACGACAAGCGGATATGAAGATATTTCCTACAACACGACTTTCGCCTTTGCCTTCAAGGCGTTCCATCCTGATGGCGTGATCCACAGTTTTCCAGCAAGGTAATTTTAAAGAAATCAGGAATTTCTAGCCAGTTATTATATGATCTAATTTTCGAATATCCATGTCATGATGCTTTTCCGGCATCAGATAGCTGTTGAGCCGGTCCTGTATATAGCGGGGCGATTTATTGGCAACGAGCAGAGCCATTCCCTCTGCGATAAGACCGTTGCGAAAGCGAAGACCCTCCTGTTTTTGCATCACTTTTGAGGCGGCAGGCATATAAAGCAGTCGCGCCGTAACAACGCCATAAAGTGTTGCCAAAAGACACACCGCAAGCGCCGCAGCGATCAGATTCATATCATCCCCAATGCTTCGTAGCAAAGTAACCATGCCAATCAATGTACCAACCATGCCGAAGGCCGGGGCATGGCTGGCCATTGCCATGAATATCGTGGCAGGAACCGTATCACGTTCGTAAGTGGACTCCGCCGTCGTTTCCATCATTGCGCGAACTTCATCCGGCGTATAATTGCTTACGACCATCTCAAGCCCGTACTTCACAAACGGGTCTGCGATTTTTTTGCCAATTTCATCTTCAAGGCCGCGCATTCCTTTTTCCTGAACGAGCCGCGCCCACGCAATGATATCAACCAGCTCATTCTGCAAGTTTTTATGTGTTGCCTCTTGCTGCCTGAACATCAAGGCTATTGACTTCAACGCGGTAAAAACATCTGAAGCCTCCGAACTCATAAAAGCAACGGCCAGCGTTCCCCCGACCACTATCGCAAATCCCTCGACACTGAAGAAGGCGCGGTAATTGGAGGTGCCCAGCATGACCGCGCCGATTATCAGAGAAAATCCGAAGACAGCGCCAATAATTGAAGCAGCGGAAAGTTTGGCATTTTGACTTGAAGGGGTTATGTCCAAATTCATCATTCCCTCGAAAATACCAGAGAGCAAGGATTGCAAATGCCCTCTGGTATCTCTTGGTTTATACTCTTAGCCGCAGCAGCCGCCTGAGCTTGCGACTTTTTTCGCTTTCGTGGATGGACAACAGGCGCCTTTTTCAATTGGCAGGCCAGCTTCCATCCAGTCCTGCTTGCCTTCCACATACTCGGCGACATTTTTGTAGCCAAGACTGACCAGAGCGTCTGCCGCGTGTTTTGAGTTCTGGCAGGCGGTGTTGGCGCAATAGGTGACAATCAACTGGTGTTTGTCTGGAAAAAGCGCGGCAGCGCTCGTTTTGACCTGATCCGGCAGAAGCTGGATGGCGCCGGGCAAATGTCCGTCCTCATAGTATTTTTCAGGCAGAGCCTCAACCAGAGCGATTTTGTCGCCTTTGTCGAGGTGCTGCTTGATCTGGTCGCGGGTGATGGTTTTCATGTTCATTCTCCTTTGATGTTTTCGAAGTTGCAGACAACAAAGGTATTCGGCTCACATCAAAAGAAAGTTACAGGGAGCACAGCGACAGAATGCATTATGTCTATGTAACCAGTTCTTGCGTTTAAGAGAATTACTGATCGCGTGTGCAGATGAACCGCTCACGCAAAAGTCTTAACCCCTTAACGATCTGCAGACATGAAAGGAATATCCTATGAAAAGTAAAATTATCCTGAACAACGTCCGTGAAAAAAGAGGATTCAGAAAAACCGCCGCCGTTCTGAGCTTGGTTGCCGCTACAGCCCTGTCGGCTTGTTCCATGATGTGCGGCGGCAGAAACCCGTGCATGGGCAAGAACCCCTGTATGGCCAAGCATGCCTCTCCCTGTTCGGGCAAGAATCCTTGCGCCGGTAAAAATCCTTGTGCGGGTAAAAATCCGTGCAGCGGTCACGCCTACTGATAAGCGAATGGGGAGGCATGCTCTTAACTCAGCCTCCCCATTTTGTTCCCGTTTTTGAAAGACGCCAAAATGAAGACAAGACAAAAGATCGCGCATGATACCGGGCCGGATATGAGCCGTTTCGACAGGCCCGCGTTACAAACCATGCAGGATGCGGGAGCGATGGTTCTGGAGTGTCAGCGTGTGCTCGGAAACGCGCAACAGAATGTCGTCAGTGATCTGATCCGTTTTACCAGCGATTTCAAAGAATGGGATCATCTTCCCAAAGATGATGTGCATGATCATCAAAGTCATTCTCAATATTATTATCACACGCACTCAAAACTGGATGATCCGGGCTATATGCACAACACTGAACATGGGCATTTTCACACCTTCCTGCGCGCCAAGGGCATGCCGAAGGATATAAAGCCAGCGCTGCTTGATCCGCGCACGGACAGCAAGGCTGAAACCGATCCGGTCAGCCATATCGTCGGCATCGGCATGGATGGTTACGGCAGTCCGATCAACCTGTTCACGACCAACCGCTGGGTGACAAAGGAAACATGGTATAAGGCGCAGGACGTTATTCGCCTGCTTGACCTTTACGAGATTGATCACGCCTGGCCAAGCTGGCCGGTCAATCTGTGGGTGACCAACATGCTGCGCTTGTTTAGGCCGCAGATTGAAAATCTTTTGATGGATCGTGACCACAAAATAAATGAATGGCGCATGCGGTGCCCGAATGCCGATGTTTTTGAAGATCGGAATCTGGAAGTGATGTCTTCCTGCGCCATCGACATCGAAGATCAGATCACGGCCATTGAGCGCGTTCTTGGCACGTTAAGTTCAAAGTGAGCCCCGTTTTTATGTGGGAACAAACGAAAGGAAGCTCAACCATGACAGAGCCCAGCCAGATTTTTACAAAAATAAAAGACAGGAAAACGCGCCTTAAGATTTCTCTTGCCGCAGTAGCGCTTGGTTTGTGGCTTATAGCCGCCGTTCCCGCGCAGGCTGCGAACAAGGTTTCCTCCCCAGATGTCACGAAAGGCCAGATCGAAGTCGAATACCGCGGCGGTTATGATCGGGATGAAAAACCAAGCCAAGATGGGCAACAGACTCATAAGTTTGTTACAAACTACGGCTTGACCGACCGCTGGCGCATGGAAGCCAAGGCCGTTTTTTCCGGCCCTAGTGGCGATCTCGACTGGACCGGAATCGAGTATTCCAATCGTTATCAGTTTCTCAAGGAGGGTGAGGGCTGGCTCAGGCTTTCTGCGCAAGCCAACTATAAATTTTCCCTTGTCGATGCAAAGCCGGATAAACTGGAAATTACGGCTCTGGGCGCAAAAGATACAGGTTCATTCACTCATTTTGCGAATGTGAATTTTGAAAATGAGTTGGGATACAACGCAAAGGGCGGGACAGACATCAACCTCGCATGGAAAACGAAGTACCGTTTCGACCCACTTTTTGAGCCAGGCGGTGAGTTCTATGCAGATTTTGGAAAAACTAGCGGCGATAATGTCAAGAAGTACCAGATCGGCCCGGCAATCAGCGGCAAGCTAGGCACGGGCGTAAAATATGATCTCGGCTACCTTTTCGGCCTGAATCAGAACGTGCCTGATGGCAGGTTGAAACTGATACTGACCTACTCGTTCAAGCCGTAGCCTAAAGCCTGGTCGCTCTTTAGGAAGATGCTGTATAATGTCTTCGAACATTTGGGAATATTGTTATGAAAGTTAGTTTGATTTTGGCCTGCCTTGCCATTGTTGTGACCGCAATTTTGCTGATTCCAAAGGAGAGACAAGGCATGACCGCCGTAAAAAGAGAAGCCCCTCGCCAAAACCACCTTGCCGGTTCCTTCAGCCCCTATCTGCGGCAGCACGCGCATAACCCGGTGGACTGGTATCCGTGGGACGATGAGGCGCTTGAAAAAGCGAAGGCCGAGAATAAGCCCATTCTTGTCAGCATCGGCTATTCGACCTGCTACTGGTGCCATGTGCTGGAGCGCGAGGTGTTTTCGCAGGAGGATGTCGCCAGGGCGATGAACGAGAATTTTGTCAGCATCAAGGTTGACCGCGAAGTGCGCCCCGACATCGACGAAATCTATATGTTCGCCACGCAAATGCTGACCGGCAGCGGCGGCTGGCCGAACAATGTGCTGCTGACGCCCGACCTCAAGCCATTTTTTGCCGTGACTTATCTGCCCAAAGATCAGTGGATGCGTCTGGTGGCTAATACTGCCGACCTCTGGGCAAATAAGCGTCCGCAGCTTGAACAACAGGCGGATCAGATCACGGCCTATTTGCGGCAATTTTTTTCCGGTGGAAAACCGTTGCTGGCCAGCATGCCTGCCGACCGCATTTCTGGAGAATATTTCTCGAACCTGAAAATGGGCTATGACAGCCGCTATGGCGGCTTTGGCACGGGCACCAAGTTCCCGCAGGAGCCTAATTTGCTGTTCCTGCTCGACTACGCCAGTGCAACGAGCGACGATCAAGCGCTGGCGATGGTGGAGAACACGGCTCTGCACATGATACAAGGCGGCATTCACGACCATGTCGGCGGCGGATTCCACCGCTACGCTACCGAGCGGGAATGGAAAGTGCCGCATTTTGAGAAGATGCTTTATAATCAGGGCTTGTTGGCCAGCGTTCTAGCGGAACTCTATGAGCGTACCGACAAGCCGGAATACAAGCGGAGGCTGACGCGGCTGCTGGATTTCGTAGCGCGTGACATGACTGCGGACAACGGCGCGTTTTACAGCGCATGGGACGCCGAAACCGATGCCGTGGAAGGAGATTTTTATGTCTGGAACAAAACCGAACTGCAACAGGTTTTAGACACGGAGGATGACGATTTCCTGACCACCCGCTATGATTTTGCGCCGCTGCCGCATTTCCCCGGCCATAAATACCCGGACGGCGAAGTGCTGTATCAAAAAACAGAAATAAAAGATCAGGCGGACTGGAACAGGCTGGATGGCATTTTTGAAAAGCTGCTGGCCGCACGGTCGCAGCGGGACAAGCCCCTGCGCGATGACAAGATCGTCGTAGCGTGGAACGGCATGATGGTCGCAGGACTTGCCGATGCCGGACGCATCCTTGATGATCCGGCCTATATCCGGCAGGCAGAAAAAGCGGCGCGGTTTATTCTCGGCAATATGCGCGGTAAAGACGGTAAACTGTCCCGCATCTATATAGAAGACCAGCCGCATCAAGATGCCTTTCTGGATGATTATGCTTGGCTGGCCAAGGGGCTGATGACGCTCTACCGCGCTACGGGCGATCAATATTACAAAGATCAAGCCTTGTCCCTAATAAAAACGGCAGATCAGTTCTTATTGGACAAGGATACTGGCAGCTACTACATGACGGACGGCAGCGACAGGCTGCCCGTACGGATCAGGCAGGGCATGGATACGGGCGCTCTGCCCTCCGACAACGCCGTCATGGCGCATGTGTTCGTTGACCTGTACCGGGCCACGGATGACGTACAGTGGAAAGACCGGGCGGAAAGGCTGATTAGCGCCTTTTCGCAGGGTTTTCTGGAGCAGACCAACTCCTACGGCCATATGATCCATGCCCTGATGCGGCTGAACGAACCAGAGGATAAGAAGTGGCTTGATCCCGTTGTTGCCCGTGCGGGAACAGCAGCGGCACAACCCTCTCCGGCTGCGTCCGCGCAGGAAGAGTCAAAAAATAAGGTGAAAGTCCACACGCATATCCTGCACGAGCAGTCCACAGACACAAAAAAGATCGTCGAGATCACGGTGGATATAGAAGACGGCTGGCACCTGAACGCGAACCCGGCCAGCCTTGATTTTCTCATTCCCACGACGGCGGATATTCAGACCGATCAGCCGTCAGAAGTAAACATCACCTATCCGAAAGCAGAGAATTACACGACTTCGCTGGGCGAGATCGGCGTTTATACAGGCAAAGCCAAAATCACGGCCACCGTCACGGCGGAACAGCCCATTGATGAATCAAAAATGCGACTGTTGATGCAAGTGCAGGCTTGCAGGGAATCCACTTGTTACCCGCCTTCGCAAATAGCCGTGAACATCGTGCATGGCGGGCGTTAAAGGAAAAAAAGATGAATAAGAAAAACAGAATCGAATGGTCACTGTTCCTTTTGCGTTTTGGTGTGTTCATCGTCATGTTCGCGTGGACGCTGGATAAGTTCATACAGCCAGACCATGCCACGCATATCTACGAGAAGTTTTATTTCATAGGTGGACTAGCCCCCGTCATCATGATGGCGATTGGCATTGCCGAATTGTTGGTTATTCTGGCATTTGTCCTGGGGC
Organism: Micavibrio sp. UBA5703; assembly: GCA_002420015.1. Classification (GTDB taxonomy): domain Bacteria; phylum Pseudomonadota; class Alphaproteobacteria; order Micavibrionales; family Micavibrionaceae; genus UBA5701. The sequence goes on from DIHF01000030.1 coordinate 21,758, forward strand.
TTTGGAAACGGTTCACCTACGGCTTTGTGATGATCGTCCACGGCGTTTCTACATTCTCGTCATGGAAACAATACACCACTGACATAAATCTTCTATTCTTCGCCGCATGGCCGATGCTGGCGGCCTGCGTCACGCTTTATCTGCTGCGCGATCTTGATGTGAAATTCACTCTGAAAAAACCATGAAGGCGTTCGTCATTCTGACACTGTGTCTGGCGATGGCGGCACCGGCTGCGGCTGAAACAGGCAATAGCGTTTCCGTCGGGACGTTCTTGCCTGCCGAACGCTCCTTATGGCAGGAGGAATCATTTAAAGGCCACACGTATTACAAGTTTATTCCTGAAGAAACCACCCTCGCCCTGAAGGCGCATTGCGACGGCTCAGCCTCGGCGCTTTACAGGCGCATGAATGTGGATCTGACGAAAACGCCGATCCTGCGCTGGTCGTGGAAGATAGACGGAATTCATGCCGGTCTTGATGATGTCAGCAAGGAAGGAGACGATTATTCCGCCCGCGTCTATGTCGTCTATAAAGGAGCGATGCCCTGGGATGTCAATGCCGTAGACTATGTTTGGGCCAACAGGCAGCCGCAGGGAAAATCCTGGCCGAATGCCTATACCAAACGCGCGATCATGGTCGCGCAGGAATCCGGCATGCCGGATGACAAGGATGTCTGGGTTGAGGAAGTCCGCGATGTGCGCCAGGACTTTAAACGCTATTTTAGACGGGATGTCACCCGGATCGACGGCGTGGCCGTTATGACGGATTGCGACAATGGCAGCGGCAAAGCGACAGGCTATTACCGCGATATCCGGTTCACGCCTCCGGAATAAAACGATCCTGCAAAATGTAACTATTGAAGCACGGGCAGCGAATAACAGAAGGCAACCAACCAAGGAGGAACCATGACGACCTATAAAATCCACAATGAAGACACCGCGTCCGCGCCCGCTGCCGACCCTCTGAAAAAGGCTAAGGAAAAATACGGTTTCGTGCCAAACCTTCTAGGCACGATGGCGGAATCCCCCGCGCTCCTGAAAGCCTATATGACATTGGCGGGAATTTTCGATGAAACCTCTTTTAGCGCCACGGAAAAACAGATCGTTCTTCTGGCGGTCAGTCTGGCCAATAACTGCGGCTACTGCATGGCCGCGCACAGCGCGATCGCCGGGATGCAGGGCGTTCCCGAGGACGTTATCAAGGCACTGCGCGAAAATACCCCCATTAAAGACAACAAACTGGAAACGCTGCGCCGTTTGGCTCAAAGCATAGCGGAAACACGGGGCTACCCGCCCGAAAATACCGTGAAGAATTTCCTTGATGCCGGTTACGCGCAGGCGCAACTTCTTGAAGTCATTCTGGGCGTAGGAATGAAGACGCTGTCCAACTATACCAACCATATTGCCAAAACGCCGCTGGATGAAGCATTCAAGCCTGTGGAATGGACAGCGAAGAAAGCGGCCTGATACACTTTAAAATGTGAACACATAAACGCATATTCTGATCGGCCTTGCCGTCGCCGGAAAACCCGGTGACGGCAAGATTAATTCGGCGGCGTTACTCGGCGGTTTTATGCCGGATCTCGTGCTGTACAGCTTGATCCTGTGGGAACGATTTGTGCTGGGGCGCGATCTCAATACCATCTTCGACGTGTCCTATTTTACGCCCTTGTGGCAAACGCTGGTCAGCGCGGGACATTCTTTTCCCCTGTGGGGCATTTATGTTGTGGCTGGCCATAGCCCTTAAAAATCCAGTATTAAAGGCGTTTTGTCTGGCCGGTCTGGCGCACCTGCTGCTTGATTTCCCTTTCCATCATGACGATGCGCATATGCAGTTCTGGCCTTTTACGGACTGGCGCTTTGAAAGTCCTGTTTCATATTGGGATTCCGCGCATTACGGCAACATTATCAGCGTGTTTGAGGGTGCGGGGCTTATGACACTGGCCGTTTATTTGTGGCACATTCACAAAAACCCGGCCATCAGGTTTCTGGTCTGCGTTCTGGCACCGTCATTATTCCTGATGCATGTTTTTTATATGATTGCGTTCCGTGGGATATGAAAGCGGAAGATCTTTTACACGGGTTTAAAATCCTTTACTGCCTGCACCGTCCTGCCCAGCGTGGTCAGCCAGCACAAGCCGCCGAATATGTACGCGGCCCACGCAAACATATCCGGGAAAACACAGATAAAGATCAGCAGGGAGATGGTTTCCGTTCCCTCCGTGATGCCCTTCAAATAGAAAAAAGATTTACGGCCCTGCTTTTCATGGTTGATCCCGCGCTTGGCGGCGATGATGGCATAAGCCAGAAACGAACTTGCCGTCCCCATGAAGCTGAAAACAAGAAAGGCGGCGGACAGTGCCCCTTCGGGCCGCCCTACGGCGAAGAAAAACACAACGCCGGAATAAAAAATGAAATCGCTAACGATGTCGAAATACCCGCCAAGATCGGTCGCCTGCGACTGGCGCGCCAGCGGCCCGTCAAGTCCGTCCATAAGGCGGCTGATAACGACAAACAGGATAGCCAATCCATAGGCCTGAAATGCAAGAGCGGCAAACGCACAAAGGGAAAAGCCAAGCCCGATGGCAGTAAGTGTATTGGCGGTCACACCTGTTCTAGCCAGCCTGACGGCAGCGGCATTTAGCGGCGGATCGATCATCGGCCTTATATAAGAGTCAAGCATCGGACTACCTGTTTTTCTGAACGAAAGGTTTTATCAAAAGCTGTATGAAGCCGGTATCCTTGCCGCCTTCCACGCCGATCTTCATGGTCTTGAAGCGTTCGGTCGGGCTTTGGGTGCGGAACAGCCTGTCCCAGAAGCTGAAAATCGTGCCGTAGTTGGAGTCCGTATCCTTGCGGATCGCGTGATGATGCACCCAGTGAATGGACGGGGTGACGATGATTTTCGACAGGGCACTTTCAAGACGTGGCGGCAGGGCGATATTGGAGTGGTGAAAGAACGTGAAAACCAGCACCATCGTTTCAAACAGCACAACGGATGAAAACGGGATCGCCAGCACGATGACAAGGGCGGCGCGCAAGAAAGCGGAAAAGAAAACTTCCCCGAAATGAAAGCGGATGGCTGAGGTCGTGTCCAGATGCTCGTCCAGGTGATGCACCTCGTGAAACCGCCAGAAAAACGGAATTTCATGCACGGCGCGGTGCCACCAGAAGATAAACAGATCCAGCATGATGATATCGAAAGCAAGACCGGATAGCCCTGACAACCCATCCGGCCGCGTCCAAAGAGCATGTTGCGCGGCGAAATAACTGACCGGCAGGACGACGGCCAGCGACAGCCCGATATTGACCGGCCAGAACGACAGGTTTTTGAGTATGCGCCTCACGGGATGCAGCCCCGCCTTTACGGCCGGGCGGATATGCTCAAGCCCGAACAGGAGCAAAAACGCCCCGGCAACGATCCAGCCTTTATATGCGAGAATGTCTTGCATTCGTTCTTGATGGATCAAAAGGGCAATTTTTGCAAGAGCCGGACAATACGCCGTGTTTGATCGCTGAACAGGCTGGGCGTATACCATGCCCCTGCGGCGCGCTTGCTGATTTCCCCCAAAGTAGGATAAGGGGCGATCATGCTTGTAACAGCGCTGATTTCCATGCCGTTTGTAATGGCCAGTGCCCACAGGCCGATCAGCTCGCCCGCGCTTGGCCCAACGATAGATGCGCCTAATATCAGCCCCGTTTTGTTGGTCACGACGCGGATCTGTCCTTTTGTCGTCCGTTCGGCCACGGCGCGGTCATTTTCATCGAAATGCCACTCGGCAACCTTGATACTGTCCCCGTGCTTTTTTCGCGCATCATCTTCGGTCAGACCAACTTGCGCCAGTTCCGGGTCGGTATAGGTCACCCACGGCAACGCCTTGTAATCCGTTTTTGCCCAGAACATTTTGAAACAGACCTGCCGGATGATAATTCCCGCGTGGTAGCCCGCCACATGCGTGAATTGCGGCCCGCCGGAGACATCGCCGATGGCGAAGATTTTTTTATTCGAAGTACGCAAATGTTCATCGACCGTGATGCCGCGCTTTTCGTATTTGACACCTGCTTTTTCAAGATCAAGCCCGTCCGTGTTCGGCGCGCGGCCCGCCGCGACCAGAAGATGCGAGCCGCCGACTTCTTGCGTTTTTCCGTCATGTTCGATGGTCAGGATAACGCCGGAGGGCGTGTGTTTGACGCCCTTGATTGAAACGCGCTCATACAACGACACGCCTTCCTTTACTAAAGCCTTGCGGACAATCTCAACATTTCTTTGATCGTCACGGGGCAGGATGGAAGCCATATCAAACACGCTAACCCCGCAGCCCAGCCGCCGGTGCGCCTGCGCCATTTCGATCCCGATGGGGCCGCCGCCGATAACCAGCAAGTGATCCGGCTTTCCGCGCAATCCAAAAATTGTTTCATTCGTGAAGGCTTTATCTTTATCCAATCCCGGAATAGGTGGCACAACGGCGTGCGAACCCGTGGCGATGACAAAATATCGTGCCTTGATGATATGATCCCCGGCCTGTACCGTATCCGGCCCGATAAAGCGTGCGGATTCGCGGATCACGTTCACGCCCAGTTTCTCGAAGCGTTCCTGCGAGTCGTTAGGCTCAATGGCCTTAATCGTATCGAATACATGATCCTTGACAGCGGCAAAATCGATCTCCGGCTCGTGCGCCTTGATGCCCTTAATATCGTCTTTGCGGTGCATTTGCGCGCGCTTGGCGGCGGCCAACAACGCCTTGGATGGCACGCAGCCGGTATTCAGGCAATCTCCGCCCATCTCAGCACGTTCTAAAAGAACGGTTTTAAGCCCCAGTTGCGCCGTACCTGCTGCAACGCTCAATCCGCCTGATCCCGCGCCGATGATGCAGATATCTGCCTTTATCGTTTTTGTCATGTTAATTCACCTTGTTTAATGACCAGTCGTAATCCATGAATCTCAGGCTGGCGTTTGGGTCGATTCCCGCGTAATCACCAAGCCAGCCTTTGACGTCTCCGCGCTTGAAATCATCGGCAAACCAGTCGAATATTTTACTGACGTAGAGCGTATCACCGTCTTTACGCATGACTTTTCCGGTGTTCGCCATTGCCGTTTTGACTTGCTCATCCAACTGCTGGTCCAGCGTACCGGCCTTATAGCTTTCCCTCCGCAAGTCGGGACAGGAAACGGAGGCGCAGTTAATGGCGAAGTGAATACGCGCATCGCCTATCGGGCGCAGGATTTTATGTTCGATATGATCCAGCGTGTAATCCATTCCGGCCAGCGGCCAGGCATGGCGCGTCCACGGGCTGGTGAACGTGCCGCCGAGATTTTTGATACTCTTGCGCTCACCCTCGCGGACGATCAGTTCGATGGTCAGGAAATTATAGGCATTGATCCAGAACGCCGTTTTTTCGTCGCCCGCATAAGAACCGGGGTTCCCGACCAGCAGCAGTTTCAGAGCTTCCCTGTGCCGGGAGTCGGCGGCCCAGCCGTCGTAATCCACGCCGTTATAGGCAATGCCGTCTTTTTCAGCCGGGCGGACATACGCTTGCAATAAACCGTCGTAAAGCGACAAAAAACGGTCGTAATTTTCACCGGCCTGTGCGGGGTGCGCGGTGGCCAGCATAACGCCGAGCAAGGCGGCGGCCACTTTTTTGCGGCCTTTAATTTGTTTGTAAATCGTCGGGATCAGCGCGAACAACCCCAGCAGCGTAAAGGCTATCAGCGTTTGCGGCGAGGCCAGATCGCTCAAAGATTCAATCGTTCCCAGCTCCCGCCCGACATTGGCGTAAACAAACGTGCCGGGAATGATGCCAAAAAAGGTCGTCAAGGCATAAGGCAGCAGGCGCACGTTAAAAAGGGCCGGAACGATATTGACAAGAAAAAACGGAAACAGCGGCACAAGGCGCATGAACAGCATATAGGAGGTCGCATTTTTCTCCATGTTGGCGGCAATCTTGTTGTAAAGCGGCCCGGCTTTTTCGCGTAAGCTGTCGCCTACCGCGCTGCGGGCGATCAGGAACAGGATCGTCGCGCCCGCCGTCGCGCCGATCACAATAGCCGCCGTGCCGAGCCAACGCCCGAACAAAAACCCGCCCAGCAGGGTCAGCAGCGTGGCAATCGGCAGGGACAGCGCGACAGCGGCAGCATAGAGCGCGGTGAATCCCGCCACACTCAAAACCGGATGCGCCGAAACCATATCCAGCAAATATCCGCGCTGCGCCTTGACGGCTTCAAGATTGACCATATCCATAAGCCCGGATGTCCATGCCACGCCGATCAGCAAGACAATCAAAACCAAAGGCAGAAAGCGTTTTAAGACTTTTTTATTCACAGTATTTCCAATATGTTACAAGATGCGTTTTAGCATACAGGTATTCGGTATGAGGACGGAAAAGTTACAGGAATGAAGATTTTAACGTGAACGGAACGAATGACGCACAGTCCCTTGAAGAATTGATGCGCCTTGCCCAGCAAGGCGACAAAAAGGCGTACGCCGCGCTGTTCCGGGCCATCACGCCGATTCTGAAGGCATTTATTTCCCGGCGATTGGCGGCAGCGGACGTTGATGATGTGGTGCAGGAGATTTTAATGTCCATCCACCGCGCCGGACATACCTATGACACCGACCGGCCTTTCAAGGTCTGGATGTTCACCATCGCCCGCTACCGCCTGAACGACCACCTGCGGCGGCTCTATAAAAAAGGCGCTTTTCC
>DIHF01000038.1:0-44387 GCA_002420015.1 Micavibrio sp. UBA5703
GTGCAATGACGGTGTTTGATGTGCTGGATTCTGAATGCAAGCAGCTACAGAAAACAGAATTACCCGACATACGGCACAAAGCCGTGTTCACGGGTGAATTCGTCTTTCTTCATGTTGGCGTATTCGGTATACCCGGCAACATTATTTTGGCAATATTGCCCCAAGCCTATGGCGTAGGCTTGGGCCATTACGGCAACGGCTGCGTTTGCTTCACGATACACAAGTTCGAAATCCTTCAGGACACACCATAAATCTTCAGCTGCCTCAACCGTTTCCAAAGCTGGTAACAATTCTGTTGTTATAAGACTCTGAGCGGCACGTTTCTGATATGGCACCTGCGAGACAACATTAAAAACAGCTCTATAAATATCTCCTGACAGAAAAACATCAATTGCATTGTCGAATTCGTCCTGCGCCCATGCTTTGGCACGATCAATCTGAAAATTATTCTCTCTTAAATTAAAGGGCACGCAGTTCTCCTTATGTTGAATGGGCAGAACGCTACAACATCATTTAATATTATGTCAATAAAAATAATCCCTATGGTCTTGATGCTATGAATCGCCTAAAACAATCGCCATGACTGTACAAAAATGCGACAACGGCATCCTCCTCCCGGCGGCGTTCCTGCTGGCGCTGGGGATAGCGGCGGCCGGGCATTTCATCACGGGCGGCCTGACGCATTTCCGCAGCTTCGACCGCTCCGTGACCGTCAAGGGGCTGGCGCAGATGGATGTCGAGGCCGATCTTGTCATCTGGCCGATCAAGCACGCCTCGACGGGCGACGACCTCCCCGCCGTCCAGAAAGAAGTCGAGGCCAATACGCAAAAAACCATCGCCTTTCTGAAATCACAGGGCCTGACCGATGCCGACATCGTGTCGCGCAAGCTCGAAGTGACCGACCTGCTGGCACAGCAATACCGCTCCGACGGTGCCATAAGCTCGCGCTTCATCGTTGCCGAAAACGTCATCGTCCGCACGGTGAATGTCGAGGCGGTCGACAAGGCAGCGCAGAATATCGGTGAACTGTTGAAACAGGGCGTGTCCGTCATGCGCGACCCCAACAGCGCCACCGGAACGCCCGAATACGTCTTCACAAAGCTTAACGACATCAAGCCGGACATGATCGCAGAGGCCACAAAGAACGCCCGCGAAAGCGCCCAGCAATTCGCCAGCGACTCCGGCGCGAAAGTCGGCGGCATCAAGGACGCGTATCAGGGCATGTTTGAAATCCTCCCCCGCGATTCCAACAACGCCTATCAGGAACGGCAGGAGCGCTACAAAACCGTGCGCGTCGTCTCGACCCTGCATTTCTATCTGGAATAGAAGGCCGTTTATTAAATCATTTCCCAATTAATCCAAGACATCGTCATCCCCGGCCAGCGAGGCCGCAAGGCCGAGCGCCGAACGGGGATCCAGGAGTTATGCGCGGCGCTTTGCGCCGCTCCTTGTTAATGGGCTGGATCCCCGCCTGCGCTGCGGCTATGCCGCTCCGCTTGCGGGGATGACGAAAAGGGGAAAATATGCCGTTCCTGATCGGAATGACTTTATCTCGTTTCTTTCTGGCCTTTCAGGGCGTTATGAGGTAAAACAGTCGACATGGCAAAAGCGAAAAACAGCAAAAAAAGCAACAAGATGTGGGGCGGGCGTTTCGATGCGCGCCCCAGCGACATCATGCAGCAGATCAACGTATCCATCGACGTGGATTCACGCCTCTGGCCGCAGGATATCGCCCTGTCCAAGGCCCATGCCGAAATGCTGGGGCGGCAGAAAATCCTTTCAAAAAAGGATGCGGACGCCATCGTTTCCGGACTGGGCAAAATAGAAAAAGAGCTGCAAAACGGCACTTTCCCCTTCCGGGCCGAATTTGAAGACATTCATATGAATATCGAAGCGCGGCTGCGCGAGCTGATCGGCGATGCGGCCGGGCGGCTGCACACGGCGCGCTCCCGCAACGATCAGGTCGCCACGTCCTTCCGCATGTGGGTGCGCGATGCCGCCCGCGACCTTATCTCTGAAATCGAGAGTTTTCAGGCCACGATCAAAAAGCTCTCGCAAAAGCACGCCAAACACATCATGCCGGGCTATACGCATTTGCAACCCGCGCAACCCGTCACGCTCGGGCGGCACCTCGATGCCTACTGGCACATGCTCAACCGCGACAAAACGCGGCTGGAGGATTGTGCGAAACGGCTCAACAAATGCCCGCTGGGTTCCGCCGCGCTGGCCGGAACGCCCTTCCCCATCGACCGCGAGTTCACCGCGAAAAAGCTGGGCTTTGACCGGCCCATGCAAAACACCATGGACGCCGTCTCGGCGCGGGATTTCGCCAATGAATTTCTTTTCGCCTGCGCCCAGTGCGGGCTGCATCTTTCAAGACTGGCGGAGGAGATCATCATCTGGTCAACGCCCAGTTTCGGCTTTGTCTCCTTGAGCGATCAATGGAGCACCGGTAGCTCGATCATGCCGCAGAAGAAAAACCCCGATTCAGCCGAGCTTGTGCGCGGCAAAACCGGGCGGCTGGCCGGAAACCTCATCAGCATGATGACCATCATGAAGGGTCTGCCCCTCACCTATAACCGCGACATGCAGGAAGACAAACCGCCCGTGTTCGATTCCTACGACACGATCAAGCTCTGCCTTCAGGTCATGAACGGCGCGATCGGCTCGGCGAAGTTCAACACCGCAAAAATGCTCCAGGATTCCGAGGACGGCTATACCACCGCCACGGCGCTGGCCGACTGGCTGGTGATGGAGCTTGGCCTGCCGTTCCGCGACGCGCATCACATCACGGGCACCATCGTCAAAATGGCGGAGAAAAAAGGCTGCAAGCTCAGCGAACTTGCGCTCAAGGATATGCAATCTGTCGAACGCCGTATCACAAAGGACATTTTCAGGGTTTTGAAAATATAAGCCATGTTTGCAATATTCAAAGCCCTCGTTTCGGGAGTTATCGTCGCTAGCGCCAGTGAACTTTCCAAACGCTCCCCGCTTAGCGGTGCAATTTTGCTCTCCGTTCCCCTGACCTCACTCCTCACGGCGATCTGGCTCCACATCGAAACCAAAGACAACCAGCGCATCGCCGCCATGCTCGGCAATGTGTTCTGGGCACATTTGCCGACACTGGCCTTCTTCGTCATTTGCCCCATCATGTTACGAGCCGGTTATGCGTTCTGGCCCAGCCTGATCGTCTCGCTGCTCGCCACAGCGGCCATTTTTTTCGTTTATGCCTACGTCCTGAACCTTTTCGGCATCCGTATTTATGACTGAGAGAAAATCCGAGCCAAAAATAACGAACGATATTTTCAGTGTTTTGAAGATTAAACCCTGACGCTTCTTTTTTTGAAGAGAACAACCTTACACGGTGGCCCATACAAATTTCCCTCGTTAACAGAGGGCACGTACCAAAAAGCTACCCCGATCCACAGACCAGCCGAAGAGGATGAATTAAAAAATCCATTGACCATATCTTGCGTCCCAGGAAAGGCAATGGGCATACAAGCAAATACAGCAATAAACAAAAAGGGTAACAAACCCAGCCAAGCTGGAGCATTAATATCTCGCGAACGCTTAGCGTATGCGATAGCCGTCATTGGGATCACGATTGCCATAGAAGAAAGAAAAGGTACTGACGCATAGATTTTATCTCCCTCATAAACCTTGCCCCCAAGAATCACAATACCAGCAAAGGTCAACGCTATTAAAACCGAAGGCAACAAGTAGAACTTACCATAGTCTTTGCCAGACAAGCGCCCCCGGCCTGTAAAATATAACTCCATAACACTTAATTCTCTAACGTCTTCAGACATGCCGCCATAACCTCCCGATCTAGATTGGCAACAACAGCCATTAGCTCTGCAAATGTTCCTTGCTCTGATAATTTCTTGCTGGATTCAATATATATTCTAGAGCTTTCAGCCGATGCGCATTGACACAACTTCACCTTCTTTGCACTCGCCACTTCCACCTCCGCCGCACTTAACCTCTTACGACATGTTATTTGGTAAATGTCTGGATCTGTGACTACTGGCAACCATGTTTTTATGAAGGCTTTCTTTTGTAGGTTATCTACCGCTCCTTCTTTATTTCTGAGAACATCCTCCAACTCTTGGGTAAAGTCCTCCGCTGTAAACATTCCCCTTTGCTTATAACATGCCCGATCATGCTGCGTCTTAAGACACTCAGTATATACAGAATCAATCAACTTCTTCTTCATCTCATCTATAGATGGCTTAATTCCTTGTGTAACGCCCACATACATAAGAAAAACTGTAAGCATGAGTAAAAGTAAAAAATATCTTCCCTCCGTGCGTGCAAAATGCTGTGCTAGCCTGCTTGGTTCCTTCATACAGAAAAGCTAATACATAACAAATGAAAACGCCACTACTCGATATAAAAAACCTCTCCATCGACTTCAAAACGCCCTCGGGTGTGTTCCGTGCCGTGGACGATGTAAGCTTTTCGATTCAAAAGGGCGAGACGATGGCGCTGGTCGGGGAAAGCGGCTCGGGTAAATCGGTTACGGCCCTTTCCGTTATGCAGCTTCTCCCCTACCCGCTCGCCTCGCACACCAAAGAATCCTCCATCGTCTTTGAGGGTGAGGAACTGGTCGGCAAGCCAGACAAATTCATGCGCGCCATCCGGGGCCGCAAGATCGGCATGATCTTTCAGGAGCCGCAAAGCGCCCTCAACCCGCTGCACACCATCGAAAAGCAAATTGCCGAAGTGCTGCGCCTGCATCAGGGCATGAGCCGCGATTCCGCCCATGCCCGCGTGCTGGAACTGCTCGAACTTGTCGGCCTGCCGCAGATGAAAGAGCGCCTCAAAGCCTACCCGCACGAGCTTTCCGGCGGCCAAAGACAAAGGGTAATGATCGCCATGGCGCTGGCCAACGACCCGGAGCTTCTGATTGCGGATGAGCCGACCACCGCGCTGGACGTCACGATACAGGCGCAGATCCTCGAACTTTTGCAGGAACTCAAAACCCGCCTCAATATGTCGCTGCTCCTGATTACGCATGACCTCTCCATCGTCAGAAAGATGGCCGATAATGTCTGCGTCATGAAAAACGGCAAGCTGGTTGAACACGAAACGGCGAAAACGCTTTTCGACAAACCCAAACACGACTACACCAAAAAACTGCTGGCGGCGCAGCCCGCCGGACGCGCCAAACCGCCCAAAGACGGCGCACCTGTAATTGTTGAAGGTGCCGGGGTGAAGGTTCATTTCACCAAATCAAAGAGTTTTTTCGGCAAGGCCAACGGCTTTGTGAAGGCCGTTGATTCCATCGACATCGTTGCAAAGGCCGGCCATACCGTCGGCGTGGTGGGCGAAAGCGGATCGGGCAAGACCACTTTGGGGCTGGCGCTCCTGCGCCTTTTGTCGTCGGAAGGAAAAATCGCCTTCGAAGGCCGCGACATCGCGGCGTTAAACCGCAAAGCCATGCGCCCTTTCAGGCGCGAAATGCAAATCGTGTTTCAGGACCCCTACGGCTCGCTCTCCCCGCGCATGAGCGTCGGGCAGATCATCGGCGAAGGATTGAAACTTCACCGGAAGGATTTAAGCGAGGCGCAGCGCGAGGAACTCGTCGTGCAGGCGCTCAAGGACGTTCACATGGACCCGGAAACGCGCCACCGCTACCCGCATGAATTTTCCGGCGGCCAACGCCAGCGGATTTCCATCGCCCGGGCTATGGTTCTGCACCCCAAATTCGTGGTACTGGACGAACCAACCTCGGCGCTCGATGTTTCGGTGCAGGCCGAAATCGTCGATCTGCTGCGCGAGCTTCAGGAAAAACACAATCTTTCGTATGTTTTTATTAGCCACGACCTGCGCGTCGTGCGCGCTATGGCGCATGACCTGATCGTCATGAAAGACGGCAAAGTCGTCGAATCCGGCCCCGCCGAAAAGATCTTCAGCAACCCGCAGCAGGACTACACCAAAACGCTGATGGATGCGGCCCTTAATCTGAAAGCCACTTAAAAAAAAAGGGGACACATACCGCGTACGTGTCCCCGTTATCTTGTATATGAATAGCAAACAGCGTTCAGGCGCGACTAGGAAAATGAGGCGACGCGTATGGTCATACGCGAGCCGATATTTGACGCCGCCGCGCGTGAACGATGGAAGCTATTCCGCGTCGAGCCAGCCCATCTTGGCAAGCACCGCCGCCAGCAACGCCCCGCCGAATGGCGCGACGAAGAACAGCCAGAGCTGACCGAGCGCGCCGCCGCCTGCGAAAATCGCAGGGCCGAGGCTGCGTGCCGGATTGACCGACACGCCCGTGACCTTGATCCCGACAATGTGAATGACCGTCAGCGTCAGGCCGATTGCCAAACCTGCCATATTGCCCGCGCCCCTTTTCTGGGTCGAGCCAAGGATCACCAGCACGAATATCGCCGTGGCCAGAAATTCAAAGATAAAGGCGGCCTGCATGCCGTAACCGGCACCGTATCCCTTGCCCCAACCGTTCTGACCAAGCCCCGAAACCGCCACGTCATATCCCGCAAGCTGGCCCTTGACGATGGTCATCAGGATAAACGCCCCGACGATCGCGCCCAGGCACTGCGCCACGGCATACCTTATGAACTCCCGCAGGTTCATGTGTCCGGCGATATACGCACCGAAGCTGACGGCCGGGTTGATATGGCACCCTGAAACCGGCCCGATGCCGTAAGCCATCGCCGTCAGCGCCAGACCGAAAGCCATCGCTATGCCAAGCTGGCCGACCGCATCCCCGGCCATGACCGCCGCGCCGCAACCGAACAGCACCAGCGTAAACGTGCCTATAAATTCCGCTATTTCCTTTTTCATGAAAACTCCCCTTTAGTTAACTCTATGTTGTTCTAATACCGGGATTTTCCGGCATTCTGACAAGGCAATTGTCTCACAGGCCGGGTGCCGCGACAATGAAAGGCCGGATATTAATCCCCAGGTGAAAAAGCCCGGAAAATTTGAGGTTTCCGTGTATAACCGCTAGAATGACAAGAGGCATCCGGCATTTTTTGCTTTGCATTCCCCGCCGGGGATGATAGGAATGTCCGGCTTTTCGGGCATGTGCCCGGAAAGTTTGATGTTAACAATTCAACTTAGAATGGAGTGATGCACTGTGGTTACTGTCAGTGTACGCGATAACAACGTCGATCAGGCTCTGAAAGTGCTGAAAAAGAAAATGCAGCGCGAAGGCCTTTTCCGCGAAATGAAGCTGCGCCGCCATTACGAAAAGCCTTCCGAACGGAAAGCCCGTGAAAGCGCCGAAGCCGTCCGCCGGTCCCGCAAAATGGACCGCAAGCGCCGCGATCGCGACGGGTTCTAGGGTCCAGACCCAATCAGGCATTGTATATTTATTTAAAAAACTGCCGGAAAACCTTTCGGCAGTTTTTTGTTTGTCCCTGCCGTTCTGGTATCATGGTGGAAGGAAGGCATTATCATGTTTACGCGTATTAAAAAATTGACCGCCCTTCTTTTCGCTGGTGTCGTTGCTATCGCGCCGACGGCGATTGCCGATGACTACAAATGGACGACGTATCAATCAAACACAGGCATATTCGAAATAATGGTGCCCTCGGAGATGGAAGCCACCAACAACAAGCTCCGGATAGACGAGCAGCGCGTCGCCAGCAGCAGCACTCTTATCTCCATGCACGATCAAAGGCGGTACAAAGGCACGTTCAAAAGCTACCTTGTGCGGCTCGATCAAAGCATAGGGCCGCCTCTCACACATGAACAGATAGAGCTTTTGCTGAATACTGACCTGAAGGACTATCTTATCCGGTACGAGGAAATGAACCCGGTCGTCAAAAACAGCGAGTTGAAGTTTTTTAACAACAAACCGGGCGCCGAGATTCTCGTCCAATATCAGGATCCGGAGCTGGGCACTCAAAACACAAGAGCACGGATTCTGTACACAGACGCAAGCCGCCTTGAAATGTCTCTGACCGGCGATCCTCACATCCTGCACGGATTTAAAGCCGACAAGTTCTTTGAGAGCATGGTTGTCAACGAGGGCCTGTCATACGACCCCGGAAAACTAAACGTTGACTGGAAGACACATATTTCCCCGCTAGGCATCTTTTCCGTCAGCCTGCCGCCCGTCATCGATCCTTTCGTGCCGGAAGCGCCCAAAATAACGAAAACGCAAAAAACCGACCTGATCAGCCAGACCTTTCTTGATCCGGTATGGGGACAGAAAATTTTCTACCGTGTTCACGGCTATAAATTCGATCGGAATCTGTCGCAAAAAAACCTCCAGAAGGTTATTTTCGAGCAGCACATAAACAAATTCAGGCCGCCGCCGGGAAATATTAAATTCCAGAAAACCAAAGAAGCCGACTACGACGTTATAGAGGCAGAATTTCCGATAACCCCGCCGTCAAAAGCGGTTTATGCCACGCATGCGCGTTTACGCATAATTCATTCCGGCCGTCATCTGGTCGTTCAGGAAATCATCTGTTCAAAGAATTTTATGTCTGCCACGCTGATCGGCAACCTGTTGGGTAACCTCGTCTTTGATCCCGGCATGGCAAAAACCGCGCCAGCCCCTTTAGCGAGCCAACCTGCCGACACAAAAAATGCGCCACAGGAAGCACCCGCAAACTAACCGACGTAAATATTATAACGGCCGCGTATTCTTCTCGATCCACACGGCCGCTTCTTTATCGAGAAGCGGCATCAACACATCCCTCACCCGCGCATGATAGGAATTGAGCCACGAACATTCATCGCCGCTCAACATGCCCGCATCAATAAGCCTGCGATCAATAGGGGCGAGCGTCACCGTCCTGAAGCCCAGCATGCCCCTTTCAATCTCTTCCGCCAGCACAAGATTTTCGATCCTGATGCCGTACGCGCCTTCCTTGTAGTATCCCGGCTCGTTCGACAAAAGCATCCCGGCCCGGATCGATTCTTTTCCACGCGGCGACAAAGATGCAGCTTCTTCATGGACCTGTAGATAGCACCCGACGCCGTGGCCAGTGCCGTGGCCGTAATCAAGCCCCGCGCCTTTAAGCGCCTGCCGCGCCAGCGCATCGATCTGCGCGCCTTGCGTTCCTTCCGCAAACTGCGCCATCGCCACGGCGATATGCCCTTTAAGAACCAACGTAAAATTTCGCCGCATTTCTTCCGTTGGCTCTCCAATAGAAATCGTACGCGTGATGTCCGTTGTTCCCCAGTGATACTGCCCGCCGCTATCCAGCAACAAAATACCAGGCGGTTTGATTTTTCGATTTGTTTTCTCGCTGGCCCGGTAGTGAACGATTGCGCCGTTCGGGCCAAAGCCCGCTATCGTGGCAAAGCTCGGCCCTTTATAATGGGTGTCCATCCTGCGGAAACTTTCGAGCTTATCGGCAACCTCAATCTCCGTCAGCGCGCCCTTCGGCGCTTCCCGGTCGAGCCACGCCAGAAAACGTACCATAGCCACACCGTCCGCAATATGCGCCTTTTCAATCGCGGCCTGCTCCGTCTTTGTTTTGCACGCCTTGGGCAGCACGCAGGGATCGGCAAAATCCGCGAAAGAAATTTTGCTTTCCTCCAGCGCGGTTCTAAACCGGGCCGGCGCATGGCGAAAATCGAGCAGCACTTTGCCTTTCAGTTTCTCAATGGCTTCCGAAAGGGCGGATGGTTCCAGTATCCGCACATCCCCGCCCAGATGCACCACCACCGCCTCCGGCACCTTCCCGGCCCCGGCGAACCAGTCCACGCGCCCGCCATCCGCATATAAAATCGCGTACGACAAAACCAGCGGCGAATACTCGACATCGCCGCCGCGCACATTCAACAACCAGCACACCGAATCCGGGCGCGTCAGGATAACGGCATCGCCGCCAGCCTTTGCCACCGCCTCGGCAATCATCGCCCGTTTTTGCCGCAAAGTAAGTCCCGCTACGCTTTCGGGAAACAAAGTGACCTGCCCCTGCGGGTCCTGCGGCTTGCCCTGCCATATGGCATCGACAGGATTTTCCTGCGCTGCTTTCAGCGTAATGCCGCCCGCCGCAACCTTTTCCTGCAATTCGTCAATTTGTTTAATGGTAAACAGCCACGGATCAAACCCGACAACCTGTCCCTTTTTCCCGTTCGCGCAAAGCCATTTCGCCAGCCCGCCATCTGCGACATCGCCAACCTCGTACAGCGCCCTGTCGGTCTGCTGCGCCAGCTGGATCGTATAGCGGTTGTCGCTCATGACCACGGCCTTACTCCCCAAAACCGCCGCCACCCCGGCGGAGCCGCTGAAACCCGTCAGCCACTCCAGCCGCCGCGCCGAAGGCGGCGGATATTCGCTCTGGAATGCATCGGCATGCGAAAGGATGAACCCGTCCAGCCCCTGCGCCTCCATGCTTTCACGTAAAGCGGACAACCTCGCGCCATACGCGCTGTTTTTGCCGGACATCTTTTTAAACCACTGGAACATGAGCACCTTTTTGGTTTATCCTAACGCAATATGAGCGCGGCGCACATCATTGTTTTTGGCAACGAAAAGGGCGGATCGGGGAAATCCACGACCGCCATGCATACGGCCATCGCCTTGCTGCGCCTTGGTTACAGGGTCGGCACGATCGACCTCGATGCGCGGCAGGGAACCCTGACGCGCTACATGAAAAACCGCTTCGAGTTCATGAAACGCGCCCGCAAGCCGATCCTCAGCCCCGCCCATATGGCCATCCAGAAAAGCGATGCCGAAACCGTGCAAGAACAACGCGAGGAAGAGCGCAACATGCTCTCGCTGGCGATCTACGAGCTTAACCACGAAAAATGCGACTTTATCGTCGTGGACACCCCCGGCACGGATTCATACTTAAGCCGCCTCGGGCACACCTATGCCGACACCCTGATTACACCGATGAACGACAGCTTCGTGGACCTCGACCTTCTGGCGCTGATCGAGCCGGACACCTACAACGTCCTTGGCCCGTCCGTGTATTCCCGCATGGTCAACGACCAGCGCGGCCTCAAGAAAATCCGCGACAACAAGGACATCGACTGGATCGTCCTGCGCAACCGCCTCGGCCATATCGACGCGAAGAATAAAAAGCTTATTGGCGAGTTGCTGGAGAAAATCGGCGATCTGGCGGGTTTTCGCACCGCGCCGGGCTTTGGCGAGCGCGTTATTTTCAAAGAACTGTTCCTCAAGGGGCTTACGCTGCTTGACATCAAGGAAGACCCCGAAGCGCGCCTTAGCCTGTCGGAAATCACGGCGCGGCAGGAAGTGCGCCAGCTTATCGCCGCCATCGCCCCCGAGAAGATCAAGGGCCATGTGCGCCCAGCAAAACCCGCCGCCGAAAACGACGATTCCTTCCTGACGCAAATGAGCGGCTGATGCCCTACCTCATCCTCGCTCTCGGCGTTGCGCTCGGCCTTTACGCGCTGTACCGCTTTTTCCTTAGCGCCACCGTTCACCAGATCAAAGCCTTTTTCCTGGCCGCCGTTATTGTCGTTCTTTCGCTGGCGCTGTTTGTCATGGCTATCACCGGACGCCTGCCCGCCGCTCTGGCCCTCATCGTCGCCATCGTTCCTTTCGCCATACAGCTATGGAAGATCATCAAGGCCGCCGGCCGCACAGCGGCCGAAGCCGACATGCCGGGTTCCGGGAACGACAACCCCCTGACCCGCGAAGAAGCGTTCGAAATCCTCGGCCTTACGGACGGCGCATCGGAAGACGACATCAAGGCCGCCTATAAAAAGCTGATGAAAAAATTCCACCCCGATCAGGAAGGCTCGGACTGGATGGCCGCCAAACTCAATCAGGCCAGAGATTTGTTGCTGGAAGACAAAAACCGCTGATGAACGCAACAAATCCCCTCTCCCCTGTCATCCTGAAGGGCCGCAGGCCCTGAAGGATCTCATTTTTTACGCAACGAGCGCAAAAAACACGACGAGTTAGCAGCAAATCTTTGCGTTCTCTGCGTGCTTTGCATTAAAAATTAAAGACAAAATTCCTTCAATCCCTTGCAAATCCAGCATAAAAATGGCATTCATAGCGCCATGAAGAATACGCAAAACAATATCAAACCCGTTCGCAAAGCCGTTTTCCCTGTCGCGGGGCTCGGCACGCGCTTTTTGCCCGCTACCAAGATCATGCCCAAGGAGATGCTGACCCTTGTCGACCGCCCGCTGATCCAGCATGCGGTGGAAGAAGCCCGCGCCGCCGGGATCGAGGATTTCATCTTCGTCATCAGCAAGGGCAAGGAAATGCTCAAAGACCACTTCCTGCCCCATGACGGCCTCAATAAAACTTTGGCTTCACGCGGCAAGACCCGCGAAATTGAAATGCTTGCCACCTGTGAAATCCCGGAAAAAAATCTGCACCTCGCCTATCAGGACGAGCCGCTGGGTTTGGGGCACGCCGTCTGGTGCGCCCGCGAGTTTGTCGGGGGCGAGCCGTTCGCGATCATGCTGCCGGACGATGTGGTGCTGGCGCAAACGCCGTGCCTCTCCCAAATGGTCAAAGCCTACAACAAGACCGGCGGCAACCTTGTCGGCGTGATGGATGTGCCGCGTGAGGACACGCGCAAATACGGCATTCTGGACGTGCGCTCGGACGATGGAAAGCTCGCTGATATCAAGGGGCTGGTCGAAAAACCAGATCCGAAAGATGCACCCTCGACGCTTTCGATCATCGGGCGCTATATCCTACAGCCGGAAATCTTTGAAAAACTTTCGGTATTTGAAAAAGGCGCGGGCGGCGAAATCCAGCTTACCGATGCCATGGCCAAGATGATCGGCGCGCAACCTTTCCACGGCCTGCGTTTCGACGGGCGGCGCTATGATTGCGGTCATCATCTGGGCTTTATCGAAGCCAATATCGCCTTCAGCATGCAAAACGCGAATATCGGCGCACAAGTCAAAGAAATCATTGAAGAAATCACAGATTGCAACAAAGAGAAAAATCATGCCGCAGCAAGGTAAAAAACAAGCCCAGACCTCATACAACTTCGACCCGTCTATTTTGCGCGAATACGACATCAGGGGCATCGTCGGCAAGAACCTGTCCGAGGACGACGCCTTTGCCTTGGGCCGCGCTTTCGGCACCTACGTCAAACGCCACCCGAAAACGCCCAAGGGCCGCGCCGTCAAATTCTGCGTCGGTTATGACGGCCGCACCACCTCTCCCGGCCTTGCCGGGGCGCTGGTCGAAGGGCTCGTGTCAACGGGCGCGGAGGTCGAAAAGATCGGCCTCGGGCCCACGCCTATGTTGTACTTCTCGGTGAAGGATCGCGGCGCGGATGCCGGGATCATGATTACCGGCTCGCACAACCCGCCCGAGTACAACGGCTTCAAGATGATGATGCAGGCCGGCCCGGTTTACGGCGAGATCATTCAGGAGCTGGGACGCATCGCCGCCGCAGGCGACTTCGAATCCGGCAATGGAACCTCAAAAGATATCGACGTTAAAGACACTTACGTCACCCGCCTGATGAAGGACTTCACCGGCAAAAAGGCGATGAAAATCGCCTGGGACAACGGCAACGGCGCGGCGGG
Source organism: Micavibrio sp. UBA5703 (assembly GCA_002420015.1). GTDB lineage: Bacteria > Pseudomonadota > Alphaproteobacteria > Micavibrionales > Micavibrionaceae > UBA5701. The sequence goes on from DIHF01000038.1 coordinate 13,474, forward strand.
GGAAATCCTGCGCCGCCTGACGAAGAAACTGCCGGGGGAGCATATCCTTCTGTATGACGATATCGATGGTAAATTCCCCAACCACCACCCCGACCCGACCGTCGACAAGAACCTGGAAGACCTCAAGAAAACCATCTTGAAGGAAAAATGTGGCCTCGGTATCGCCTTTGACGGGGACGGCGACCGCATCGGCGTGGTGAATGAGCGCGGCGAGATCTTGCGCTGCGACATCCTGATGACCATCTACGCGCAAGCTATTCTGGCCGAACAGCCCGGCGCACCGATCATCGGCGACGTGAAATGCTCGCAGGTCATGTTCGACCGGATCGCGGCCATGGGCGGCAAGCCCGTTATGTGGAAAACAGGGCATTCACTCGTCAAAGCCAAGATGGCCGAACTGAAAGCGCCGCTGGCCGGGGAACTCAGCGGCCACATCTTTTTTGCCGATAAATATTATGGTTTTGACGATGCGCTGTACTGCGCCGTACGGCTCCTGAACGCCGCCGACGCGGCAAACGGGCCGTTTTCCAGCCTGACCAAAGACCTTCCGGTGCTTTTCAACACCCCGGAAATCCGCTGCGAGGTCGAGGAAGAAAAGAAATTCGGCCTCGTCCCTAAAATCGCAGAACGCCTCAAGGCTTCGGCAAACAAGGATATCCGCATCGACGATATTGACGGCATCCGCGTCAGCACGCAGGATGGATGGTGGCTTTTGCGCCCCTCCAACACCCAGAACGTGCTGGTGGCACGCATGGAGGCCTCCAGTTCCGAGGGCCTCGAACGCCTGAAGGACATGGCAAGACAGGAAGTAAGAAATATCGGGTATGATCTTGAATTTCCTGATTAATTAATTTTCGATACACATCGGATCATAATATGAACGACATTCACATCCTCGAACTGCTCTCCTCCAAGATCTGCCACGACCTGATCAGCCCGATCGGCGCAATCAACAACGGCGTTGAACTCATGAACGAGATGGGCGCGGATTCGGGGGCCGAAGTTACGGGCCTGATCGCCTACAGCGCGCAACAGGCTTCGGGCAAACTGCAAGCCTACCGCATGGCCTACGGGGCCGGCGGGGCCGACGCCAACCTCAAACCCGAGGATGTTTACAATACATTTCAGGCCTTTATCGGCGGCAATGAAAAACTCAAGCAAGACTGGAACCCGCGTGCGCCTGTTGGCCCCGACCCCCGCCCCAAGGGCTATTGCAAGATCATGATGGCCTGCCTGTTGCTCGCGGCGGACTGCCTGCCCAAGGGCGGCGTTATCTCCGTCACGAACGGCGAATCCGGCGGCACGTCGGTAAAAGCCACGGGAACCGATGCCGGATTCAGGGGCGATAACCTTGCCGCGCTCGCTTTAAACACCTCACAGGACAATCTCGATCCCAAAAATATACATGCATATGTCACCGGATTGATGGCCAAAGCCTACGGGTTCAAAATATCCACACAGGAAGAAAAAGGCCGCTGCGTAAGCATTACGTTCTCCTGAACCATAGAGAACGCAAAGCTTTTCCCTTTCTAAAAATTTTCGTTCCGCCCCTGCCCGTCAAATTACGATTTTTTTCGTCTGAAAAAATAGTGTATCCTCTTTGCACTCGGTAACGCCTGTTTAACACTATTCAGGCATAGTCAATAATAGATCCCATTGCGTAAAATTCGAATCATGCAGCAGTTTGGCCGAAGGATTTGGCCGGAAGGAAGATACCATGGACGACCTCGTCGCGGAGTTTTTGACTGAAACCAACGAATTTCTCCAAAGCCTGGACCAGGATCTTTTGGGTCTTGAGCAAAATCCCAACGATAAGGATTTGATCGGCAGCATCTTCCGCCTCGTCCATACGATTAAGGGCACATGCGGGTTTTTGGGCCTGCCGCGTCTTGAAACCGTTGCCCACCGGGCGGAAAACGTTCTGGGCCGCTTTCGTGACGGCGCTTTGCACGTAACGCCGGAATACGTGACACTTATTTTCGAATCGCTCGACAGGATCAAGATGATCGTCGCCGCCCTTGAAGAAACGGGCGGTGAGCCTGCAGGCAGCGATGAAGACCTGATCGCCAAACTGGATGCCGTTTACGAAGGCAAAGCAATGCCTGCGGCGGCGGCCCCCGCAAAAACGCCTGAACCGCCGAAGGAAGAAGCGGCAAGAATCCCCGGCATGGCGACAGAAGAAGAGCTGGAAGCAGCCTTCGCCGCAGCCGAAGCCCTCCCGCCCGAGAAATTCGACCAAATCTCGAACAAGGAAGCGACTGTCGAAAAGCAGGAACCGCAGGAAACCAGACCTCAGGCGGCAGCCCAGCACGACGACAAGCATGACGACCACAAAAAGGACGGCGACAAGAAAGAAGCTCCCTCCGTCGCCCAGACCCTGCGCGTCAATGTCGATGTGCTCGAAGACCTCATGACGATGGTCAGCGAAATGGTCCTCACACGCAACCAGCTTCTCCAGATTCTCAGGAGTCAAACCGAAAGCGATTTCGCCGCGCCTTTGCAACGCCTGAACCATGTCGTTTCCGAACTTCAGGAAGGCGTCATGAAGACACGCATGCAGCCCATAGGCAACGCATGGTCGAAGCTGCCGCGCATCATCCGCGACCTCAGCATCGAACTCGGCAAAAAGATCGACCTTGAAATGCGCGGGCAGGACACCGAACTTGACCGTCAAATTCTCGAGCTTATCAAAGACCCCCTCACCCACATGGTACGCAACTCAGGCGACCACGGGATTGAAAAACCCAAAGACCGCGTCGCCGCCGGAAAGCCGGAAACGGGCAAGGTTATTCTCGACGCCTTCCATGAAGGCGGGCATATCATCATCCAGATATCCGACGACGGCAAAGGTTTACCGATTGAAAAGATCAGGGCGAAGATCGTCTCCAACGGCTTGGCCACGGCTGAGGAAGCCGCCGCCATGTCCTCCCAGCAGGTGCAGCAATACATCTTCCACGCCGGCCTCTCGACGGCGGAAAAGGTTACATCCGTCTCGGGGCGCGGTGTCGGGATGGACGTTGTCCGCACCAATATCGAAAAAATCGGCGGCTCAATCGAACTCCGCTCCGTCGAGGGCAAAGGCTCGACCTTCACGATCAAGATCCCGCTGACGCTGGCCATCGTTTCGGCGCTGATCGTCGAATCCGCCGGGCAGCGCTTTGCGATCCCGCAGCTTTCCGTCCGCGAGCTGGTCATGACTTCCGACCACGGCGACAACAGGATCGAAATGATCAAGGGCACGCCGGTTTTCCGGCTGCGCGACAGGCTTTTGCCGCTGGTTTCCCTCGACGGGCTGCTGAAACTGAAAAGGCAAGCCCCCGCGAGCACCAAGCAGTACATCGTTGTCACGGAAACAGGCGCGTACGATTTCGGAATCGTCGTCGACCGCGTTTACGATACCGAGGAAATCGTGGTCAAGCCCGTGCCGAAAATCCTGCGCGAGATCGACCTTTTCTCCGGCAACACCATCCTCGGCGACGGCAGCGTCATCATGATCCTCGACCCGAACGGCGTCGCCAAAGTCGCTGGTGACATCGACACGTCGGACAGCCACGATGCGGTTATCGGCGATGCTATGACCTATGCCACCTCACAGCAGAAAACCTCCCTGCTGCTGTTCAGCGTCGGCGACAACACGCCCAAAGCCGTGCCGCTGTCTCTTGTTGCGCGTCTTGAGAACGTCAAAACTTCCAATATCGAACACTCCAGCGGCCAGATGATGGTGCAATATCGCGGCAGCCTGATGCCACTCATCCCCTTCAATCATTCGGTTAAAATGGCCGATGTTCAAGAAAAGCCCGTGCTTGTCTTCTCCGACAACGAGCGCTCAATGGGTCTCATTGTCGATGAAATCATCGACATCACGGAGGAATATATCGACGTTCAGCTCGGCAGCTCGCAGCAGGGTCTTCTGGGCAGCGCCATCATCGACAACAAAGCCACAGACGTTGTCGATGTCATGTACTTCCTCAAGGCGACACATAACGACTGGTTCAAAAGCCACGGCGACGACCCCTTCGAGGGAGCGAACGGCAGCGGGAAAAAGCGGCTTCTTCTGGTGGACGACAGCCCCTTCTTCCGCAACATGCTGGTCCCCGTTCTGGGCATGGCCGGATATGAGGTCACGGCTCTGGACAATGCCAAGTCTGCTCTAAGAATGTGCGATGAAGGCAAAAAGTTCGATGTCATCATCAGCGACATCGAAATGCCGGAAATGAACGGTTTTGAATTTGCGCAGAAGGTCAAATCCGGCTCCGGCTGGCAGGATACCCCCCTGGTGGCACTCACCTCTCACGCCACACCTGAGGACATCGACCGGGGCATACAGGCCGGATTCAACAAGCACCTCACCAAATTCGACAGGGATACGCTGATATCTACCCTGTCTCAAACGCTTTCCGAACACCACAGGGCACAGCAAGGGAGGGCACACTAATGAGTGCGCAGATAAAGGACTCTCACGACAAGTCTATGGACTTTCTGACCATTCTGATCGCCAAACAACGCTTTGGCATCCCGGTCATGCAGGTTCAGGATGTCCTCGGCGAACAAAGCGTAACGACCATTCCTTTGGCACCGCCGGAAGTCGCAGGTTCCCTGAACTTGCGCGGTCGTGTGGTTACCGCCATCGACGTGCGTTGCCGCCTTGGGCTTGATCCCTGCAACGATGACGAAGCCACCGGCATGAGTGTCGTTGTCGAACACGACAGCGAACTCTACAGCCTGATTATCGACAGGGTTGGCGACGTACTGACGCTGAACGATGCCCAATTTGAAAGCAATCCGCCTACCCTCGACCCCCTGTGGCGCGAAGTGTCGGGGGGGATATTCCGTCTGGAAAAAGAGCTTCTGGTCGTTCTGGATGTCCCCAAACTGCTGAATACAGTTCACGGTTGAGTTGTGTATAAAGGTGAAATTTTAAGTTTATCTGAAGTAAAAAAGCGATAACATCTAGGCTGGTTCTGTATAACTAACAAAGTGTTGCGGGAGTGTAAGTTGAGCGCGAAATCTTGTCTTGTTGTTGACGATAGCCGTGTTGTCAGGAAAGTGGCGCGGCGCATTGTCGAAGATCTCCAGTTTTCATGTGTCGAAGCCGAAGACGGACAGAAGGCATACGAAGCCTGCACCCAGTCCATGCCGGATGCCATTTTGCTCGACTGGAACATGCCGGTGATGAGCGGCATCGAGTTTCTTGAAAAGCTCCGCCAGATGGCCAACGGGCAACACCCCAAGGTCATTTTCTGCACCACCGAAAATGACATGAGCCACATCCAGCGGGCCATGCAGGCGGGGGCCAACGAGTACATCATGAAGCCTTTCGACAGCGAAATCATTCAATCCAAATTCACGCAAATCGGGTTGATCGATTGAAGGTCGGCTTGAAGTAGCTCTAAAAAGGTTCTCAGTACGCCCATGACGAATACAGATTCCCATACGCCACACCCGGATCAGGACCAGATACGCGTCATGCTGGTTGACGATTCAGCCGTTATCCGTGGCATTTTGTCCAAAACGCTGGAGAGCGACCCCGCAATAAAGGTCGTCAGTTCCCTGTCCAACGGTGAAATGGCTCTGTCCGCAGTTAAAAAATATGTCCCTCACATCATTATTCTCGACGTGGAAATGCCCGTCATGGACGGCCTGACCGCCCTGCCCCAGTTGCTCAAAGCCTGCCCGTCGACCAAAGTCATCATGTTCTCCAGCTTGACCGAAAAAGGCGCCAGCGTAACCCTGAAGGCCATGACCCTGGGCGCAGTTGAATGCCTGGTTAAACCAAACAGCACGCAGGACACAGGCGCGGAGTCTGCGTTCCAGAAAAACATCGTAGACCTGATCAAGGGGCTGGTCCCGCAGCATGCACGCACACCGGCAGCCGATACGCGAACAGCCGCGCCAGCGCCGCAACCCCGGACAGAAGCAAAAATCACCCTCCAGCAAGGGTTAAACATTTATCTTGGGAAGCCTTCCATCGTCGCCATCGGCAGCTCGACCGGCGGCCCGCAAGCCCTGTTTGAAGTCATCAAGAGCTGTAAAGACTTTAATGTGCCCATCGTCATCACCCAGCACATGCCAGCCACCTTCACCAAAATTCTGGCTGAGCATATCCGGCAACAGACCGGCGTACCCACGCATGAGGGTGCCGAAGGCATGCCGGTGCAGGCAGGAAACGCCTATGTCGCCCCCGGCGGCTTTCATATGAAGATCGTTTCCAACGGAGGCGCGCTTAAAATTTCCCTCGACAACGGTTCGCCCGAAAACTTCTGCAAACCCGCTGTGGACCCCATGTTCCGCTCCCTCATCGAAATATTCGACAAGAAAGTTCTGGGTGTCATCCTCACCGGGATGGGCCATGACGGGCTGGCCGGGGGCAAGTTACTGGTTGAAAAAGGCGGACGCCTGATTGCTCAGGACGAGGCAACAAGTGTAGTCTGGGGAATGCCCGGCGCGGTTGCCACTGCCGGGATATGCAACGCCGTTTTACCGCTGCCTGAAATCGGGCCGCACATCCGGAAAATAGTTTTGGGTTAAACAGAAAGCACCATGCGCATCACCGATCTGGACATCTACAGGGATTTGCTAAAAGAAAAGTCGGGGCTTGTTCTGACGCAGGACAAAGCCTATCTGGTCGAATCGCGGCTTGGCCCTGTCGCAAAGAAGTGGAATTTCCCTTCTCTGGAAGCAATGACCGACTCCCTGCGTGCCGTACCAAACCCCAAGCTGGTCAACGACATCGTCGAAGCCATGACCACCAACGAAACCTCGTTCTTCCGCGATATCAAGCCTTTCGATTTGTTCAGAGATACCGTCCTTCCCCATATGCTGAAAAACCGCGTTAACCAGCGGAAGATAAAAATATGGTGCGCCGCTGCCTCCAGCGGTCAGGAACCCTACTCCCTGGCCATGATCGTCAAGGAAAAAGGCTCCGTATTTGCCGGCTGGGACATCAGCCTCAAGGCGACCGATATCTCCAACGACATCCTCGAAATGGCGCGCCAGGGCGTGTATTCGCAATTCGAAGTACAGCGCGGCCTGCCCATCACCATGCTGATGAAATATTTCAAGCAGAGTGACGAAAAATGGACCATCAGCGACGACATCAAAAAAATGATCAGGTATGAGTATTTCAATCTGCTGGAAAATTTTGCTTCGCTTGGCAATTTCGATGTCATCTTCTGCCGCAACGTGCTGATTTACTTTGATGAGCCGACCAAACGGCAGATTTTCGAAAAAATGTCCAAGATCCTTGCGCCAGACGGGTTTTTGTTCCTGGGCGGCGCTGAAACCGTGATCGGAATCACCGATGCCTTCAAGCCGGTCAAGGACATGCGCGGCCTTTATGTCCAGAAAGACAGCAATTTCGGCGTTCAACCTGCGGCGGCCCCGGCGGCAAAAACCGCCTAGACACTTGCCTAAAGGCCCGTTTGCCCTTAAAACCCCTCCTGTAATATGTAACAGCCAATTGGGGACCCCTCATGAGTATCAAAGTCAAACGCGCCGTTATTTCCGTTTCCGACAAAACAGGGATCGAGGATTTTGCGCGCCGCCTGCACGCGATGGGCGTTGAGATACTCTCGACCGGCGGCACTTCGGCCCTGCTCGAAAAAGCCGGCATCCCAGTAAAGGATGTCTCCTCCCATACCGGATTCCCGGAAATCATGGACGGACGCGTCAAGACGCTGCACCCCCTCATTCACGGCGGCATTCTGGCACGGCGCGACGATGACGCGCACCTGAAAGCCATGAAAGATCACGGCATCGGCGGCATCGACATGATCGTCGTCAACCTCTACCCCTTCGCCCAGACCGTCGCCAAAAACGCTGACTTTGAAACCTGCATCGAAAATATCGACATCGGCGGGCCGTCGATGCTGCGCTCGGCGGCGAAGAACCACGCCTTCGTCGCCGTCGTCACCGATCCGCAGGACTATGATGCGGTGCTCTCCGAAATGGAACAAAACGGCGGAGCTCTCGGCGATGACCTGCGCAGAAAACTCGCCGCGCACGCGTTCTCCCAAACCGCCGCGTATGACTCCATGATCGCCAACTGGTTCGCGGCGCAAACGGGCAACGATTACCCGCGCCGCATCAGCTTTTCCGGCACGCTGAAACAATCCCTGCGCTACGGCGAGAACCCGCACCAGAGCGCGGCGCTCTACCTGAACGACGACACCAAACGCCCCGGCGCGGCAAGCGCAACGCAGGTGCAGGGCAAAGAGCTATCCTACAACAACATCAACGACACCGACGCCGCCTTCGAGCTTGTCTCGGAATTTGATGGCCCCGCCGTTACCATTATCAAACACGCCAACCCCTGCGGCGTGGCCACCGCTTCCAATACGCTTGACGCTTACAAACTCGCGCTGCGCTGCGACCCGGTCAGCGCCTTCGGCGGCATCATCGCGCTCAACCGTTCCCTCGACAAAGCCACGGCAGAAGCCATTCTTCAGGGATTTGTCGAAGTCATCATCGCGCCATCCGTCGAACCCTCGGCCCTCGACGTGCTGAAGAAAAAAGATAAAATCCGCGTGCTGACCACGGGCGCCATGCCGGATATGAAACAGGCGCGCCGCCAGATCGTGCGTGTTGCGGGCGGCATGCTGGTGCAAGGCAGCGACATTATCGGCATCGAAAAAGACAGCCTGAAAGTCGTAACAAACCGCGCCCCGACGGAAAAGGAAATGGCCGATCTTCTGTTCGCCTTCACCGTCGCCAAGCACGTCAAATCAAACGCCATCGTTTACGCCAAAGACGGCGCGACGGTCGGCATCGGCGCGGGGCAGATGAGCCGCCTCGACTCCTCCCGCATCGCCGCGCAAAAGGCGCTGGACGCGGCCAAAGCCGCCGGAGTTTCTGAATCGCTCGCCAAAGGCTCCGTCGTGGCATCTGACGCGTTCTTTCCCTTCGCCGACGGATTGATCGCCGCCGCCGAAGCGGGCGTGACCGCCGTCATCCAGCCCGGCGGCTCGATCCGCGATCAGGAAGTCATCGACGCCGCCAACGAACGCGGCCTCGCCATGGTCCTGACCGGCATCCGGCACTTCAAACATTAGAACCTTCGTCATTGCGAGGCCCTTGGGCCGAAGCAATCCAGCCTTTTCACCACGAAGACACGAAGAGTTCTTTCCTCATTTGTCATCCCGAACGCACAGCGGAGGGATCTCACATTTTTTAACGCAGAGTTACAGAGATTCAGGGAAAGGAAATAAAAAACTCTATCCCTCTGTTTCTCTGCGTTAATAATCTTTGCGTGCTTTGCACCTCAAAAAACCCAAACCCAGCCAAAGAGATAAGCCCCCGTTAACAACCCGTTAACCGTTTATTAACCCTAAATAAGTACAATGCACTTAACGTATGAGAAAATTGTGCGAATTGTAAAAAAGGTAACGGTGTAATAAGGGTATGAAATCATTGAATAAATCGAGATATTCTCATAGCGATCGGGAAACGGTCTTGGGGCCTGTTTCCGCGACCCTTTTCGTACGCATTGCTAGCGGGGAGATAAGAAAATGGTAGCACCGCTTGTAGCCGCAGGAGCCGCAGCAGCAGAATCAACACTGCTAAGATCGGCAGTAACATGGCTATGGAGGCATAAACTCCTAGCCCTCATGGGCGGTGGCTACGTTGCCGACAAAATCACCGACGGAAAAGCATCGGATGTTGCAGGGAAAGCCATCAAGGAAACGGCAAAAGAGGGATTCAAGTACGCCGCCGAGGCCGCCAAAAAAGCAAACCCCTTCGATTTCGATTTCAATTTCGACTTCGACATGGGCAAGATGCTGGAAGAATCCTGGAAATTTCTTAAAGAGAATTTCGAAGAAAACACCGCCGCCTATCTCGGTGCTGGTGCCGGGTTGTTGAGTGCATACTATGCAAATGGCTCATCTTGGTGGAGAGCAACTGTGGGCATTGCCCTCGGCGCGGCTGTTTATTTCGGCTACAAGCATTTCTTTCAGAACGATTTCAACAAAAGCGCCAATCCGCCGGGCCTTGCCATGCAGCTTGAAGCCAACCCGGAGACGCAAGTCGCCGCCAACAGGACAAGTTCGGCCCCGGCCACGACAACAACCGCCGGAACGACGGGCCAACCGCTGACCAAAGAGGCAAAACAGGGACTCAGCAGGATTTTTGAACAAAATGAGCAGACAATGGTTGCAAGCAATAAAAAGAAAGAAATGCCTGAAGGAACACAACCGGAAGCAATAACAGACGAACCGACACCGGAAGTGTCATAAAAAACAAGAACCGTGCAAAACGGCGAGAGGTACTAAAAAGGCCCGTAAACAAAAAACAAGGGGCCGCGAGAGGGTGTAAATATGGTTGACGACACGACACTGGAGAACCGTTCCAAACCAGCCGAAGGCGATAAAAAGATCGCCGCGCCGGATCAGCACAACTTCTGGAACAACACAGAATACGGCGCGACGGACAAACTCCCCTCCCTCTTTGCAAATGAACTGACCGAAGAGCAACTGCTGAAAGACCCGCGCTGGATCAAGGCTTCGCGTGAAATCTACAAGCTCAACAACAAGGACGATCCGACGGCCCTGACAAAACTCGAATACATGTCCGATGCCGAAATCGCGCAGGAGGGCCTGAGCTACTACGGCCAGTTCAATTACAACATGGCCAATATGGCCTACGAAACCGCCCAGTTCGTAAAAGACGCCTCGCCCGAACAGAAAAAAGCCTTCCTGTTCATGATGGACGCCTACGATCACAAAAACCAGTCTCTGGCAGGATGGGGCCGCGCCATTGGAAACATGCTCTGGGACCCCACAACATATGTCGGCCTTGGAACGTTCGGCGTTGGCGTCGCCGCCAGAGAGGGCGCGAAGACGGCGGCAAAAACATCCCTTAAAGAAGTCCTCAAGAAAGCCGTTGCCACGGGCCTGACCGCCGAAGTCAAAACCGAACTCAAAAACAACGCCGCCCTCCAGACGGTTAAAGCCGGCGCGAAAATCGGCGCGATCGAAGGCGGCTTCTATACCACCACCACTGATGCCCTGCAGCAGAAAATCGAAATGGATACAATGGCCGCCAACGGCACACTCATCAACGATTTCCGCAGCGGCAATTTCAGCTTCTCGCGCCTGCTTGAGCATGCAGGCTACGGCGCGGCCTTCGGCGGCGGCATCGGCGGCACCGCCCCCGTCGCCATCTCCGCCATCGGCAAAAGACTGAAATCCATTTTCGGCTTCAACGCCTCCCCCGCGCTGAAAGAGGTCACGGCCCTGCACGGGGAAAAAGTCATTCTCAATGCCGATGGCACTATCAGATCCATAAATGGCGAAGCAGTAAAACCCGGAAGATTTTTTCTTGATGCCGATAACGAAGTTATGCCGAACCTTGCAATGGCCGGCGGCAACGATTCCCCGCCCGTTGGCAACGTGCCGACCCCGGAAGGCGGCAACAACACAGGCAGGCAAGGCCAAGGCACGACTATCAATAACTACAGCGGCCCTGTCACTATAAATAATTACAACGGTCCTGCGCCGTCTGGACAAGCCACCCCTGCCCCGCACACGCAAGGCGCCGCCGCAGAACAGGTACAACCTGCTTCCAAACCGACAGAAAGCAAAGTCGCTACGGAGGCATCCGAGCCTGTGACGTCCGCACAAAAAGAAGTGCCGAAACAAGAATCAACAACCGAACAAGTGTCGCCATCTGACAACCAGATAACTGTCCTTGAAACAACAAAAGGACCTGACGGCACCCATCGGCACGATCCGCAGACACAGCCGGATGATTCAGCCGGGCAAGAAATGCCCTTACATGACGGAGACGGAGAATTACTGCGCAATCCTGAAGAAAAGCAGAAGCAACGCAGCGCTGCCGGACAGCAAACCCAGACAGGTCCTTCAGGCAGCGATGGCCCTCCAGGCGAGCCAGCCACCCCACCCCCGGACGCAGGGCAAGCCCCAAATAATACAGGCGGAACCGGGCCGTCACCGACCGGAAAGCTAATCCCGCTTCCTAAAAGAACTTGGTGGCATACGGCCGCCTACGTCCTGTCTATCCCCAGACGCCTGCCGTGGATCGGCGACAACGCTGCTGACGCATCAAAGTTTCTCCCTAATGACCTTGCCTTTGGAAAATACATAAAGGGCGTTATAAAAGGCATAGACGAGAAAATTGTCGGCAACAATCTCGTTGAATCTTTCAAAAAACTGGAAAAGGACATGGAGATTCTTTCTCTGAGGGCACATGATCCTTCAAATGGCATAACTGTCGAAGTAGCCAAGGCCGAAAGCATAAAAATTATTAAGGCATTTGTGGATGCACATCATAAAGATTTAAAAAAGTTTTCCGCAGACATTAATCCTATCATTGATGAATTGGAACTCGAACATGGCATTGCCAAAGTTTTCGAAGATGCAAACAGAAACGAGGGTGGGTATGCCTTTGGAAAACGAGAAGGCAACGGCAAAGCAGGACAACTAAAAATTGACGAACTGATTGCGCGCTATAACGAGAAATGGCCCGGAACTTTAGATGCATCCTACGCCAAAAAAATGGAGTCCAATTTCAAAAATGGAACAAAAGGCTATTTTAGGCTGAAAGCCAGCCAAGCCCAAGCCATGTTGGACTATGCACGTGATTTAAGGGATGTATCTACAAGACTTGCCAAAGTTCAAGATGGAAATCCTGATTTTCTTGAGCTTTATAAGAAAGATTTCACAAGCATTCTGGAAGGAAAAACCGACAGCGCGAGCGTTGCAGATGCCCTTAAAAAAAGCCTGTGGGAAATAAAAAAACTGACGGGAAACACGAACCAGGAACTGTCCTCAAATGCCGAACAAAGGCTCAAGGATATGCCCCGTACAGAAGGTATGGCGCGGGTGAAGGCACTTGCCAAATGGCTGTGGCCAAATTGGTTAGGGGGCGGCAATAGCCGCAGTAACTACTTGGAGAACCTTGAAGCACAGCAACGCATGTTCGACATTGGCTACTACAACAGGCACCGCAGGATAACACCCATTGTCAAGGGTGATGAGATGGACAACCTTGAACGCATTGCCATTCAGATAGAAGCTTTGAATTCCAAAGATCCCAAGACTGTTGAAACTAAGATTGAGGGCTTTATAAGGATTTCTTACGCCCTGGGAAGAGAGTGGGAGGGTATGAAAGCTCTGCAACGTCTGCAATGGATGATAGGAAAAAAGCCGGACAACCAAGTTGCTGAAAATATTAAAAGTACCCTAACGAACCGACCAAGGCGCGAAGATGAACGAACGCTGGATAAATTTCATTCTGGAGAGTATCTTAGCTTGGTACATGATAAAGCAGGTGAGGCAGCGGCACTAATTCTCCACAGCCCCCAAACATACTCCCAAAGAGATGTTCTGAGAATATACACAGAATTTAGCAACATATTCTGGCACGGCAGGAGATTTGCGGGAGCTGGCGAAGTCGCTGCTCCTTTCACAAAGTACCACTACATCATGTTCAAGGAGAGGCTAAAAAATAATTTCTGGTCCTACATCAGCGGCGGCACAACTTTAGACAATCCAAACTTTGATCCATTGAAGGAACCTGGAACAGGCAACCTCCCCTACCACAACAAATGGAATTTTGGGTTGAGGTGGGGTGCAAAGCCTGCGGACATGAGCAGTTTTCAACACCTGATGACGAATGCGCCAGTCTGGTACGCAGTCCCCTTCCGGGCTGTAACGTTTCCACTAGTCCCAGGCTACCTCCTCACAAAACAAATATTGGGAAACAATACTTTCAAGACTGTAACAAAAACCCTCCTGAAATTTGGAGCACCGCTGGCGATATTGGAAGAAGGCGCAGAATTGCTGCCCGATGCCGCCAAACCCGATTGGGCAACAAATGAAAAAGGAAACTTTGTCGTGCCCGGTACAAACATCGATCTGGATATCGGATCGCGCTTCTTCCTTGCGCCCGCAATATACTTGGCGGATTTGACTACCACACCCATGCGCGCCAATATTGCCGCCCTGCAATGGTCAACGAAGAAACTCACAGACGTCGACCCCTTGTTCGGATTCAATCCTTGGAATCTCAGCCTGAATAACGATTATTTCAGCCTTTCCGATATCAATTCCGGCGCGATGGCCTTGCCGCTTATCGGCACGCCGTTTGGCGACCGTGGTGAGCCAAATGAGAAAAAAGAGCCGGAAAATCCTGAAACAAAACAGGGTGGAGATCCAAATCCAAACCCTGTTCAGCCATCCCCTGCTGCCAGCGGCGATACGACTTCATCCAGCCCGCATACTCCCGCTCCGCCTCCCGGCGGCGGCGGCAACGGCAGCCAGGTAGAAATCCGTCAGCATAGCGGCGACACACAGCCCCCCGCCAACACCGGAACGACCGCACAGGACGCCGCAATCAAGGAAAAGAAAGAGGCGTTAGCCAAGCTGGACGCACAGGGCGATAACATTACGCTCGATGATGCGGTTATACGAGAAAATCTAAAACAAGAATTAGAGCAGCTCGAAGAAGCCAAAAAACGCGCCGCCGCACAAGCTCAGGCCAAAAAAGACGGCAAGCCCGAAGGCGCGGTGATGACCCCGCTCGTCATGAGGAATCAGCTCGAGAAAGATAAAGCATACATCGAAAAATCCGCTATCGACCACTCGGATAATAACAACATCAAGGGCAGAATCCTGGCGGATATCGACAGCGCCATTGCCGGGCTTGGTAGTGACAACCCGAGCGCTGCGGCCAAAGACGCTGCGCTGAAACAGATGGCCAGAATCAATGAGATCAGAACCAACTACGACAATCTCGACGATGCCATTTTCAACCTCGGCAAGTTTGAAAAATTCGTCAACGAGTCGGGCGCGGACAAAACCACGCTCGCCGAAATCAAGGACGTAAGGGACCACTTGAGGGCAGGCAAAGTCGACCCCAACTACGCCGTAGACGCATTGAAATACGCCAAAAAATTCCATGACAATCACAACTGGGATGAAACGAAGTACAATTCCGGCAAAGCCCTCAAGAGCGTATGGGACGGGCTAAAAACCACCGAGTTCGAGGACCCCAACAACCCGCTCTACGGCACACTCAATCATAGCTGGAACGCTGCAGTCGGCTTTGTTGAATCGACAACGAACAGTGGCATGGGGCTATGGGGAGACATCACGTCAGGGAAAAAAGGCTCAAAGTGGCAAACGGCCACAAAATTCGCTGGCGGCCTTGTTGGCGCCTGGGTGGCCATGTCCTATATCGGCGAGTGGATCGACCAAACGCCCATCCTCAACATTCCGGGCATCAAGCAGCTCCTGAAACTCGCGCTGTTTGTCGGTATCCTCATGGGCGGTGCCAAGCTCATGGAAAGCTTCATGGACACCAAGGCCGCCATCCAGACGGACAAGGACTCGCGCCATGTGCCATCCTCCTTTACAGATACAAAGTACAACATCAAAGCAAGGGAAGGAAACAAGCCCGAAAGTTCCGGCGATACGGAACAATCCGTCGAACTTGGCGGCGGTTCCGCCTCCACTCAATCCCACAGCGGCAAAACGCCGAAAACCGTTGCGCTAAACAAGGAAGAAAACGCCGTCGTCCAGGCATTGATCGAAAACACACGCGATGCTTCCGGCAGCGCATCGCAAGGATCGGGCACCCATGTAGCTCGTGAGTTTGACAATGGCGCCTATGTCAAGATGGGCGGCGGCGACCACTTCCCGGTCAAAGATCCCCTGTTCGGCCACGGCGTTCTGGGCCGCGAGCAGATTCCGCACAACGACAATGCCGATAGCACGCCGCTGGAAAAAACCCTTGTTATGGCTGGCCTCCGCACGCCGGGATACGCGCTGGCCGGCCCGACGCTGGAGATGAGATAAGACGGGACAACACCATGAGTATACATAAAAATATGCCGACGCCTTTACCCTCACGGAGAGCGGTGTTATGATTCGCGGTGGGCAACACGTCACTTCCGGCGCACTGTCCCTTTCCGAAAAGGCCGTTCTGGCGAGCATATTTATGGCAGGCAACAAAGGCGACAATCAGGGCTCCAAAGGCTCGATCCGGGACGACTGGGGCGCGGGCAGCGGTAGCGGCGGCGGCAGTTCTGCACCGAAGGCCTTTTTCTCGCCGGACGATTTCGACATCTACGTGAACAAGATCACGGGGGAAACGTACATCTTCCACGGGCCGGATCTGCCCCACCCTGTCGAGCGGCTGGAATACGACCCGGAAAGCTACCGCGTCACGGTGGTCACGAAGGACGGAAAGAATCTCGATCTGGGGGTAAAAATCCAGTGGCTCGTACGCCCCTATTTTTCCAGGGCGCGGCAGGTTTTTATCGTCAAGACGAAAAACGGCGAATCCGTTGATGGCATTGAAGTTCCGATGACCGTCAAAGGCGAAAAAGTTGAAAATTAGGCCCCGGAATTTTGCATCCGGCAAGGGCGGTATGGTAAAATATAGTATAAAAGATTTGGGTGTTCAGTGTGTAAAAAGGGGCATATAATAAGCCCCATGACAGAGAAAGAAAAATCATACGCTGAACGTCCGCCCGTCGGGAATTTGACCGACTTTGTATACGGTGTTGATTCAGAAGGCGGCCTGCATATAGAGGTCGCGGTTAAGGAGGACGGAAAGGTTGTTTTGTTTCATGACAAGGTCTTCAAAAACGAGTTGTCGTGGCTGGAGTTCGATCTTGAAACAAACGAACTGAATTTTGTGCTTGATGATGGCGATATAAGGGATATTGGTTTACCCCTCTCGAAATCTGTCGCCAAGCACATGCAGAACTCCCATCAGGTACTGATGGTTTTGATAGACGACAAAACCGGTGATGCAAAAGAAGGGAACTACGTTCCACTCATCATACACCGGAGATAAAAAAACAGAGTAAGCGGTTAAGAGTAGAGTAAATATAAAACAAAAAAGAGGAGTGTGTAATGGCCAAATATAGTGATTTGAAAGCTGAGTTTTCAGCGGCAAGCATGTCTTTATATGTCCCCGGAAACGGTGGCAAGACTCTTGAAACCAAAGGGTTCGGCATTATGCCGGATGCGAAATCAGACCTTGGTGCCAATCTTGGTGTTGACCTGAAACCTCCGCAAGTCTAAAAACCATCGCCATTACAAAAGCCCCCTCTCCCTTCAGGGAGAGGGCCGGGGTGAGGGTGATAAAAGCCAGAACAAACGCCCCGTTATTCGTTTCCGCACCCCTTCCATTCGCGGAAAAAACTACCCGCACCAGACCTTGGTCACGATCTCCTGACGGTCGACCTCGATATTGAGCACCAGGGGGCTACCACCGGGCGGCACCTTTCCGGTTCCGCTCCCCGGCACAATGACCCGGTAGGGCAGCATATGGCGCTTCAGTAAAGGCCTCGGCAACGGCTTGCCGACCCAATCGGCAAAATCGCACGCCTTCAGCTTTTCCATCGGGATGGTCTCCTCCGGCGGCGCGATCGCCCCGCCCCTGCCCCTTGCGGCTGCCTTGAGGGGGGCCGGGACTTCCGCCTGCTGCTGCTGAGCGGCGGGCGCGGCCTCTGGCTGTGACTGGGGCGGAGGGGCCGGATCATCCCGGAAAACATACTGCACCAGAACCGCCAGAAACGGCACCAGCAAAAGCCCCAGCCACACCGCTGGCGGGATAACGACCGGCTTTTCCGGCGGCCTTTCCCGTTTTGGCTTTTTGGGCTTTGGCTCTGGCGGGCCTTCTGGGGGCTTGTTTTTATTCGCGTCCATGCCCGATCATACCCCCGTCCAGCCCCCCGGATCAATCCGGTATTAATCCTTGGAATAAGCCGCGCAATCGGGTAAAACCCTCCCTCATGACAAAACCCCTCGAACATATACGAAACTTCGCGATTATCGCCCATATCGACCACGGCAAGAGCACGCTGGCCGACCGCCTGATTCAGACCTGCGGCGGGCTGGAGCTGCGCGAGATGAAAGAACAGGTGCTCGACAACATGGATATCGAGCGCGAGCGCGGCATCACCATCAAGGCCCAGACCGTGCGCCTTGCGTACAAAGCCAAAGACGGCATCGAATACCAGTTGAATTTAATGGACACGCCCGGCCACGTGGACTTCTCCTACGAGGTTTCCCGCTCGCTGGCCTCCTGCGAAGGCTCGCTTCTGGTGGTGGATTCCACGCAAGGGGTGGAGGCGCAGACGCTGGCCAACGTCTATATGGCCATCGAGAACGACCATGAGGTTCTGCCGGTCATCAACAAGATCGACCTGCCCGCCGCCAATATCGAAGCCGCCCGGCGCGAGATCGAGGACGTCATCGGCCTCGACGCTTCGGGCGCCGTTCCCTGCTCCGGCAAAACCGGGCAAGGCATCGGCGAGCTTCTGGAGGCCATCGTCACCACCCTGCCCGCACCCAAAGGCGATCCGAACGCCACGACCAAGGCGCTGCTGGTGGATAGCTGGTACGATTCATATCTTGGCGTTGTCATCCTCGTGCGCGTGGTGGACGGCTATCTGCGCAAGGGCCAGAAGATCCGCTTCGTGAACACCAAGGCCACCCGCGAAATCGACCGCGTCGGTATTTTCACGCCCAAGCATGTTTTGATCGACGAACTCGGCCCCGGCGAGATGGGCTTTATTACGGCGGGCATCAAGGATATTTCCGATACCAAAGTCGGCGACACCATCACCGACGAGCGCGATCAATGCGCAATGCCCCTGCCCGGCTTCAAGCCCTCGGTCCCGATGGTGTTTTGCTCGCTCTATCCCATCGACAACGGCGAGTACGAAAAGCTGAAAGACAGCCTGGCCAAACTCTCGCTCAACGATTCCTCCCTGCACTACGAACCCGAAAGCTCGCAGGCGCTCGGCATGGGTTTTCGCTGCGGGTTCCTTGGCCTTTTGCACATGGAGATTATACAAGAGCGCCTGATGCGCGAGTTTGACCTCGACCTCATCCCCACCGCGCCCTCCGTGGTTTATCACATCTACCGCACCAACGGGGAAATGACGCCGCTGTACAACCCCGTCGACATGCCCGACCCCGTCTACGTGGCGCGCATCGACGAGCCGTGGATCAAGGCCACCATCCTCACGCCCGATGAATATCTCGGCGGGCTTCTGACTCTGTGCCAGGAACGGCGCGGCTCGCAGGTGGAGCTAACCTATGTCGGCTCCCGCGCCATGCTGGTGTATAAACTGCCGCTGAACGAAGTCGTCTTCGATTTTTACGACCGGCTGAAATCCATTTCCAAGGGCTATGCGAGTTTTGACTACGAACTGGACGGCTATGCGGAAAACGACCTTGTGAAGCTCGACATCCGCGTGAATGAGGAACCCGTCGACGCGCTGGCCATGATCGTCCACCGCTCGCAGGCCGAGCGGCGCGGGCGGCAGCTTTGCGAAAGGCTCAAAGACCTCATCCCGCGCCAGATGTTTAAAATCGCCATCCAGGCCGCCATCGGCGGGCGGATCATCGCCCGCGAATCCGTCTCCGCGCTGCGCAAGGACGTGACCGCGAAATGCTACGGCGGCGACATCACGCGGAAGAAAAAACTGCTCGAGAAGCAGAAAAAAGGCAAAGCCAAAATGCGCCAGTACGGCAACGTCGAAATCCCCCAAAGCGCCTTCATCGCGGCCCTGAAAATGGGGGATGAGAAGTGACAGCTTGCTTAGGCGCTCCGCGCCTTAGCCAAGCTGTCATCCCGAACGCGGAGCGGAGGGATCTCCCGGCAAGCCTGAGATGTCTCGCTTCGCTCGACATGACAAATCCGTCATCCCGGAAAGCGCGCAGCGCTTATCCGGGATCCATGCGATTTTCACCACGAAGTAAACGAGGATCGGTTTCGTAAACTTGATTCCGTGAAAATATTTCCTTAAAGTCATCCTACGCTTACAATGGAGCAGTATCAGAAGTGACGCAGCCTCAACCAGAAAGATCGAAAAAGGCGTTGTTGTTTACATTGGTAATACCGCCGCTGGTTCTATCGGCAATTCTAGGGCTCACTTCCTTCTCTCTTTTTCTCAATTTTTTCATAGCCGTATTTATCCCCTACGCTATTTCTGCCCTTCTTTTCGATGAATACGCCAGAAAAAAAGGCATCCTTGACTATAGCAGTTATGCTTGGGCTGGCTTCGCGATGGGAAGCATTTCAGGACCAATGCTGCTCTTCTTTGCAGGATTCTTTGAAAGCACTAATGCAATACAAACGAGAAACCTGATAATTATAGGAATTTGCCTTGGATTTATATCAGGTTATATTTTGAGCAGTATATTTTGGGCCTTCGTAGTTAATAAAAAATCTGGTCCAAAATGGATGGCTGTAGGTTGTCCCGTAGCGTTTTTTGCATATTTGTTCTGGGTCATAACATCTCTAGAGGACTAACTACCTCGCAATGACTCGCTGTGTATTCGCTGTGTCCGCTGTGGTTCAAGAAATTTACGTCACCCCCGCGCAGGCGGGGGTCCGGCCTTTCAAATAAGCGACCGGATGCCCGCCGCAGTCTACCCCCGCCTTGAGCGGGGGCGGGCATGACGGGTGATGGAACAGCGCGTTGAACCCGTCGCGTCCTTTGGTGCGTTGCGGTTTAAAAACCACTAAGACACCAAGAATCACTAAGAAAGGTTATAAAACTTAGTGTCCCTTCGTGCCTTAGTGGTTTAAAAACAGGTTGGATTGCTTCGTCGGCTACGCCTCCTCGCAATGACGACTTTCAAAATTCGCGTTCATTCGTGTCCATTCGTGGTTTTTAAAATGATATCCCTCCGCTACGCGTTCGGGATGACAAAAAGACAGGACTCGTCGCGTCCGTTGCGTGCGTTGCGGTTTAAAAACAACCCCGCCGAAGGATTTCCGCTTCCCGCCCGTACCACAACCAAACGACAAGACGGCACCAACACGCCGAAGGCCGGGTATTGGCCATCCCGTACCCCCTTCCCGCACGTACCGTCTTCGTGCTAGATTGCGCTTATATTTCATAAAGGAGAAGAACCCCATGCGCCCACTGATTGCCGCCGCTTTGTTGCTGATGTTTTCGCCCGCCGCCGCCAATGCCCAGGATTACAAGACGATCCTCGACATTCCGCCCGGCACCACGCTTGTTTCCCTGTCGGCGACCGAACAGGTCGAGATCGAGCAGGATATTCTGGTCGCGCATCTTCAGTATCAGGCCACGAATTCCAATCCCAAGACGCTTCAGGATGAAATAAACAAGGTCATGCAAAAAGCCGTCGAGGAAGCCAAAAAGGTCAAGGACATCGAAGTCTCCACCCAGCAATACTACGTGTACGAAACCCAGCCGCGCCTGATGCAGGGCACGCAGGGGATGATGCTGCGCGGGAAAAATTCCGGCGCGATTCTCGAACTGACCGGCAAGCTGCAGGAAATGGGTTTGACCATGGGCGGTCTGGGCTACGAGGTTTCGCCCGAGGCTCTGGAGAAAACACGCGACGGCTTGCTTGAAAACGCGCTCGTGAAACTCAAGGCAAAGGCCGAGCGCACCGCCAAGGCGCTGGGCAAGGCCGAAGCCGAACTGCTCCAGATCAACGTCGATATGGGCGGCGGTTATTACCCGCAACCCATGATGATGCGCGGTGAAATGGCCGTGATGTCGGCAGATGCGAAAATGGCCGCGCCTGTTGCCGATCCCGGCAAAAGCCAGGTCTCCCTGACCGTCAGCGCCCAGGCGTTGTTGAAGTAATCATCGAGAAAGAAATTTAAACGGGGGCGCGTACCCGGTATGCGCCCCCTTTATTTTGCCCGTCATCCTGAAGGGTCGAAGACCCTGAAGGATCTAAAAAACCACAGATAAGCATAGATTGAATTATACCTTCGTCATCACACGCTTTATGCGTGTGATCCACACCTGTCCACCGAAGCCCCGAAGGGCGAAGGCGGATGGATTACACGGACTTTATTGCACGCCTACGTGCGTGCAATAGCCGTGTAATGACGATTTTGTAAATTTGCGTTCATCTGTGTTCATCCGTGGTTAAAAAAAACAGAAAACCACAAAACAAAACGGCCGTCCATTGCGGGCGGCCGTTTCGATTTCTCACAAAAGAAAAATTGTCCTAGAGCAATTTGTCCTTCAGATCCTTCGCGATGCGGAAGGCCACTTTTTTCTTGGCCGGGATCTTGATGGTTTCGCCGGTTGCCGGGTTGCGGCCCGTGCGCGCCTTCATCTGCTTAACCTGCAAAATGCCGAGGCCCGGAATGCGGACGCGGTTGCCTTTTTTCAGGTGCTTGGTGAAGGAGTCCACCATGCCTTCCAGAAGCGCCGTAGCGTCCTTCTTGGACAGACCTTGCTTTTCTGCCAGCTCGGCAGCGACTTGTTTCAGAGTTACGGTTGGTTCAGCCATAGTCTTACCTTTCCTGTAGTGGTTGAGTACGAATCTCTAATGTTTTCAAGCTTACACCAAGATGGCCGGGTGAAAAAAGCTTTTAAACATTAATAAATACAACAATTCCTTAAAAATGGGAGCGCCCCCGCCGAAGGGATATCAAGCGGGGGCGCCTTCTCGGCACCCTTGGGGGAAAGGGTGCCCGGCGGAGAAGCCGTTATTTGTCAGTCGTGGTGACCGCAATCCGGGCCGTGTCTGTGGTGCCCATGATGCCCGCGGTGTTTGCGGAAATGCCCCGGCGGGAAGTGCCTGACCGGGCTGTAATAGACTGGCGGGTAATAACCATAATACGGCCATCCGTAAGCATAGCTATCATAGTGCCTGCGGCCATGGCGGTGGCCCCTGTCGCGGTCATCATAATCGTCATCGTCATAATCCTGGCGGTCGCGGGGCCTGTCCCAATCCCCGTCGCGGTGGCGGCGGTCGTCGTTACCGCCCGAAGCCGCCACAACCTTCCACGAGCCGTCCGGCTGCCAGCAGACCTTGCCATATCCGGCCTCGATGTTGCCGCCGACGCGGATGGAGTTGCCGTATTCACGGCAATAGGGTTCGTCATGCCCTGCCTGCGCGCTTTGCGCGGACAGTGTCGCCGGCACCAGAATCACGCCGGCCAGAAGTAAAGTCCTCAGTCTCATTGTCATGTCCTTGTCTTTAATATGTGCCTCGCAACGATGCACTTGCGTTGCGTTCGACAATAATACGGGTGCCCTGCAAAAACCCTTCGCGTCCGCAAATTCGGGCTTTGCCGCGCACGCGCCGTGCTTTAGCATGGAACGTATGGTCGACAATCAGAACAACGGCAATAAAGATAATTTCGCTGGCAAGGTGCCGCAACCGGCCGATGCCCCGATCTTTTCCGCCGAACTCAAAAGGCTGATCGACGAGGCCGAAGAAAGCCGCCTCAACCTGATGAAGCAATATGAATTCAGAGGCTTCATGGCTTTTTCCCTCGGCATGCTGAGCGTGCTTGGCGGCGCAAGCGGTTTCGGCTGGTACTTCTTTTATAAATTTGAAATTTTAAACGCGATCCTGTGTCAGGTCATCGGTGTCATACCGTTTTACTTCCTGCATCAGTTCAAAATGCTGCCGCTGCAAAAGTACAAGCGCGAGCACAAAACCATCTTCATGCCCAAACTGGCCGAAGCGCTCGGCGGGTTTCAATACAAGCCCAGAGGCGGCATCAAGGCCAAGGTTCTTCTGCCTGCAAAAATCCTGCCCTCGTTTGAAAAATATTCTGCGGAAGACTGCCTCTCCGGCGCGCATCAGGGAACCAAGATCATCATCTCCGAAGCGCACATGTCGCACAGCAAGCACCGGGGCGAATATGTTTTCGACGGGGTCTTCGTACTCCTTGAATTGCCAGGCAATAAATTTCAGGGCCACACCATCGTCACGGCCGACAGCCACGCCTCCAGGCGCTGGAAGGACAAACGCTGGCAGGGGCTGAATCCGGTTCCCATCGCCAATCAAAGGCTGGCCGCGTTTTTCGAGGTCTTCAGCAACGCCCCCGGCGAGGCCGAAACTCTGGCCGGGGAAAACGTGCTGACGCAGCTTGCGGAGCTATCCGCCGAATTCGACAACGCGCATGTTTCCGTCGCGTTTTATGAGGGCAAATACATCTTCATGATGATCCCTTACCGCGTCAACATGTTCGAACCTTCCGACCTCTATCTTCCCGTGGCGACGGCGGCGCAGGCCCAGCGCCACAAAAACGAGATCGAAAAGATCATATCAATTATTGATCTGCTCGGCACCTACGAACCCAAAAGCAGTTTAAGCAACGCGACTTAAGATCGCATCGTCATCCCCGCAAGTGAAGCCGCTGCAAGCGGCGAAACGCAGGCGGGGATCCGGCATAACATGTGCGCGGCTTTGCCGCGCTCTTTTCTGGACCCCCGTCGTTTGTGTTCGCAAAAGCCTGCGGCTTTCGCTCACCACGGGGGTGACGCCACTTTTATTGATACGTACCCCTACATCTCGGCGCGTAAAATAACGTCGGTTTCGCCGATCATCACCGACTTCCGCGCCTTTTTCGGCAGAGGTATGCCGCAGCCCCGGCAATAAACCATCAGCGCCGCCGCAAGAAAGTCGCGGGAATATTCCACCATGACGGGGCGGGACTCGGCATCCAGCCTGTTCTCGTAGCGGACAAAAATCCTGCTTTCATCGTTGGTATCGGCGGCCAGCGTCGTAATGGCCCCTGCCGGCGGCTTCTTGCGCTCCTTCTGGACGCAAAATGCATAGAGTGCCTTATAGACCTCTTCATAGTCGAAAATAATTCTTCGGTCTTCACGCGGCATTACACACAACCCTTTTTCACTTACTTCTTCCCGCCCATCTTCATGATTTCTCCGGCGATCTTTTCGGCCAGCTCCGACGGATCGAAATCCTTGTACTTCACGGCCAGCGCCTTCGCCGCATCGTTGAAAGATTCATCGCCCAGCATACGTCCGATCAATCCGCTCACCTGCTGCGGGCCGACCGCGCCGACAAGACCGCGTCCCGACTTCGTCCGGCCGATGGCTTTTGCGAACATCATCTGCTCGATATGCCCCGGCAGCAAAAGCTGCGGCACGCCGTTAAGGGCAAACGCGGCGGATATCCCCGAACTTGCATGCGATATGCCGAGGTCGCATCCCTTGATAATTTTATCCAGCCTTACGGCTCCATCTATAATACGCACATGCGGTTTATCGAGTTTCTCCTTCGCCTTTGGCGGAATGCCGGGTGCGGATACGATAACATCATGGTCCTCCGGCAAACGGCTCAACGCCGCAAGACACGGCAGAAACGAGCGCGCCTCCGGGCGGATATAGGCGAAAATGCGTTTGTTTTTTCCCTTGGCCCAGTTCACAGCCGCGCCGCTGCCCAGCGTATAGAACGGCCCGTAATATTTCGGCTTGTCCTTGCCTGAACCGGCGCGGTCCGGGTAATGATCCAGTTCCGCGAAAGTCGTCAGAAACTCCGCATCCGTCTCCAGCGTGTCGGAAAATTTCTTCAGCTTGGGCAGGCCCGCAATCGACAGCGCCTGATTGACGTTGCCCAGCACAAATTCCTCGCGCTTTTTGATCGTCTCCGCATCAATCTTTTCCCAGTAGCGCATCAGCGGCATCGGGCTTGAGCGCGGCGGCACGTTATACCCGCCGCCGAAAGCCACCTTTTTGAACTTATAGCCTCTGGCCGCCAGCAGAGCCGTTGGTGCCGCCTGCGTCACCAGAATGTCGGGCTTCACCAGATCGAAAAGCGAGCGCCACGCCAGGATCAACCCGGCCAGATCGGCGGGGCTGTCATAACCGCACGGGCGCAGATCGTCGGGGTAAATCAACGCGGGTCCGCGCTTCTTCCCCGCTGCCGAGCGCACGGGATAATACGGGGCCTGCAAAACTTTATAATCAAACCCTTCGGCGAACGGGCGTATCAGTCCGGGATTCTGAAGCGCGAAGAACAGCTCCGCCTTGCGTTTGGCAAGCGGCCTTGCGACCTCGGCGATCTGGGTCACATGCCCGAAATTTTTCCCTAGTTCCCATGAAAAAAGAATACGCATCCGCAGGAGTCTATGGGCGGCACGCCCCCAGAGCAAGGCTTTTGGGCGCTCGAAACGCCTATATCTGCGCACAACTTTCCTGCGTTTCCAGAATGTTGCCATTCAGGCCGCATGCACAGGCAACCAGACGCAATCAGGAACAAATTAGTCATGATTTGTTAAGGAATTGGCCTTACAATTTCAGGGTAACGACAACGAATTTTTCAGAGAACATCATGTCAGCCAAAGAAATCAAAATCACCCAGAACCAGGATAAAGAATCTTCTGCGCAGGACGACGTATTTGCAGTCGTCTCCGGCGTCGGGGCACAGCTTCAGGCCATCGAAAAATTCATAGCGCGGCGTTTCGACGAAATCTCGATGGAGATCAACGCCACATCGCAACAGGTCGACATGGCCGAAGAAGGGATCATTTCGCGCTTTACCGAGATTTTAGAGATTCTGCATGCCGTGTCCTACAGGGGCGACGGGAAAACCCCGGCCAATGCGGGGGTCGAGCTGGACGCGGTCGTCGACATGACCGAGGAAGCCGCCAATAAAATCCTTGATGCCGCCGGACGCATCAACACAAAAATTCACGCCAAGGAAGAATGGGCCAGCGAGCACATGCGCGAAAAAGTTCTGGACAGCATCAACAGCGATGTTGAGGAAATTTTTATGGCCTGCTCCTTTCAGGACATCACCGGCCAGCGCATCCGCAAAACTCTCGAAAATTTGAAAGCCATCGAGGACCGCCTCGGCGCGGCGCTCGACAGACTGGGCATCACCGTTTCCGTCGACAAGGAAAAAGCCGCCCCCGCTGCGGGCGTATCCCAGGACGACATCGACGCGCTGTTCAAATCGAACAACAAGAAATAACTGACAGCCCCTCCCCTGTCATCCTGAAGGCTCGTAGAGCCTGAAGGATCTCATTTTTTAACCACAGAGACACAAAGACACAGAGAAAAAAATTAATAAAGAAACTCTGTGCCTCCGTGTCTCTGTGGTTTTCTATTTTATTCGCGTTTATTCGTGTCCATTCGTGGTTAAAACCCTTTTTTTAACGCACCCCCATAAATAAATTATGACAATCAAAAATACTTTCGCAGTAACTATCCATAATTAACCTGATCTTTACCCCGCCCCGCTACACTCAAGAAAAATAAAAAAGCGCACCGCAAAAACAAAAAAGAGTGCGCGAAAAAAACAGGGTGTGTGTTCATGACTTGTGGGGTAGTGAACGCCGGACGGCGAAGAGCCGTCATCGGCATCATCGGCGGTCTTTTGAAGAAACTTGCGCTTCTGGCGCCGGATCCATCCCGGCCCGGATACGAGGGACCGGTTCTTATTCACGGCAATCCGGTTTTTCATGCAGCGCAGGATCACGAAGCAATGGCGGGGCAGATATTTTTTGATAATTATCTGACCCCCGCCTTTGCCGAAGCCGCTTCCGCCGTGCCGTTTTGCCCGGACAATCTGCACAAGCTCGACAATTACGCCGACGCCGCCAGTGAATATCTGGCCGACCGCGAGAAGGCGGAAACCGGCGAAGGGCGCGGCAGCTTGGCCGCTTGCAAACTCCGGGAACTGCATAAAGGCTTTAACTTTCATGCCGCCCTTTCAACGGCCCAAGACGCAGCCCTCGAAGCGTTTCGGGCCGATCTGCCCCGCCGCCGTGTCATCGAAAAAGAACTCGCCCATTTCGGCAGAGAGCTTCTTTGCCCTGCTATGCTCTAATTCAATAATCGTCATCCCCGTGGTTCGCAGAAACCGCAGGTTTTGCGAACTTAAACGACGGGGATCCAGAAAAGCGCGGCGCAAAGCGCCGCACATATGGATTCCCAAGCCTGCCCCCGCGAAGGCGGGGGTCTAAGCCCGTCTCCGCTGCGCTGCGCCGGGCCGCGGGAATGACGAATATGGTGCAGAACCCTAGAGCGTCCCCCGCAAATATGATAGCCTAAGCAGAGGGACAACACCCTGGCAAGGACTGCTATGGCTCAACAATTCAGCGCATCTCTTTTGCGGGAAAAATTCACGATCACCGATCCTGAAAGCGAAATGCATCAGGAAGGAAAGCCTGTCGTCGCCCTCAGCAACCGCATGGTCCTCGACCTTGTCTCCGCCAACGGCAAGGGCGAAGAAAGCTTCGTTGTCCGGGCGCATAACATGCATGGCTGCGTACGCATGTGCGCGCGCATCGTCCATACCTTCCACGAAAGCGGGCCGATCATCAACCGCCATATCGCTTTCGACTGGGAAGCGGCATGGGATTCACTTGTGAATGAATACGAGCACGCCTTCAACCCGCAACGCTGGATCGCCGTTTATCACAAAGGCCGCATCGTGTTCGCCTCGGGCAAGCATCACGGCCTGCTCGATGTCATCGAACAATGCGATGCGCGCAACGGCGACCAGTATGAAATGGCCGTGGCGCTGGCCGAAGACGCCTTCAAACAGGTCGGCAAGCCGGTTTCCATCCATTACGACTCCAACGTTGCGCTGGTCGTGACGTTCGACAAGAATGAAGGGCGCAGCGGCATTATCCTGCGCGGCCCCGACCGCACCACGACATTTACTTTCACCGCATCAGGCACCAGGCAAAAACCGCTCAGCATCCCGCAATGCATGGGCGCATCCGCCGCCTTCCTTGAGGGCATACAGCTCTGCTTCCTGATCGGCCTCAACAATGTGAAAATGCAACTCAACATCATAAAGCGCCACTCGAAAGAGGAAAAGCAAACCCGCGAGGCCCAAAAGCGCCTCAGCCGCCTCAGCGCGGAGATCGTCAATCTCGAGGCGACGCACGAGGTCAACTACCGCCCGGAACGGCCTGAGTTCGGGCACCTCATCGTCGAAGCCGAAGAACTGGGCCGAAAAACCATCGTCCCGCCCCCCGACGATGACGACGACCCGGAAAAAAAGGCTGAAAAAAAAACTGAAAAAAAGGCCTCTGCTAAAAAAAGAAAAGACGACGACGACGATGATGATGACGGTGGCGGCAATGATGGCGGCGGCAGCGGCACAAAAGGCTGGCGGCGCAAATATTCCATCTACCACCACGGCCCGGGTTAACCCACTTATCGTCATCACACGTTTTTGCAAAGCAAAATACGTGTGATCCATACTTGTCCGCCGAAGCCCAAAGGGCGAAGAAGGATGGATTGCACGGACTTCATTGCACGCCTGCGTGCGTGCAAAAGCCGTGCAATGACGGTGTTTGGTATGCTGGATTCTGAATTTGAACAACCATAAAACAGAAAACCACGGATAAACACCGATACACCCGGATATGAAATCCGCGTCAATCCGTGTCCATCCGTGGTTTAAAAAACCCGAAAACCTCTAAGCCGCCGCTATGTTTCTAAGAACATAATGCAGAATCCCGCCGTTGCGGTAGTATTCCACCTCATCCAGCGTATCGATCCGGCAGAGCAGCTTCACATCCTCCGACTTCCCGCCCTTGCGGTTGATCGTCAGCGTAATGTCCTGCCCCGGCTTGATGTCGCCGTCGATGCCGAGGATATCAAAGGTCTCATCACCTTTAAGCCCCAGAGATTTGCGCGTCATGCCGTCCTTGAATTGCAGCGGCATAATGCCCATGCCCACAAGGTTTGACCTGTGAATCCGCTCGAAGCTTTCGGCGATCACGGCCTTGACACCCAGCAGCCTGGTGCCTTTGGCGGCCCAGTCGCGGCTCGATCCCGTGCCGTATTCTTTACCGGCAAACACGACCAGAGGCGTTTTGGCTTCCTGATATTTCATCGAAGCATCGTAAATGCTCATCTGTTCGCCGCTTGGGATATGCTTTGTAAAGCCGCCCTCGACATTCTCCAGCATCTCGTTCTTGATGCGGATATTGGCAAACGTCCCGCGTGTCATCACGCGGTCGTTGCCCCGGCGCGAACCGTAAGAGTTGAAATCGCGCGGCTCCACGCCCTGCCCGACGAGGAACTTCCCGGCCGGGTGATCCTTTTTAAAGGAACCGGCGGGAGAAATATGGTCGGTCGTAACAGAGTCACCGAGTATCGCCAGCGCATACGCGCCCTTGATGTTCGATGTTTTCCCCGGCGTCTTGCTCATACCGGCGAAGAACGGCGGGTTCTGGATATAGGTCGATTTCGGATCCCACGTGAATGTCTCGCCGGCTTTCTTGCCGCCGATGGCTTGCCATTCTTTCGGGCCCTTGAACACATCCGCGTATCTTGTCTTGAACATCTCGGAAGTGAGACACGAACGCACCGTGTCCGCAATTTCCTTGTTGCTCGGCCAGATATCTTTCAGGAAAACATCCTTGCCGTTCTTGTCCTTGCCCAAAGGCTGTTTGTAGAGATCAATCTTCATCGACCCGGCAATCGCATACGCCACAACAAGCGGCGGGCTGGCCAGGTAATTCGATTTCACATGCGGGGAAATACGCCCCTCGAAATTGCGGTTGCCCGACAATACGGCGGTGACGTTAAGATCGCCCTCCTCGACCGCCTTGCCGATCGCTTCCGGCAGCGGGCCCGAGTTGCCGATGCAGGTCGTGCAGCCGTAACCCACCGTGTTAAATCCGAGCGCATCGAGATCCTTCTGCAATCCGGCTTTCGTCAGGTAATCCGTGACCACTTGCGATCCCGGCGCGAGCGAGGTTTTTACCCACGGCTTGACCGTCAAACCTTTTTCCAGCGCCTTGCGCGCCAGCAATCCGGCCCCGACAAGAACCGACGGGTTCGACGTGTTGGTGCAGCTTGTGATCGCGGCGATGACCACATCGCCGTTGCTGAGCGCGTAATCCGCTCCCTTGACCGGCACGGATTTCGCCTCCGCACAAACGCCCGTAAACGAACTTACGGCGTCTTTCAGCGCAATGCGGTCCTGCGGACGTTTCGGGCCGGAGATACACGGCTCGACGCTGCCTAAATCCAACTCCAGCGTTTGCGTAAAGACCGGGTCGGGCGATTTGGAATCGCGCCACATGCCCTGCTCCTTCGCATAGGCCTCGACCAGTTTCACGCGGTGTTCATCCCTGCCTGTAAAGCGCAGGTAATTGAGAGTCTCTTGGCTGATCGGGAAAAAGCCGCAGGTCGCGCCGTATTC
>DIHF01000038.1:44677-57857 GCA_002420015.1 Micavibrio sp. UBA5703
ATGTTGGCGATCGTCGCCTGATCGGCCAGCGAAAGATTATCAAGACCCGGCCCGTAGAATTCAACGAACTTGTTGACCACGCCCAGCTTGCGGAGCATCTGCACGACGACCAGCACGAGGTCCGTCGCCGTGGTGCCTTCCTTCATTTCGCCTGTTAATTTAAATCCGACGACTTCGGGAATGACCATCGAAACCGGCTGGCCGAGCATCGCGGCTTCGGCCTCGATCCCGCCCACGCCCCAGCCCAGAACGGCCAGACCGTTAATCATCGTCGTGTGGCTGTCCGTGCCCACCAGCGTATCGGGGTAAGCAACCTGACGACCCTTTGTGCTTTCATCGCCCTCGACCCAGATCGTCTGCGCGAGGTATTCGAGATTAACCTGATGGCAAATGCCTGTACCCGGCGGCACGACGCGAAAATTCTTGAACGCGCCCTGACCCCATTTCAAAAATTCATATCTTTCGCTGTTGCGCTCGAACTCCAGCTCTACATTGGCTTGAAAAGCCTTGGGGCTGCCGAATTCGTCGACCATCACCGAATGGTCGATGACCAGATCCACCTGTGCTTAGCGGGTTGATGCTCTGCACGTTGCCGCCCAGAGCCGCCATCGCCTCGCGCATCGCCGCAAGGTCGACCACAGCGGGCACGCCGGTAAAGTCCTGCATCAGCACACGGGCCGGACGGTAAGCGATTTCATGATCCGATTTTTTGTTCTTCAGCCAGTCGGCCAGAGCCTGCACGTCCTTGGTTGTGACGCTGCGCCCGTCTTCAAAGCGCAAGAGATTTTCAAGAAGGACTTTGAGCGTATAAGGCAGGCGCGAAATATCGCCGATCTTTTCGGCGGCGGCCTTCAGCGAGAAATAATCGTATTCCTTGCCGTCGACCTTAAGCGTTCTGCGCGTACCCAGTGAGTCCTGACCAGTGCGTGTCATAGTATCTATCCCCTTGAAAATCATGAAACCCCGAACGCAGGAACCTGCGTAAGAAGTCTATCATGAACCGGGTATGGATAAAAAATGGTTAATAACGCAGGGGTATGTAGAAATTTTACCCTTTCGTCATCACACGCCTTGTGCGTGTGATCCACCTTTTTCGCCGAAGCCTCGGCAAGGCGAATAGATTGCACGGACAAGCCGTGCAATGACGATGTTGGTAGAGTAATTTTCTTATTCTTAACAACTACAATAAATCGAATACCTTTGACTTTTCTATAACCTTACACCACTCGCAATCATCGACATTCGGTATATGGAAGGGACAAAAAATGGTTAATAAAGGCGGGAAGTGAAGAAGAATTTCTAGTTAAGTGAAGGATCGGCAGGTAGCGGATAAACACGGATGAACACAAATGCCCTAATACATCTGCGTTCATCTGTGCCCATCTGTGGTTTTAAAACGCCATTTTCCCGTTAACCTTTGTTAACACAGGCAAATTTGCATTTTTATAAAGTTAAAAAACCATTAAAATCAACAGGTTAAAAAATACCTAAAAATCCGCACCGTCCCTCCCTCATTTTGCCATAATTTGAAAGCACAATGAGAATATAGAGATTCCAGTTTGCTCACTGGCTACGACTATAAAGCCGCTGCTTCTACCAAGGCAGCGGTTTTTGTTTGGCCCCTCCTGTATCATCCCCTATAAATCCTCATGGCTTCATTATCCGGCAAGAACCTTTCCTGCCTGCGCGGCGACAGGCTGATTTTCCAGGGCCTGTCCTTCGCGGTTCAGCAGGGGCAGACCCTCATCCTCACCGGCGCGAACGGCAGCGGCAAAACGTCCCTCCTCCGCCTCATGGCCGGACTGCTCGACCCTTTCGCCGGAGAAATAAAACGTGACGGCAACATTCTCTGGCTCGGCCAGGAAACGCCGCTCAAGCCGCAACTGACCGTCCTTGAAAATTTGCAATTCCTTTCCTGCGCGGCGGGCGACGGCGTGGATGGAAAGAATAGGCCTGTTACAGAACTGCGTTTCCCGCGTAAGCGGGAATCTTTATTTTCATGGGCTTTAAGATCCCCGCTTTCGCGGGGACGGCACAAAAGGGATTTTTGTAATAAGTCTGATATCCGGCAAGCCCTCAAAAAATCTGGGCTGGGGCATATTGCCGACTACCCGGCAAGCTATCTGTCGATGGGCCAGAGGCGGCGGGCCGTACTCACCCTGCTCCACCTTGTGAAGCGCGATATCTGGCTGCTCGACGAACCGACCAACCATCTCGACCGCGAAAGCTGTGACCGCCTGATCGAAACCATCGCCGCGCACACAAAACAAGGCGGCATCGCCGTGATCGCAACGCACAGCCCCGAACTCTGGAGCGCAAGCGCTGTACTCGACATATCCTCTCTCACAAAAGACAAAAGAGAGGCCGCATGAATTATTTTGCCGCCATCTTACGCCGGGACATCAAAATGGATTTCCGCCACGGCGGGCAATTCCTGTTCCTGCCCGCCTTCTTCCTTTTGATCGTCACGCTCTTTCCTCTAGGACTTGGGGCCGATCCCGAACCCCTCCGCAAAACCGCGCCCGGACTTCTGATGATCGCGGCGCTGCTGGCTTCTCTTTTACCATTGGAAAAACTCTACGCCGATGACCTGAAAGACGGCACGATCGACCTCCTCCTGCTATCGCCCCAGCCTCTTTCCCTTTACGTCGCCGCCAAAACGCTCGCGCACTGGATGGTCGCCGGATTGCCGCTCGTTATCGTTGTTCCGGCACTGGCGGCCATGCTCGGCCTTGCAATTCCGCCGACGCATATTCTGGCCGTCTTTGTCCCCGCAACAATCCTTTTCGTCCTTGTCGGACAAATCGCCGCCGCACTGATCCTGAACGCAAGGCGCGGATCGGTTTTGCTGGCGCTGCTCGCCGTTCCGCTTTACATTCCGGTTCTGATATTCGGATCGGGCGCGCTCGACCTCATGCAGGCCGGATTGCCCGCCAAAGGCCCCGCCCTTTTCCTCTGGGCGGGGCTGGCGTTTGCGCTGCCCGTAACGCCGCTCGTGACGGCTAAACTTTTAAGAATGCAAATGGACTAGACATGCACAAATACGCCAACCCGAAAAAATACAAAGCCCTGAGCAAATACATCCTGACCGCCTCCTTGGGTCTGGCGCTGGCGCTGCTCGGCTGGGGGCTATACCTCGCGCTCATCGCCTCCCCGCCCGATTACCAGCAATCCGAAACCGTGCGCATCATGTATATCCATGTTCCGGCGGCGTGGCTGTCGATGTTCATCTACGCCTCGATGACGGTCGCCGCGATTGTCCTGACAATCTGGCGGCACACGCTGGCCGGATTTTACATCCGCGCCGCCGCGCCCATCGGGGCGTGCTTTACCGCCGCCTGCCTGATTTCCGGCGCGCTCTGGGGCCAGCCGACATGGGGCACATGGTGGGTGTGGGATGCGCGCCTGACTTCCGTTCTGATCCTTTTTTTCCTTTATCTTGGCGCAATAGCCCTCAGCAACGCCTACGACAACCCCGACAAGGGCAATCAAGCCACCGCGTGGCTTGTCATCGTCGGCTCGGTTAATCTGCCGATCATCAAGTTTTCGGTCGACTGGTGGAATACGCTGCACCAACCCGCCAGCCTGACCAGCTTCTCCCGCATGGCCGCCCCCGGCATTCATCATGATATGCTGGTGCCGCTGCTCGTGATGGCGGGCGGGTTCCTGTGCCTTTATGTCGTGCTGGTCATCCTGCGGCTGGACAATGAAATCGCCGCGCGTAAAATCCACGTATTACGTTTAAAGGCAATCAATGGCTGACTATTTCCTTACCCCCACCCGTCATCCCCGCGGCCTGACCACATGCATGTGGTCAGGCTTAAACGGCGGGGATCCAGAAAAGCGTGCGGCTTTGCCGCACACCTATGGATCCCGTTTGTGCAAACGCCGCTTCGCGGCGTGCCAACGGGATGACGAAAATGAAGGAAAGGCATAACAATGACTGACTATTTCGCAATGAACGGCTACGGCTTTTACATCTGGGGCGCTTACGGCGCGACGGCGCTGATCCTCTTTGCGCTTTTTGCCGCAACGCTTTATAAATCCCGTAAACTAAAACGCGAACGCGATCTTCTCGAAGGAAAATAAACCGTGACCAAAAAGAACAGGAAAAATATTTCGACAATGGCCGTTCAGGCCGGCATCGGGCAAGACCCCGCCTATCACGACGTTATCCCGCCGCTGCACCTGACCTCGACCTTTGAAATTCAGGGCATCGAGAAAAAAGGCCCGTACGAATACTCGCGCACCCGCAACCCGACCCGCGACACGCTGGCCCGTGCGCTGGCCGATCTCGAAGGCGGCGCGAATGCCTGCGTCACATCGTCGGGCATGGCGGCCATAACGCTGATGCTGCACCTTCTGAACAAGGACGACCTGCTGATCGCGCCTTACGATTGCTATGGCCGTGCTTACCGCCTGATGCAGGCGCTATCAGACAAAGGTCATTTCCACCTGCAATTCGTCGACATGTACAGCAAAAAGGGTCTGGACAAAGCCTTTGCGCTAACCCCGCGCATGGTCTTCGTCGAGACGCCCAGCAACCCGGTCATGCGCACCGCCGACATCGCCGATATCTGCAAGCGCGCCAAAAAATATAAATCCATCGTGGCCGTAGACAACACGTTCCTCTCGCCCGTCCTGCAACAACCGCTGGCGCTCGGCGCGGATCTGGTCATTCACTCCAACACCAAATTCATCAACGGCCACAGCGACGTTGTCGGCGGCGCGCTGATCGCAAAAACCAAAGAGCTCTGGACCGAACTTGATTTCTGGTCCAATTCGCTGGGCGTCATCGGCGGTCCGTTCGATTGCTATCAAACCCTGCGCGGGCTGCGTACGCTTGAACTGCGCGTCAAACGGGCGCAGGAAAGCGCCGCCGCCATCGCCAAAATGCTGGCGGCGCATCCGCGTGTCGCAAAGGTTTACTACCCCGGCCTGAAATCCGATCCCTTCCACGCCGTTGCCAAAAAGCAGCAAAACGGCTTCGGCGCGATGTTGAGCTTTGAACTCAAGGGCGGCCTTGCGGCGGCGCGCAGGTTTGTGGAGGCGCTGGAAATTTTCTCTCTCGCGCAATCTTTGGGCGGGACCGAGAGCCTCATCAACCACCCCGCGACCATGACGCACGTGGCCATGGGCCCCGAAGCGCGCAAGGCGGCGGGCGTGACCGACGGCCTGCTGCGCCTGTCCGTGGGGATCGAGCATGCCGACGATTTAATCCTTGATCTCGAAAACGCCCTCAAAAAAGTAAAGTGAAAACCTGATGACCCGCAAGCAACAAAGAATCTTCGCCATCGTCCTCGTCCTGTTCGGCGCTGGGCTGGCCGTTGGCCTGTCGCTTCTGGCTTTGAAAGAAAACGTCACTTATTTTTATTACCCCTCCGACATCGCCGAGGAGAAAAAAGAAATCCCCCGCAACCGGGATTTCCGCATGGGCGGGCTTGTCGTTGACGGCTCGGTCGAAAAAAGCGGCGAAGTCACGCGCTTTGTCATCACCGATACGGTTCATACCACTTCCGTAACCTATACCGGAATCCTGCCCGATCTTTTCCGCGAGGGGCAAGGCGTCATCGCCACAGGCCGCCTGAACGAAGAAAGCGTGTTCGTTGCACGAACCCTGCTCGCCAAACACGATGAAAACTACATGCCGCCCGAAGTCGCCAGGGCGCTTGAGAAGGCGAAGGTAAAAATTGAATAGTTTGAAATTTTTTCGTCATTGCGAGCGACCATCGGGAGCGAAGCAATCCAGTCTTTCTAAAAAGCCTTGGATTGCTTCGTCGCCTGAACCACTTTGCAAGTGGTCAGGCTCCTCGCAATGACGCCTCTGGAAAAGCTCTGTGAACTCTGTGTTTCCTCTGTGCACTCTGTGGTTAAAAAACTTTAGAAAAGAAAATTACCCTGCATGATCCCCGAACTCGGCCATTTTGCATTGATCCTCGCACTGCTGATCGCGCTGGCGCAGGGCGTTCTGCCGATCCCCGCGATTAAAAAACGCACAGCCATTCTTCTTTTTATTCTGAACGCCGCCGCGTTTGCCGCCCTGACATGGTGCTACGTCGTTACCGATTTAACCGTCGCCAATGTCGCGGAAAATTCCCATACGCTCAAACCGCTGCTCTATAAATTCGCGGGCGTATGGGGCAATCACGAAGGCTCGATGCTGCTCTGGTCGCTGATCCTGTCGCTGTTTTCCATGATGGTTGCACTCTCTCGCCAACGGGATGACGACCTAATAAGCAAAACCCTCTCCGTTCAGGGACTTTTATCCGCCGGGTTTCTCGCCTTCATCCTGTTCTCCTCGAACCCCTTCCGGCGCATCTGGCCGCCACCGGTCGACGGCGCGGGCCTCAACCCAGTCCTGCAAGACCCCGGCCTCGCCTTTCACCCGCCGCTTCTTTACATGGGCTATGTCGGGTTTTCCGTGGCCTTCGCTTTTGCCGTTGCCGGATTGCTCACGGGCAAAATCGACAAAAACTGGGCGCGCCTCGTCCGGCCCTGGATTTTGTTCGCGTGGACAGCCCTTTCCGCCGGGATCGCGCTCGGCTCGTGGTGGGCGTATTACGAGCTTGGCTGGGGCGGCTGGTGGTTCTGGGACCCTGTCGAAAACGCTTCGCTCATGCCCTGGCTGGCGGGTACGGCCCTTTTGCACTCCGTCATCGTCCTTGAAAAACGCGATACATTAAAACGCTGGGTGGCGCTGCTGGCCATCCTGACCTTCAGCCTTTCGATGCTCGGCACCTTCCTTGTGCGCTCTGGGGTTCTCACCTCCGTCCACGCC
This sequence comes from Micavibrio sp. UBA5703, assembly GCA_002420015.1. Lineage (GTDB taxonomy): Bacteria > Pseudomonadota > Alphaproteobacteria > Micavibrionales > Micavibrionaceae > UBA5701. The sequence goes on from DIHF01000038.1 coordinate 51,456, forward strand.
TTCGCGGTCGACCCAAAGCGCGGCCTGTTCATTCTGGCGCTGCTGACGCTTTACACCGGTGGCGCGCTGGCCCTTTACGCATGGAAAGCCTCGGCGCTCGAAAGCAAAGCCAAATTCTCCGTCCTCAGCCGCGAAAGCGCGCTCATCCTCAACAACCTTTTCATGACCACGGGCTGCGCAACCGTTTTCATCGGCACGCTTTACCCGCTGCTGGCCGAAGCTTTGGCCGAAACACAAATCTCCGTCGGCCCGCCGTATTTTCATGCGACGTTTATCCCGCTGATGATCCCGGCACTTCTTCTCATGGGTGCAGGCATTTTCATCCCGTGGAAACAGGGCGACCTTAAATCCCTCACCTCGCGCCTGAAGCTCCCGCTTTTCGCCACACTGATCGGCCTGTTGCTCGTCTTCTTTCTCTCACAAAGCAAAATGACCGGAATATATCTGGGCCTTGGAACAGCCCTTTGGCTGGCCGTTACCACCATCGCTGAATTTATCCAGCGCACGGAACTCAAACCCGCACGCATGAAATCCCTCCCCCTCTCAGGCTGGGGCATGAGCACGGCGCATCTCGGCCTGGCCATCGCCCTTTTCGGCATGATCGGCTCCACATTGCTCATGCAGGAAAAAGTTGCGCTGATGAAGCCGGGCGATACCCTCTCCATCGGGCGCTATGAATTGAAACTGGACGGCGTGGGCGCGACGTTCGGAACCAATTACGCCGCCAACACAGCCGCCATCGAATTGAAAGCCGACGGGCGCGTCATCGGCGCGCTTCAACCAGAGCGCCGCTACTACCCCGTTGCGCAGCAAGGCACAACCGAAGCCGCCATCCGCAAATCATGGCGTGACGACATCTATGTCGCGCTCGGCGATGAAGACGCGCAAAAGCCCGGCCACTATGTTGTTCGTGCCTATATGCACCCGCTGGTGCCGTATCTGTGGCTGGGTTATGCCCTGATCGCACTCGGCGGGTTTCTCGCCTTCGCAGGGACGAAGAAACAATTACCTTCCCTGTCATCCTGAAGGCTCCCCCCATTGTCATCCTGAAGGCTCGAAGAGCCTGAAGGATCTCATCTTTTTTACGCGGAGGCCCGGAGTTTCGGAGAAACAATAAAAATCTCCGCTTCTCCGCCCCTCCGCGTTTAAAAAACCACGGATGGACACAGATGCACGCGGATTTCTTTTCTCTGCATTCCCCGCGAAAGCGAGGATATTCAGCGCCTTGAAAGCTTGAAATAAAGATTCCCGCTTGCGCGGGAAAGGCAGTGTTTTTTATTTGCGTTTATCTGTGTTGATCCGTGGTTAAAATCTTTTTTTTATAGCCAAACCCGTAATTATTTGCACATCCCCTCCGCTGTCATCCTGAGCGAAGCCGAGGGATCTTCTTATGATCACGTAACAAAGATCGCATTGTCAGATGTTCAGATCAAAGAGCAGCCGATCCTGAGCGTCCTTGGAAGCCTGCGCCGCCAATATCTCGCGCTTCAGGTTATCAAATTTCGGATCAAGCTTGGTATTTTCATTAATGCGCGCTGATCTGATTTGACATTCCGTCAAGTCTTTTGCCTTACAAAGATCGGCATCGCGCAGATCGACACCAGACAGAACGGTATCACGAAGAATAGTCCAACGCAGATCAGCCCCGCGTAGCCTTGCACCGCTCAAATCGGCTTGACACAAATTAGCCGCATACAGATCCGCAGTGTTCAGATGAGCACCTCCCAAATCGGCCGCAACCAAATTGGACCTGCTCAAGTTAGCCTCACATAAAAGAGCCGCGCGCATTTTTGCACCGCTCAGATCAACCATATTCAGATCGGCCCAGCTAAGATTGGTTCCGCCAAGATTGGCCTCGTGCAGATTGGCACCACGTAGATCGGCCTTACACAAATTGGCTCTGCTCAGATTGGCACTGCTCAACTTCGCTAGGCTCAGATTGGCCTCATGCAGTTCAGCGCCGCTTAGATCGGCCTCCAACAAAATAGCCTCGCGCAGCTTTGCCTCGCGCAGATTGGCCCCACGCAGATCGGCCATACGCAGATCAAGCGGCCCAATTCCGGGCAGACTGGTCAGCGCACTTAAAAACCTGCAGTCATCTTCTCCGCGATACCGGAAAAGCGAGGGGTCTGCACCGCGTTCGCGCACGGCACGCATTGTTTCCATGTCATAGTGGTGGAGTTTGAGAAGCTCTTCATGTGCTTGCAAGCGTTCCAGGAAAGATTTCGCACTTACGGTGAATTCCCTCACCAATGTCGATCTATTCAACGCTCTCTCTGATACTTCATCATTCATCGCATCATTCTCCTGAAACCTCTATTTTACCTAATTTCTGCCTAACTATAACACCACAAGATTCATTATGTCAATAAAAACCGCTGTTAAGGAATTATTCGTAGCGTTCGTGGCGTGCGTTGCGTTAAACAATGACAATGAATAAAAACATCACAAACATCCTCCCCCTCGCCGTCTTTCTGGCCCTCATTTTCACGCTGGCCGGGCTGCTGCTCCGCCCGGAATCGGTGCAGATGATTTCAAAACCCATGCCGCCGCTCGCGCTCGAGGGGCTGCGCGCCGAAGACATCCACGGCCCCGCCCTCGTCAATTTCTTCGCGAGCTGGTGCACACCCTGCCGCGCCGAGCATGAGATGCTGAAAACGCTGGCTGAAAAAAATAATATCCGCATTTACGGCATCGCGTATAAAGACAAACGCGCCGACACGGAAAAATACCTGCGCGATCTCGGCAACCCGTACGAAAAAACCGGCCATGACGACAACGGCAAAGCCTTCATCGACTGGGGGCTGTCGGGCGTGCCGGAAACCTTTGTGATCGACCGCGAAGGAAACATCCGCCTCCACCACGCGGGTGTGTTGCTGGAAGAACATATAGACGGCATAATACTGCCCACGCTGAACGAACTGGGAATGACCGATGAGAAATAAATTTCTTTTGATAACGCTGTCGGCCTTCCTTCTTCTGACACAGGCGGCCTTTGCCTTCGTCAACCCGGACGAGCAGCTTGCCGACGCGGCGCTTGAATCCCGCGCGCGTGTCATTTCAAAAGACATTCGCTGCCCCGTCTGCGAAGGCCAGACCATCGACGAATCCAACGCCGACCTTGCCCGCGACCTGCGCATCCTGATCCGCGAGCGCCTCACCGCCGGCGACAGCGACGAAGAAGTCGTCCAGTATCTACGCCTGCGCTATGGCGATGCGATCCTCATGAACCCGCGCCTGAATAAAACCACCGCCCTGCTCTGGTTCGGGCCGTTTGCTGTGTTTGCGCTGGGCGGCGCGGCGACGTTCGCCATGCTGCGAAAGGCGCAAAAATCATGACCGTCATCGTTATCGCCGCCGTTTTTTGCGCCGCCTGCACGATCTATCTTGTCTTCCCCATCGCGCAGACGCACCGCCGCACGACGCACACCCTCATGATCGCGCTGCCCACGCTGGCGCTGGCGATTTACATGGCGCTGGGAACACCCGATATGCCCGGCGCTGGCGCGCTCTTCGAACGTGAAGGCCCCCGCGCCGAATCCCGCGCCGCCGTGAAGGACGAACTCAACGCGATGGAGGCGCTCTCGAAAGACCCGGACAACGCGGCCCTGATGCTGGAGATCGGCTCTCTCCAGCTCAGCAGCGGCCGCACGCAGGATGCCATCAAAATCCTCGAACGCGCCCGCGAGCTTGAGCCGAAAAACAACGATATCCGCCTGCAACTCGGCGCGGCATATTTTGTTTCCGGGCTGGACGCCGCCCAGCAGAACGAAAAAGAAAAAGCGCGGGAGAACTTCAAAAAGGCCCAGAAAACCGCCCCCAAAGACGCGCCCTATCTCGGCGACCTGAAAAAAATCATCAAAGAGTTTTGATATTCCCCGTCATTGCGAAGCCCGCAGGGCTGAAGCAATCCAGAAAACAAACTACAGAGCGCACAGAGACAAACAGAGAATCTTAGATCTCTGCGACCTCTGTTTATCTCTGTAGTTTAAATTTCTGACTGGATTGCTTCGCTACGCTCGCAATGACGAAAGGACTCTTGGTGCCTTGGCGTCTTGGCGGTTAAAAAAAATCACCGCGTTCTTTTCGGCGCGGCTTTGACGCCCGTCATCATCTCTTCCGTAAGATTGAATTTCGGGCATTTGGCGTTGACGCTCTCGTATTCCTCGAGATTATCCAGCTCCCGCTGCTTTTCGATGCGCTCCAGATCCATCTTCTTGAATTCATGCTCGACGACCTGCTGCACGACCGTACTCATGCGGTCGGCCAGCGCCTGCGCCTGATCGCGCGGCACGGGGCCGCCGACGAAGCCGCGCTGGGCCAGCGCGTCGTAAACTTTTCTTCCCATGATCTTTGAATATTTATTCACGATCATACGGTCGATCTTCACATGCTTGCGCTCGTGATCGCCCACCGCCTGACGCATGCACCTGTCATTGTAAACTTCCTTGGCCAGAACGATCGTGGGGTCCAGCTTGATGGCGACATCGATGCTTTCATACCAGACGCAGGCGGCCTGAGGATACATAGGCAGCGTACCGGAACCAAACTTGATCTTCGGCTCGAGCATCACGCCGCCTTTCATAAAACCCTGCGTTGCCGTCGTACCGTGAAAGCCGTACGGGTCGATCGTGTCCATGCTGTATTGCTGAAGCTGGGCCATGGTCTGCGAATAATCGTATTTCGTCTCCTCGGCCTGCGGGACGATATTGATCTTGGGCGTGACGGGCATTTTGCAGATTTTATCCCCGTCCGTCCCGCCGCCGGAAGCCGCCAGAATAAGCAATGTCGTGGCCGTTAAAGGATCAATTCCGAACATAAGCGCCGCCCTCTATGTTTTTGCACTGGAATTATTATACCAAATAAGGGTAAAAGAATGAAAAGGAATTGAATCAAAAGGACTTTTCGATATGGGCATTATCGCATACCTGATCAATCTGGCCTTCCAGATCTATACGATGATCATCATCGTGCAGGTGATTATAAGCTGGCTGGTCAATTTCGGCGTCGTCAATACCGGCAACCAGCAGGCCCGGAACCTCATCGAACTTCTCAGGAAACTGACCGACCCGGTTTACAAGCCGATCCAGAAATACATCCCGCCCATTGGCGGCATCGACATCACGCCGCTGGTGGTGATTATCGGCCTGTCGCTGATCCAGTCCTATGTCGTCAATCCGGTCCTGTTCCGCACTATGGGTGGATTTTACTAGAGTCTTTTTTAATATTATTATGTTGATGTCATACAAAAATTTTAACTACAGAGAACGCAGAGCACACAGAGAAAAACTTTAAAAACTCTGCGGTCTCTGCGCACTCTGTAGTTTTTTACAGCCGTTTGGCAGAGTGCAGATTGATTTTGAAGCATAATCTATAGGGATTGAAAATTAATGACCGCACACATCATCGACGGAAAAACCATCGCCGCAAATTTGCGTAAGGAAATAAGATCCCGCGTCGAGGGCATGAAATCGCCGCCCGGCCTTGCGGTGATCCTCGTGGGCGACGACCCCGCCAGCCATGTTTATGTCGGCAACAAAGTCAAAGCCTGCGCCGAGGCCGGTATCAAAAGTTTTGAATCGCGCCTGCCGGCCAAGGCCGCACAAGCCGAAATCGCCGCAGAAATAAAGGCATTCAACGACAACCCCGATGTTCATGGAATACTCATGCAGCTCCCCGTGCCGGATCATCTCGATTCCGATGCGCTGGTGCAAATGATCTCCCCGGCAAAGGATGTCGACGGCCTCACCTTTATCAACATCGGCAAGCTCGTCGCCGGGGATGAAACCGGCATGGTGCCCTGCACGCCGCAGGGTTCGATGCTGCTCATCAAAAGCGTCGAAAAAAATCTGGCCGGAAAACACGCCGTCGTGATCGGGCGCTCGCTGCTGTTCGGAAAGCCTATGGCGCAATTGCTGCTGGCGGAAAACTGCACCGTCACCACGGCGCATTCCAAAACGAAAAACCTCGATGAAATCTGCCGCAGCGCGGATATTTTGGTTGCCGCCGTGGGCCGTCCGAAAATGGTCAGGGGCGACTGGATCAAGCCCGGCGCGATCGTCATTGACGTCGGCATCAACCGCATGGATAACGGCAAATTATGCGGCGACGTTGACTACGACGAAGCCGCCAAAGTGGCCGCCGCCATCACCCCCGTCCCCGGCGGCGTGGGACCGATGACCATCGCCTGTTTGCTGCAAAACACCCTGAAAGCGGCACAACAATAAAGAAAAGTATTAATGATTTGTCATCCTGAAGGCTCGCAGAGCCTGAAGGATCTCATAAAAAAAACCACAGATAAACACAGATGAACGCAGATAAAAAACACCGTCATTGCACGGCCTGTCCGTGCAATCCATATGGATCACACGCATAAAGCGTGTGATGACGAAGTGTGTGATT
>DIHF01000064.1:0-176 GCA_002420015.1 Micavibrio sp. UBA5703
GCGCCGACGATCCTGCGGCGCGGGGCGGGGTGGTTCGCCGGGCTGGGCCTCAACGAAAAGAACGCGGGCACGAAGTTGTTTTGCATTTCTGGCCACGTCAACAATCCCTGCAACGTTGAAGAGGAAATGGGTATCACGCTCAAGGAGCTTATTGAGAAGCATTGCGGCGGCGTGCG
>DIHF01000064.1:427-12591 GCA_002420015.1 Micavibrio sp. UBA5703
GTGCGCGGCGGCTGGGATAACCTCAAGGCCGTCATTCCCGGCGGATCGTCAACGCCCATGCTGCCCAAGGGCGTGTGCGACAGCATCCATATGGATTTCGACAGCCTGCGCGAGGCCGGAAGCGGCCTCGGCACGGCGGGCGTTATCGTGATGGACAAGGACACAGACCTGATTTATGCGATCTGCCGCCTGTCGCAGTTTTATATGCATGAAAGCTGTGGCCAGTGCACGCCCTGCCGCGAAGGCTCCGGCTGGCTCTGGCGCGTGATGAAGCGCATGGTCGCCGGCAATGCGACCGTCGATGAAATCGATATGCTTTGGGATGTGACGAAGGAAATCGAAGGCCACACCATCTGCGCGCTGGGAGATGCGGCGGCATGGCCGATTCAAGGGTTAATTCGGCATTTCCGCCCCGAAATGGAAAAGCGGATCATGGAATACCGCAAACGGGCGGCTTAGGGTTATGTGTTGAATTCATAATCAAGATCAGGATTAAGCACACCTACGGTGGACTGCCCAACTACTACTTCTTTGGTGCCGTAGTTTTCCGCTGGCTCGTAATTCAGGGCACGAACCTCTTCCTTGGTATATCTTCTGGCCCCCATCTCTTCCATCGATGCTTTGAATGGCTTTACTTGGCTTTTCAGTTTCATTCTTCTCATCCTTATTTTTAATTTATCAGAAGCTACCATGGTTAGCTAATATGTCAATGTAAAAATTTTGACATTTGTTGCAAGCAACAATATTTCGTTTTATTTGCAAAAATCGGCATAAAGTTATATCTTTCATCGGAATATTAGATTTTCTTCATAAAAAAACCGAGGTGTTGCGTGAAAAGGGAAAAATTGCCGGATGTGTTTTATGTGGTGTCCTATACCTTTAGCGATAGGCATATTGATCCGTATCTGGCATTGACCGAGAGGGCCGACAAGGTCGCGAGCCGTTTTGAGGATCATCTTGGCAGTGAGGAAATGTTTACCGAAGATGGGATCATAGGTCGGCGGCATTATTTTGAAAACAAGTTTACTATTGATGTCTTTAATCATCATGCGGTTCACAAGCTTGCCAAAGACGAGTGCGGCGCATGGCGCGGCGATTATAATGTAGAAATTGCCAGAATGTCGGCCGTAAGAGAAGGTGACGAAGTCGTATATCACATCACTCCAGTAGATAGCGCACCGGAAGTAACGCACTAATGAAAATTGACATAATGCAATACTTATTGTAGTCTACCCCGGTTGAAATATAACTGACTGGGTAAAAATGTCGAAATTTTCTGATAATCAGCATGCCGTTCGCAATGCCAAAAGTGCCGCCGGTTTTACGGCATTGGGGCTTGCGTTTTCTGGGGCTTGTGCCGGAGTGTTGTATGCGGCTTCCGATACGGAGTTTGCTCAAAGCGTCTCGCGGCTGAAGGAATTTGAACAGGTTGCTGTCCTGCTGGGTTCTCTGGCAATTACCGCGATCGGAGCCGGGGGCAGTTTTTTCATGGCGGGAAAAAAGGCACACAGGTCTTATCTTCACGCCACAAGCCAGATCGAATACAGGGGCCGCCCAACCAGCGATATCGGTTAAGCGCTCTTTCTTTTTGCCACCTCAAAATACGCCGCTGCGTTTTTGAACAGTGCCATGCCGTCGGCCTCGGCGGGCAGGGTTTTGCCTTCGCGCAGGGCGTGGTCCTTCAGACGGTCGTAATCGTCGCGTTGCCAGGTGAACATGCCGCGCTCGGGGTGGGGCATCATGGCCAGCACGCGGCCCGAATGGTCCGTGATAGCGGCGATATCGTCCGTCGCGCCGTTGGGGTTGAAGGGGAATTGGCCTTTGGCCAATTCAAGAGTGTCATTCCGAGGCGAAGCCGAGGAATCTCCTCGATTGTTGTGAGATCCCTCCGCCTGCGGCGTTCGGGATGACAATAAAGAAGGTTTTATATACCGAAACGCAACCTGGTTCTGTATGGCCGCCAGCGTTTCCGGCGACATCATGAAACGCCCTTCGCCATGCGCGACGGGGATGTGCAGTGTGTTAACGCCCGCGAGCCATGGCGATTTTGAGGAGCCGACTTTCACATCGACCCAGCGGCATTGATAGCGCGCCGTGAGGTTATATGTCAGTGCCACAGGGCGCTCGCCGTACCGACCGTTCAAAGCGGGGACAAGGCCGAGATTGGTCAAAATTTGGCAGCCGTTGCAAATGCCGATGGTCAGCGTGTCGCGCTCTACGAATTTTGTAAGATGTTCCCAGAGTGAAAGTTTCATTTTCTGGGCAAAGGCATTGCCCGATCCGGTATCGTCGCCGTAGGAAAACCCGCCGGGGATGGCAAGGATTTGAATATCTTCCAGTTCCTTCGGATTTTCGATCAGGTCGTTGATGTGACGGATCACACCCTTCATTCCGGCATGCTGGAAGGCGAAGAGTGTTTCCTCTTCGCAGTTCAGTCCGTAGCCGCTTAGTACCAATACTTTTGCTGTCATATCATTTTGGTTTAAACCACAGAGGCGCGGAGACACAGAGAAAAAATAAAAAACTCTGCGCCTCTGTGTCTCTGTGGTTAATAATCCTTCAAAGGTTGTTTGTAATATTCATCCAGTTTTTTTATTTCAACGCTCAATATATTTTTTATATTTAATTTGTTTTCATTAGTGATTAGGCCGATTTGGTTAGCAAATGACCCAAAATGCTTTTCAAAAGCCTTTTGGTTGTTTGGCGCGACAGTAACGAGAATGCGTCCAAGGCTTTCCGAGAAGAGAAGTTTGTCGGGGCGCAAAGCAAACCCGGATAAATCAATCTCCATTCCTAATTGACTTGCGATAGCTTTCTTGGCCAGTGCGACACCAAGGCCGCCGAGATTGATCGGCATAGCGGATGCTATCAGCCGATTCCGTGCCACCGCCGAATATAATTTATAAAGTTCAAGATTCTTTGCGCCGTTCACTCGCGGCACGTTTTGCCCAAGCGCGCCGTTCATGTCGTAATACTCCGATGCACCAAGTTCGTCTTTTGTTTCACCCAGCAGATACACCAGATCGCCCTGCATTTTGGGCGCGAGTGATATGGATTGTTCGATATCGGGGATAACGCCGATGGAAGAGACTAGAAGAGTCGGCGGCGCGGAGATTTTGACCTCTTTGCCTTGTGCATCATATCCCTTGAAATCGTTGAACATGGAATCCTTGCCAGATATAAAGGGCGTTTCATACAGCACGGCCAGATCGTAAATGGCGGCGGCGGCACGCTTGAGCTGGCCCAGCCTTTCCGGTTCATCCGAAGAGCACCAGCAGAAATTATCCAGAATAGCCAGATGATTGAAATCAACTCCGGCGGTCACGGCATTACGTACGGCCATATCGAGCGCGGCGGCGGCCATCGCGCCCGTGTCGATATCGCTATAGCGCGGGGCAAGACCCTGGCTTAACACAACGCCGCGTGACGAAGTCAAAACGGGTTTTGTGACGCTGGCCTCGGCATAGACGCGCCCCGGCCCTTGCAGTGGTTTTAAGACGGAGCCGGCCTGCACTTCGTGATCGTATTGCGTGGAGATAAATTCTTTCGAGCAGATATTCAGACGCGAGAGCATGTTCAGCACTGTGTCGGCGTAGTCTTTGGGTTGTGCTATATCAGGCTCGTCCTCGCCGCCAGCGACATAAACCGTTTTCAGCGGCGTTTCCGGCAATCCGTCATGCAGGAAATCCATATCCAGATCCATGACCGTTTCGCCATGCCATGTGATAAGGGCGCGACCCGTATCTGTATAAGTACCGATGACGGTGGCCTCAACGCCGCGCCGTGCCAGAAAAGCGATGAGTTTGTCCGTATTTTCGGGCGGCACAGATAGCGTCATGCGCTCCTGGCTTTCGGAGATCCAGATTTCCCACGGCGCCATGCCGGGATATTTCAGCGGTACCTTGTCGAGTTCGACATGAAATCCGCCGGACTGATCGCCCATTTCGCCTACCGAAGAGGAAAGCCCGCCCGCGCCGTTATCGGTGATGGCGTTGTACCAGTCGTACCCGCGTATTTCTTTGACGATGGCATCGGAGAATTTTTTCTGCGTGATGGGGTCGCCGATCTGTACCGCCGTGGCGGGGGAACCTTCGTCGAGCGCCACCGATGAAAATGTAGCGCCGTGAATGCCGTCGCGCCCGACGCGGCCGCCGACCATGACGATTTTATCGCCCGGTTTTGCGCCTTTTTTATGGCCGGGCTTGCCGTTGATTTCCCGCGGGATCAGGCCGATCGTGCCGACGAATACCAATGGCTTCCCTACAAAGCGGTCGTCAAAATAGACAAAGCCCTGCGGCGTGGGGATGCCGGAGCAATTGCCCCCGGCCTCAACCCCGCGCACCACGCCGTTCATGATGGTTTCGGGTGACAGGATGGGGTTTGCTTTTGCCTTGTCGCGGTAGTACTCGGGTTTGGTGCGCGGATCGGCGAGGCAAAATCCGTAACGGTTGATGACGGGCTTGGCACCGCGCCCGAAGCCGACGCAATCCCTGTTCACGCCGACAATCCCCGTGATCGCGCCGCCGAACGGATCGAGCGCGGAAGGGGAGTTGTGCGTTTCAACCTTGTCGGTAATTAAATATTCATCGTCGAAAATAATCCCGCCCGCGTTGTCGGAAAACACGGAAACGCAGATGTCGTTCTTGCCGCGCTTCTTGCGGATTTCCTGCGTGGCGCGCTTGATATAATGCCTGTAGATGCCTTCTTTTATATCGTCGATGGGGGAGGCAAATATAGTGTGCTTGCAATGCTCCGACCATGTCTGGGCGAGGGTTTCCAGTTCGATGTCCTTGGCCGGACGGCCCTCTTTTTTGAAATAATCGCGCACGGCCTGCATATACAGGAGCGACATGCCGAGCGGCCCCCGGCGGCTGCCATCCGGGTTTTTGATTCCCTGCGCGCCAATGGTTTTCAGTTCCTCGTCGGAAACATTAAGATCGACATTGTCGGCCACAGCGCCCTTGTTGCCCAGAGTGACTTTCGGGATGACGACGCTCATCCCGCCGTCTTTAACAAATTCGTCGCGGCTTTTGATCGTGGCGCGCTGGATCAGTTTGTTTGAGAGTTCATGGCCGAGAGCTTCAACATCGCCCCGGTTTAATTTGCCTTTGATAAGGTAAAGGCGGGAGGAGTAGACACCAGCACTGTCTTCCCCGCGAAAGCGGGGATCTTTCGAAGTGGCATCAAGGTCCCCGTTTTCACGGGGAATGCAGTGAGTGGTGAGTGCCAGCAGCTCCGAAGCCGTATGGCCTATATTATCCGTAACGCCGGGGAGATAGCCGATCTCTAGCGCCCAATCAAACTGATCGTAAGAAGTGCCGGCTTTCTGCGTCACCGGGTTGGTCAGGCTGTCAATGAATTCAGGACTTTGGGCCTTGGGGTTTTCGGAGGTGTAGACATCCACCACGCGCACGGCGGCGGTTTTGCCCCTGCGGCCCAGCGCCTGCTCGATCTGGCGGGCGCGGCCATCATCCTCATGCGACAATATTTCAATACGCGGCATAAACGCTTTAAACCACAGAGAAAGCACAGATTACAGCGTTTTTTTCCATTTTCACCTTGATTAAAGGGGAAAAGCTGATTAGTAGTCATAACGCATATATTTTTTATGTCCTGTAGTTTTGAGTATTAGGAGAAAAGCCCATGTCTGAGACAGAACACAAAGAGGGAATTATAACCCGCGATGATGCAATAAAAAAAGCTGGTGGAACGCATTGGTGGTTTCCGGCAATGGGAAAGATTAGGAAAACTGACGCAATAATCCCCTGTGCAGAACGTTTGGGAGAGTCCAAGGGCAGTATATCGGGTGAAGGTTCAATGCCATTTGAAGATATTGATTCAGGAATTGAGCACATTGACTACGTTAGAAACTATTTGTGGAAATCAGAACTTCAAACACGAATAGATGCTAAAATGCGGGAATGGAAAACGACACTGCAAACTATGCGCAAGAGAGTTTTTGATATAAATCCTCCACCTAATGACGAGGTGGTAGTAATACACAAATTACCGCCCTTCATGAAGGCCCCTATACATTTCGATGTAGGTCAAAAAGTCTTTCTCTTGGAGCAGCAAGAAATTGATAAGGAAATTTTGGTTAAAGAAAGAAAAATTCTTTCGGTCCGCGTAGAATGCGATTTTGGTGTAATGGGTAAGGACGGCTGGGGGCAGCATGTTTACATGGCTAAGCCGGGAGTGGAGTTTTCCAAAGTGGATGTTAATTCGCTTCGTCTTAAATTTCGCTACTCTGTTAATTTAGACGAGTTCCCAACCTTTAATGGCGCAAGAGTCTTTGATTTCAACAAATATGACGAACCTGGGCAGGAGGAGACTTCCTCATTAGATTCTGCGAGTGATCATGTCAACTTAGGAAGCGGCGTTAGAGTGTTCTTCACAATAGCGGCAATTGAGGATTATTTGAATCAAGCAGACGGAAAATATGCGATCGCACAAGACCGTATCCACGACGCCCAAATCAACATTATCCCGGAATTAAAAGAGGGTCTGCATAACACGCACCCGTAACGCATCTGTGATTGCAATTGGGCGCGGGTTTGGGCATGTTTAGGCTGCGGAATCATTCTTTTGCAGTGCCTTTATGCCTAAACTGACAATCAACGGTATGGAAATCGAGGTCGAGCGCGGGACCAGCATCCTACAGGCCGCCGAGCAGCTTGGCATCGAAATCCCGCGTTTTTGCTATCACGACAAGCTTTCCGTCCCGGCCAATTGCCGCATGTGCCTTGTGCAGGTCGAGGGCGGCCCGCCCAAGCCGGCGGCCTCCTGCGCGATGGCGTGCGGCGACGGGATGGTCGTCCACACCGAATCGGAAATGGTCAAAAAGGCCCGCAAGGGCGTGATGGAAATGCTCCTGATCAATCACCCTCTCGACTGCCCGATCTGCGATCAGGGCGGGGAGTGTGATTTGCAGGATCAGGCCGTGGCCTATGGTTTCGACCGTTCCCGCTTTGCCGAAAACAAGCGCGCTGTGCCGGATAAAGAACTGGGGCCGCTGATTAAAACCGTCATGACCCGCTGCATCAACTGCACGCGCTGCGTCCGCTTTGCGGAGGAAATCGCCGGAACGCCTGTTCTGGGCCAGTTCCACCGGGGCGAAGACGCCGAAATCGGCACCTTCATAGATCAACTGGTGGATACGGAATTGTCGGGCAATCTGATCGATGTTTGTCCGGTCGGGGCGCTGACCTCCAAGCCCTATGCGTTCGGGGCGCGCTCATGGGAATTAAAAAAGACCGAGAGCGTCGACGTGCACGATGCCGTCGGCAGCAATATCCGCATCGACAGCCGGGGGCGAGAGGTTATGCGCATCCTGCCGCGCCTGCATGAGGACGTGAACGAGGAATGGATATCCGACCGCACGCGTTTTGCCTATGACGGGCTGGGCCGCGCAAGGCTGGACCGCCCCTATATCCGCAACGCGGATACAGGCAAGTTACAAGAAGCAAGCTGGGAGGAGGCGCTGGCCTTCATCGCCGTGAATCTGGAAGGCATCAAGGGCGAGAACATCGCCGCACTGGCCGGGGATCTGTGCGATCTGGAATCGATGGTTGCGCTGAAGGATCTGATGGATCGGCTCGGCTCGCCGCATATGGATTGCCGCACCGATGGCGGTATTTTTGATACGTCCGTACGGCGCGGCTATACGTTCGGCAGCGGCATCGCCGGGATCGACAAGGCCGACGCGATTTTGCTTGTCGGCACCAATCCGCGCCTTGAAGCCACGATGGTCAATGCCCGCATCCGCCGGGCGTGGCTGGAGCGGGGTGTGCCGATTTCCCTGATCGGGGAGGCCGTGGATCTGACCTATCCGTATTATCACGCCGGAACCACGCCGGGCGATCTGGTGAAGCTGGCGAAGGATCACGCCAAGCAGGTTAAAGCCGAAAGGCCGATGATGATCGTCGGGGCCGGGGTATTCGCCCGCGAGGACGGCGAAGCGGTCCACCATGCGCTGTATGAGGCGGCGGAGAGCCTGGGCTGTATCAAGGACGGCTGGAACGGGTTTAATGTCCTGCACAATGCGGCTTCGCGGGTCGGGGCGCTGGATATCGGCTTTGTGCCCGGCAAGGGCGGCAAGGATTTCCGCGATATTATCGCCGGAACGAAGGACGGCTCCATCAAGGCGCTTTATTTGCTGGGCGCGGATGAGTTCAGCGCAAAAGCCGCAACAGGCTGGCAGACTTTTGTGATCTATCAGGGCCATCACGGCGACCGGGGCGCGTACCGCGCCGATGTGATCCTGCCGGGCAGCGCCTACACCGAAAAAGACGGTATTTACGTGAATACTGAGGGCCGCCCGCAATTCGGCAAGCAGGCCGTCACACCGCCCGGACAGGCGCGGGAAGACTGGAAGATCGTGCGGGCGCTCTCCGAGTCTTTGGGCAAGAAATTATCTTACGACACGCTGCTGCAATTGCGCGAGCGCATCAAGACGGACTGGCCGCATCTGCTGGATATCGACGTCGTGCGCGCTTCGCCGTGGAAGGCGTTCGGGCATAAGGGCAAGATTTCAGACGAGCCGTTCGTTTCGCCGGTGACGGAATACTATAAGACTAATTCCATCTGCCGTGCTTCGAAGACGATGGCGGATTGTACAGAAAGTTTTAGTAAAGAAAAAATGCTGGAGGCAGCGGAGTAGTTTGCTAACCTGTCATTCCGAACGTGCGCAGCACGGAGGAATCTCCGGGCACAAAAATGAGATTTCTCGCTTCGCTCGAAATGACAATGACTGAGAGGATAAAATGAGTAAGACGACATTGGAACAAGTACAGGAATTTCACGAGACATACGGGCTTCCGGTCAGGAGCAAGCCGGATATTTCCGATCCGCAAACGAATGAATTAAGGATAAATCTTCTGGCCGAGGAGCTGGAAGAGCTTCAGGAAGCCCTGAATGACGGGAATATCGTCGAGGTTCTGGATGCGCTGACCGATCTGCAATACGTGCTGGACGGGGCTTATTTGTCATTCGGATTGCACGATGTAAAAAAGGCGGCCTTTGACGAGGTGCACGCCTCCAACATGAGCAAACTGGGCGAGGACGGCAAACCGATCCGCCGCGAAGGGGACGGCAAGGTTCTCAAGGGGCCGAATTACTGGGCGCCGGATTTAAGCAAGTTTATAGCGAAGAAAGACAAGGCGGCGTGATACAGCAACTCTGGCAAACATATGGAATCTGGACGGCGTGGACGCTGCTTTATATCGTCCTGATCGTGGGCGGGGTTATGTTATCGGTGGCGTATCTCACCTATGCCGAACGGAAAGTCATGGGCGCGATGCAGCGCCGTCAGGGGCCGATGACCGTCGGTCCGTTCGGTTTGCTCCAGCCCATTGCCGACGGCATCAAGCTGTTTTCCAAGGAAACCATTATCCCGAGCCAGGCGCACCGCGTGGTGTTTCTGCTCGCGCCGATTATGCTGTTTGCACTTTCGCTTGTTGCGTGGGCGGTCATTCCGTTCGACAAGGGCTGGGTTCTGGCCAACATCAATGTCGGCATTCTCTACCTGTTTGCGATTTCCTCCATGGGCGTTTACGGCGTTATCATGGCCGGCTGGGCGTCCAATTCGCGCTATGCGTTTCTGGGCGGGCTGCGCTCGGCCTCGCAGATGGTGTCGTATGAAGTGTCGATGGGGCTTATTATCGTTTGCGTCCTGCTATGTACTGGCTCGCTGAACATGCAGGAAATCGTTCTTGCGCCGCGCCCGCTGTGGATGCAGGCGCTGCTGTTTCCGATGCTGATCGTTTTTCTGGTGTCCATTCTGGCCGAAACCAATCGCGCGCCGTTCGATCTGCCGGAAGGCGAAAGCGAAATCACCGGCGGGTTTATGGTCGAATATTCGGCTATGACATACGCGCTGTTTTTTCTTGGCGAATACGCCAATATGATCCTGATGAGCGCCATGACGACCATCCTGTTTCTGGGCGGCTGGCTGCCGCCGTTTGGAATAACGGTGCTGGCGTTTGTTCCGGGGATTGTGTGGTTCGCGCTGAAAGTATGCGCCGTGCTGTTCTTTTTTATCTGGGCGCGGGCGACCTTGCCGCGCTTCCGCTATGACCAGCTTATGCGGCTGGGGTGGAAGGTATTTCTGCCGTTTTCCTTGCTTTGGGTTGTGGTCGTGGCCGGGGTTCTTATGACCTTTAACGCACTCCCCGGACAACAGGAGAAGGTCAATTTGCTTTTGCCGGTCGAAAAGGGCGTTGAAGAAATCATCGAGGGCGGCGAGGAAATTTTTGATGCCATCGAAAACCCCTTCAAGACGTATGAATAATTTAGTTTAGACGGAATTTTACATTGAGCGAAGAAGGGTTTGAGCTGTTAAGGGAGATCAGGGACAGGCAAAAGGAGTCTCTGGATTTGCAGCGTCAGCAGTTTGAGTTTGTAAAACGGCAATACGACCGCGCCGAAGTCATTCAGAACAAGGCCGAAAAGTTGCAGGACAGGGCGGCCGGGCTTTTTAAGTTCATTTTCCCCCTGATTATTCTGGTTATTGGTTTAATTGTATATGTGCTAGTATACCTGCGCTGAGGAAAAGGGAATGACACTCGATAGCTACGCACGCGCGTTTTTTTTCACAGAGATCGTGAAGGGGTTCTTGCTGACCCTGAAATACATGTTCCTGATGCCGCGTGTGACGATCAATTATCCGTACGAAAAGGGGCCGATTTCTCCTCGTTTCAGGGGTGAGCACGCCTTGCGCCGCTACCCGAACGGGGAGGAGCGCTGCATCGCCTGCAAGCTGTGCGAAGCGATTTGCCCCGCGCAGGCCATCACCATCGAGGCCGAGCCGCGCGAAGACGGATCGCGCCGCACGACGCGCTATGACATCGACATGACCAAGTGCATCTATTGCGGGCTGTGCCAGGAAGCCTGCCCCGTCGACGCTATCGTCGAGGGGCCGAATTTCGAATTCGCCACCGAAACGCGGGAAGAGCTTTACTACAACAAGGAAAAGCTGCTGGCCAACGGCGACCGCTGGGAAGCGCAAATCGCCGCCAACCTGCTGGCCGATGCGCCGTATCGTTAGGCAATACTTCTTCTAAAAAAGGTGAGGGGGTTGAGCCTCTTCGGGCTGCCGCACGGGATTTGCTTTTTCTTGCGGGTCGTAATTGACGTAAGAAAAAAAGCTTTTGATTAGTGTATTGTTGAGTGCTGCATGATCAGGCATTGATTGATTGATCTGTGATCTGGCGCCTAGCAAAGTGACGCAAATCATGTTTTTTTGACCCCACGTTTCCGTCTGTGTACATCTGAGCGCATAAACGCTGTTTTGTTTGGTTGTCGTATCTGCATTTTTGTCGTTAATCAGAGCGCAGAGGCGCGTCACGATTTTATCGTTGACCTCTGGAGTCAATTTTGACCTTTGGACGCGTATTGTGCCCAGCGCTGCGACAAGGGAAGCATTAATGATAGATTCTTTATTCGGCTGTTTTTTGGTCTCCAAAGTATTTTCATTCAACGCGTCAATGAGGTCATCAATTGCACGCAGTACATCACCCGCTTTGGTATCGATATATAGCGCATGATCTTTGGTCGCCTCTATTGCTTCGAGTACACTCCCGATGTCTCTGCTATGGCGCAAAATTTTTCCAGCATCCTTAGTGTCGCCAGATGCCACTTTTGCATTCGGTCTTGGCTTGGTAGTTGGGGTAATCAGATTAAACAGGGGGGTTAGATAGCTTCGCCAATTCATTCAACTTCTCAGGAGTTAGTGATTTACAACAGCTTTAGCGTTGCTTCCTAACATAGACCCTGAGTGATGGCAAATAAAAAGTATAATAATCACTAAAAAATATATTGTGGAGCGCTTAAAACAACCCGTCAACCGGCACGTGGTAGTACAGGTTGAGGATTTCGGTGCCGGGGTTTTCATCACCAAGCCCGGCATTAGAGATGTGGCCGAAGGCTACGCCGAGGCGCTGCTGGTTCTGGAATTCATAGGCCAGTTCGATTTGCGAGCGGAATTCGAGGAAATAGTCGAGATCCTTGTCGCTGTCGCCTTCCTCATAGAATCCGGCACCAAAGCTGGGCACGGCGTAGAAATTTTCAGCGAGTTCCAGATCGAGCAACACGCCGCCGCCTAGCCAGATCGAGGTATCCGAGGTTACTTCAGCCCCGGCCCAGGGCTTTACTTCCCAGAAGTATTT
>DIHF01000064.1:12745-35775 GCA_002420015.1 Micavibrio sp. UBA5703
CCCCATCAAAAATAAATTCCTCACAGCTGTTTCCCCTGCTTTTTGCGTTAAAAATTCGCGTTGCGCGCGAAAAATTCATCCACGACCATTCTGCCATTTTGTTCAACAAAATCAACCCAAAAGAAAGGGTGGATTATTTCNNGGCTTTACTTCCCAGAAGTATTTGTGCCCGTCGCGGTATTCGAGGCGGAAATCCGCCGCACCGTCATCGTCATTGATATCATAATAACCCACGCCGAGGCTGAGCATGTCGGTGTCGTCCATGCCGCCGCCCTCGTCCTGTGCCTGCGCCTGTGTGGTAAGTCCGCTAACCAGTAGCGCCATCGCGCCCATCAAAAATAAATTCTTCACAGCCATCCCCTTGCTTCTTGCGTTTAAAATTCGCGTTGCACGCGAAAAATTCATACACGACCATTCTGCCATTTTAGTCAACAAAATCAACTCAAAAGAAAGGGTGGATTATTTCGCGCCCAAGCCTTGCGGGAATCGCCGGAAAAGATTAGAAAAGGACAACACGACCAAGGCGCAAGCCGTTCTAAACAGAGACTTTTCATGATCGTACAGGCGTTCGCCTTTTACCTTTTCGCCGGCATATTGACGCTCAGCGCCCTTATGGTCATCACGGCACGCAACCCCGTTCATTCGGTCCTGTTTCTGGTGCTGGCTTTTTTCAATGCGGCCGGGCTTTTCGTTCTGCTGGGGGCGGAATTTGTGGCGATGATTCTGGTCATCGTCTATGTCGGGGCGGTGGCCGTGCTGTTCCTGTTCGTGGTGATGATGCTGGATATCAGCTTTGCCGATCTGCGCAGGGGCGCAATGCAGTATGTCCCGATCGGCCTTATCATCGGCGCTGTGCTGCTGACCGAACTGGTCATGATTTACGGCACATGGAGTTTTGCGCCGGATAAATCGAAGAATCTTGCCGCGCCGGTTGCGGCTTTCGTCGGCGATACCAATACCGAAGCACTGGGGCAGGTTCTTTACACAAATTATATCTTTGCCTTCCAGACGGCGGGGCTGATCTTGTTCGTTGCCATGATTGGTGCAATTGTTTTGACCCACAGGACGCGCCCCGGCGTGCGCAAGCAATCCGTTTCGGATCAGCAGGCGCGCAACCCGGCGGATGTGCTGGAAATCAGAAAAATTTCATCGGGGACGGGGGCCTGACAAGATGCTGCAAATTGGATTGGCGCATTATCTGACACTGGCCGGGCTGCTGTTTACCCTTGGCATTTTCGGCGTGTTCCTCAACCGCAAGAACGTCATCGTTATTTTGATGTCGATTGAACTTATGCTTCTGGCGGTCAATATCAACTTCGTGGCGTTTTCCGCATTTCTGCACGACCTGACCGGGCAGGTGTTCACAATGTTCATCCTGACCGTCGCCGCCGCCGAAGCCGCCATCGGCCTTGCCATTCTCGTCACCTTCTTCCGCAACAAGGGCTCGATTGCCGTGGAAGACATCTCAGCGATGAAGGGATAGGGGAACCTCATGGAGCTATTCGCCGTATTTCCGCCGCTGTTTGGGTTTCTAGCCGTATCTTTTTTCGGCAAGCAGCTTGGCGACAAGGGCGCGCAGTTCGTAACCTGTGCCGGGATGATCGTTGCGGCATTCGCGGCTATTGCTTTATTTTTTGAAGTCATCCTTATGGATGCGCCCTATACCACGGTGCTGAGCGACTGGATTTCATCGGGCGATTTTGATGTGAAATGGTCTTTGCGCATCGACCAGCTTTCGGTCGTGATGATGTGCGTGGTCAACATTGTCTCGGCCTGCGTGCATGTTTATTCGGTCGGTTATATGAGCCACGACGATCATAAGGCGCGCTTTATGTCGTATTTGAGCCTCTTTACCTTTGCCATGCTGATGCTGGTGACCGCAGACAACCTTTTGCAACTTTTCTTCGGGTGGGAGGGGGTCGGCCTTTGTTCCTATCTCCTTATCGGCTTCTGGAACCACAAGCATTCGGCCAATGCCGCCGCCGTCAAGGCCTTCGTTGTCAACAGGGTAGGCGATTTCGGATTGGCGCTCGGGACTATGGCGGCCTTCGTTCTTTTTGGCTCGGTCGCCTTTGATACGATGTTTGAGCTTGCGCCGCAGATGACGGAGAAAAATCTGGAGTTTTTCGGCTTTGAGTTTCATGCTTTGACGCTGGTTTGCCTCCTGCTGTTCATGGGGGCGATGGGGAAATCGGCGCAGCTTGGGCTGCATACATGGCTGCCGGACGCGATGGAAGGGCCGACGCCCGTATCGGCGCTGATCCATGCGGCGACGATGGTTACGGCGGGCGTTTTCCTTGTGGCGCGGATGTCGCCGGTATTCGAATACGCGCCGGATGCGCTGATGGTGGTGGCGGTTGTCGGCGCGGCAACGGCCTTTGTCGCGGCAACCATCGGCATGACGCAGTTCGACATCAAGCGCGTCATTGCCTATTCGACCATGAGCCAGCTTGGCTATATGTTTTTTGCGCTTGGCGTGTCGGCGTACGGCGCGGCGATTTTCCACCTGATGACCCATGCGTTTTTCAAGGCGCTGTTGTTCCTGGGGGCCGGATCGGTCATCCACGCCATGAGCGATGAGCAGGATATGCGCAAAATGGGTGGTATTTATAAAAAAATTCCCGTCACATACACGCTGATGTGGATCGGTTCGCTGGCACTGGCGGGGATTCCGCCGTTCGCCGGGTATTTCTCCAAGGACATCGTTCTCGAATCCGCCTGGGCCGACCACACATGGTTTGGCAATTTCGCGTATTGGGCCGGGATTGCGGCGGCCTTTATGACTGCCTTTTATAGTTGGCGCTTGATTATCATGACCTTCCACGGCAAGCCCCGCGCCGACCAGAAAGTCATGAAACACGTCCATGAATCTCCGGCGATTATGCTTGCGCCGCTTTTTGTGCTGGCGACCGGCGCTGTGCTGGCGGGCTTTGTGTTCTACGGCGGGTTTGTTGGCGGCGGTCACCACGACACCGCCCATGAAGAGGCCGCAACGCATGAAAGCGAAGGCGAAGTGCATACCGTCGAGCAGCCACATCAGCCTGCGGCCACCGAAGAATCTCACAAGGATGAAGCGCATGGCGGCGAAACCTATGTCGTCACGCATGAGGGCGTACACAAGGAAGAGCCGCAGGAAGATAAAACCATCGCATGGGAAAAAGAAAGCTTCTGGGGCAAGGCTTTGTTCGTAAAACCGGAAAACGATACAATCGTTGCCGCACACAGCGCGCCGTTCTGGGTCAAGAAGCTGCCGTTATTGATGGGCGCTATGGGCATCGGGCTGGGATATCTCGCCTATATGTTCTTTGCCGGCATTCCCGGCGCGACGGTCCGTACGTTCCGGCCCATCCATACGCTTTTGTTCAACAAGTGGTTTTTCGATGAAATCTATGACCGTCTGTTCGTGCGTACGGCGCTGGCCCTCGGCAGGTTCTTCTGGATCAAGGGCGACCGCAACACGATTGATCGTCTTGGACCGGACGGGGTTGCCCTGCGTACGCTCAAGACATCGGCAGCGCTCAGCCGTTTCCAAAGCGGCTATGTCTTCCAGTACGCCTTCGTGATGATGATTGCCGTGATCGGCATTCTTTCGTGGTTTGTTTTCAAGTCTGGCGGAGGGATGTAGGCGCGCATGATGGATTTTCCCGTATTGTCGATCATGACTTTCCTGCCGCTGGTGGGCGTTGCGATCATCCTGATGATCCGCGGCGAGCCGGAGGATGTCGAGCGCAACACCAAGCATATGGCGCTTTATACATCACTGTTCGCGCTGGCTTTCGGCATCTTCGTGTATAAGGGGTTTGAGGGTTCCAATACCGACTTCCAGTTCGTCGAAAAGATTGAATGGTTTCCGGCGCTTGGCTTTACCTACCAGATGGGCGTGGACGGGATTTCCGTCTTTTTCGTGCTGCTTTCGGTTTTCCTGACGCCGCTGTGCATTCTGGCCAGCTGGGACTCCGTCAAAACCCGCGTCCGGGAATACATGATCGCCTTCCTTGTGCTGGAAAGCTTCATGATCGGCACGTTCTGTGCGCTTGACGCGCTGTTGTTCTACGTATTCTTCGAGGGTGTCCTGATCCCGATGTTCCTGATTATCGGCATATGGGGCGGGCCGCGCCGGGTGTATTCGGCGTACAAGTTTTTCCTTTATACGCTGCTGGGTTCCGTATTGATGCTGATCGCGCTGCTGACGCTCTACGTCCAGAACGGCACGACCGACATGCAGGTATTGATGGAAAACCCCGTTGCCGCCAATATGCAGATATGGTTGTGGCTGGCCTTCTTCGCCAGTTTTGCCGTCAAAATGCCGATGTGGCCGGTTCATACGTGGCTGCCTGACGCGCACGTCGAAGCCCCCACCGCAGGATCAGTCATTCTGGCCGGCGTGCTTTTGAAAATGGGCGGCTACGGGTTTCTTCGCTTTTCGCTGCCCATGCTGCCAGATGCCAGCGTGCTGTTCACGCCGTTTGTCTTCTGGCTCAGCGTGATTGCGATCATCTACACCTCGCTGGTGGCGCTGGTGCAGGAAGACATGAAAAAACTCATTGCCTATTCCTCCGTCGCGCATATGGGGTTTGTGACTCTCGGGATTTTTACCCTGAACGTACAGGGCATCACGGGCGGCATCTTCCAGATGCTTTCTCACGGCATAATATCGGCGGCGCTATTCCTGTGCGTCGGTGTGGTTTACGACCGCTTGCACACGCGGGAGATCGCCCGCTACGGCGGCCTCGTCAACAACATGCCGCGCTATGCGACCGTTTTCATGATTTTTATGCTCGGCTCCGTCGGTCTGCCGGGCACCAGCGGTTTTGTGGGCGAGTTCCTGTCGCTGCTCGGGGCATACAAGGCCAATACAATAATCGCCGCCTTCGCCACCACGGGCGTTGTTCTGGGCGCGGCCTATATGCTGATGCTCTACCGCAACGTTGTCTTCGGGCCGCAGGACAATAACGATGCCGCCGCCATGCCGGATATTGATCTGCGCGAGATCGGCATTCTTGTGCCGCTGGCCTTCCTGACGATTTATCTGGGCGTGTTCCCCGGCAAGATCATGGATAAGATCACGCCTTCTACTGAAAAACTCATCAGCGATTTTCAGGCGCATGTCGGAAAGCAGGAAACCCCGGCTGAATCCGCAGGCGCTGAGGCCATCATAATAGGCCCGGAAAACAAAGAGGGTAGCCATGATTGATTTTAACCTGATACCTGTTCTTCCCGAGATGTTTTTGGCCATGGCGGCCATGGGGCTTTTGGTTGTTGGCGTAGCGCACGGCAACAGCTCGACGAATGTCATCAGTTGGGCCTGCGTTTCAGCGCTGGTGATTGCCGCTTGTCTGTTGTTCGGCATGAGCTGGGAGCGGCAGGTTGTGCTTAACGGCATGTTCGTCTTCGACAATTTCGCGGGGTATATGAAGCTTTTGGTCATTCTGGGACTGATCACAGCACTGGCGATTTCGGGCCGGTATCTTGAGATACTGCGTATGAACCGCTTTGAATATCCCGTTCTTATCGTCCTTGCCGGAATCGGCATGATGTTGATGATATCCAGCAACAACCTCCTGTCCCTGTATATGGGTCTTGAACTGCAATCCTTAAGTCTTTATGTGCTGGCGGCCTTCAACCGCAACTCCCTGCGTGCGGCGGAGGCGGGGATCAAATATTTCATTCTGGGCGCGTTGTCTTCGGGGATGCTGCTTTTTGGAACATCGCTGATTTACGGCTATACGGGTTCCATAGATTACGGGGTTATCGGCGCAACACTATCGGGCCTGACCGCCTTGCCCTTTGGCGTTATTTTCGGCCTTGTGTTCATTCTGGCCGGGCTTGCCTTCAAGGTTTCTGCCGTTCCGTTCCACATGTGGACGCCGGATGTTTATCAGGGCGCACCGACATCTGTCACTGCGCTTTTTGCCATCGTGCCGAAGGTCGCAGCCATAGCGCTTTTGATGCGCCTCCTGTTCGAGCCTTTCGCTGCGGCGCAAGGGCAGTGGGTGCAGATTGTCTATTTTCTCTCGCTGGCATCGATGGTTGTCGGCGCGTTCGGCGCTATCGCTCAGACTAACCTCAAGCGTCTGTTTGCCTACAGCTCCATCGGCAATATGGGTTACGCCCTGATCGGCATTGTCGCCGGAACGCCGGAGGGTGCGGGGGCGGTCATCTTGTATATGCTGATTTACATGGTCATGACGGCGGGCGTTTTTGCCATCATCATCGGCATGCGCCATGACGGCATCCGGGCGAACCACATTTCCGACCTTTCGGGAATTTCGGCAACCAATCCGGTTCTGGCCTATGCCATGGCGATTTTCATGTTCTCCATGAGTGGCATTCCCCCGCTGGCCGGGTTCTTCGGCAAGCTGTTTATATTCCAGGCTGCGGTGGCCGAACAGTATTACATCCTCGCAACGCTTGGCATCCTGACTTCGGTTGTTGCGGCGTTTTATTATCTCAAAATCGTCAAGGTCATGTTCTTCGATGAATCCGTCGAGCCGTTTGAAAAGGACATTCCTTTTGCGCGGCGGGTGGTTTTGTTCGTGGCCGTGGTTTTTCTTCTGGCGTTTATCTTCAGGCCCGAAGCCATCGTGGGTAGCGCGCAAAGTGCCGCCGCATCCTTGTTCATCTGATGACGATTGTCTGGCGTATTGAAACTTTCGACACACTCCCCAGCACTCAGGAAACGGTCAAAGACCGCGCTGCAAAGGGAGAGGCCGAAGGTTTTGTCGTTCAGGCGCTTGAACAGACGGGCGGCAAGGGGCGGCATGGCCGCGAATGGGTATCACCGAAAGGAAATCTCTATCTATCTATTTTGTTAAGGCCAGATTACGAAGCAAGACGCATCGGGGAGTTTTCATTCATCGCGGCGTTAGCATTATTTGAAACCGTCCTTGAGCATGTTCAAGATCAATCGCTTGTCATGCTCAAGTGGCCTAACGATGTTTTGCTGGGTGGTAAAAAATGCGCCGGGATTTTGCTGGAAAGCGGATTGCAACCGGATGGCAAGGTCGATTGGCTTGTGGTTGGCATCGGGCTGAATGTAACTTCAGCCCCGCCGATAGGGTCAGCTTTGACCGATTACGCGCAGAACCTACTAGATATCGCGCTTATAAGGGATAAATTGCTTGCTCATATCGACACGTATATATCGCTCTGGCAAGACAAAGGATTCAATGAAATCAGGCGGTTATGGATGTCCCGCGCCCATAAACCCGGCGCGCCCCTGCAAATAAAGCTTGGCGAAACGCTTAAGCAGGGCTATTTCCATGCTATTGATGAGGGCGGAAACCTGCTGCTGCGGCTTGAAAACGGCGGCATTGAGACAATAACCGCCGGAGATGTTTATGCTATTGGCGATTGATATCGGGAACACGAATATCGTTTTTGCTCTGTTTGAAGGCAAGAAGATCGTTAAATCGTGGCGTGCCGTCACTGGCAGCGGCGATTACAAAATGTCACAGGACGAAGCCGCGAAAGTAACCGATATCATCGTAAGTTCCGTTGTCCCCGCCGAGGACAACAAGTTGCGCCGTTATTGCCGTGAGAATCTTTCCTGCGATCCTTTGTTCGTCGAGGCAAAGCATACGGGGCTGACGATCGATCTTGATAAGCCGGAAGAGATCGGAGCTGACCGCCTTGTTAATGCGGTGGCGGTTCTGCAGGAATATTCCGCGCCCGCTATCGTAATCGACTTTGGAACGGCCACGACATTCGATGTAATAACATCCAAAGGCCATTATGCAGGCGGGGCCATCGCGCCGGGTGTGAATTTGTCGCTGGAAGCGCTTGAGCGCGCGGCGGCAAAGCTGCCGGATATTGAGATTAAAAGGCCCAAAAACGTAATCGGCAAAAATACCGTAGAGGCCATGCAGTCCGGTATTTACTGGGGCTATGTCGGCTTGATCGAAGGGTTGATCGGAAAAATTACGGATGAAATGGGCGTAGATCCTTTTATTATAGCCACGGGCGGGCTGGCTCCGCTCTTTGCACCTGCGATCCCGGCGATAAAAAAGATAGACGGCGAGTTGACATTGAAGGGCCTTCGGCGCATTCATGAGGCGCGTAAGGCAAACAGGCAGGCAGCCTAAATATAGTCAGGGCCGTAATTACCTACGATGTATGTATAGAAAGAAATTAGATTATGATTTGGACAGTTAGGGCGTTCCTGTTGTCGGCATTTTCACTCTCTTTAATGTCGCTTGGCGCATGCGCACATGCTAACCCGAAAGAATTTAGGTCAACGCAGCACCTGTACGACCATTGCAAGGAGGATTTGGCGAGTAACCATTTTGAGGGTTCTTATTGCGCTGCATACATTGAGGGATACTTGGGGGGAGGCTCGGTATCTGGCCTATATATTTTAGGCCAAGCGAATAATCAGGAGGAGATATTAAAAAGAGCACACAATAGAAAATGCGCTGATTTGGACAGGCGCATTGCCAATGATCAGAAGGTAATTTGGCTCGCTAAATATTTTATAGATTGGATAGAGAGCAATCAGAAGATAGTCAAAAAATTGGAGCGAGAGAGTGGTTTTATGAACAAGCCAGCTTTTGGAGCATTACACTTACTAACAGTAGATGAAAGATTTTGTGTCCAACCGTCAGAGTAAGAGGTGTGGCTAGGAAAGTTGATGTGTATGTTTTACCAATCATTATCCCAATTTCTTTGGTGAGCGATTTTGGCCCCTTGGTGTCTTTGCGTCTTCCTGTAAAAAGGGATTGGGATTTGTAAATTTTTTTTGGAGTTTGTTTAATGGTTTTAGAGGATAAAGGACTTTTTTTCATTCCGCTGGGCGGCAGCGAGCAGTTTGGCGTTAACCTCAACGTCTATATCTGCGACGGGCGGTTGCTAGCCGTGGATTGTGGCATGGGCTTTGCCGACGAGAATTTTCCCGGCATCGACCTGTTATTGCCGGACCCGGCATTCCTTGAGGAAAACCGCGAGGAGCTTGAAGGTCTGATTATTACCCACGCCCATGAGGATCATATCGGCGCGGTCGCCCACCTCTGGCCACGTTTTGAATGCCCTATCTATTGCACGCCCTTTACCGCCGCCGTTCTGGAGAAGAAGTTAGAGGAAGCCAAGATCAGGCACGCCGAAGTCAATATAATAGAACCTTTCGATCAGATCAAAACCGGCCCGTTTTCCGTGCAGCCCCTGCCGGTGTCGCATTCGGTCCCGGATGCCTGCGCGCTTTTGATTGAAACGCGTTATGGCCGCGTTGTGCATAGCGGCGACTGGAACCTCGACCCCAATCCCGTCGTCGGCTACCGCAGCGAGGCAAAGACGTTCAAGGAGGCCGCGAAAAAGGGCATCCTTGCCTATATCGGGGATTCCACCAACGCCAATGTCGATGGCCGTTCGGGGTCGGAGCGCGATGTCGAAAAGGGCCTTGCGGAAGAATTTAAAAATTGCCCCGGCCGGATTTTCGTTACGACGTTTTCCTCCAATGTCGGCCGCTTGATTTCGATTGCCCGCGCCGCGCAAAAGGCCGGGCGCAAAACCGTTGTTGTCGGGCGCTCGATGCATTCCATGATCGGCGCGGCGTATGACTGCCAGTACATGAAGAACGTGCCGGATTTCATCGCCGAGGATGATATGGACGATTACCCGGATAACAAGCTCGTTATTATTGCCACGGGATCGCAGGGGGAGAGCAGGGCCGTCTTGCCGCGCATCGCAAGAGGCGACTTCCCCGATATCTCAACCAGAACCACCGACACCGTGATTTTCTCTGCCCGGGCGATCCCCGGCAACGAAATTAAAATCAATGAAGTGAAAAATAATTTCAGTGCGGCGGGCATAAGAGTGATAGGCCCGAAAGACACCGCCAACGTTATCCATGTCTCCGGCCATCCGTGCCGCGAGGAAATCGTGGAGATGTATCAATGGCTGCGCCCCAAAATCGTCGTACCGGTTCACGGTGAGCACACCCAGCTACAAGCGCAGGCCGACCTTGCTCAGGCAAATCAAATACCGCAGATCGTTATGCCCAGAAACGGCTCGGTTATCAAACTTGCGCCGGGGCAGGCGGAAATCATCGACCATATTCCGACGCAGCTTTTGGCGGTTGATCTGAAGCGCATTATTCCGGCCAACCACCTTTCCATCGTCCAACGCCGCAAGCTCCAGTACACTGGCGTTGTTCACGTCACCGTCGTTTTGGACGGGCGCGGCGAACTGGCGGCGGAGCCGAAGATCAACACCATCGGCCTGATCGATCCCGACGATATGGCCGAGGAGCAATTTATCGGCAACTTGCATGAGGAAATTATCGACATATTGGATGATATGGGCGAGGACGAAATTTCTGACGATCATTTTGTGACCGAAGAACTTCGCATCGGCGTACGACGTTTTGTCTTCCACTTTCTGGGGATCAAGCCTGCGGCCAATATCCATGTCGTGCGCATACCCTGACAATGATATGTAAATGGACTGGTTCACAGGGATTATTGTCTTTATTTTGGTCTGGTGGGTGGCCATATTTTGCGTGCTTCCCTTTGGCTTGCAACGCGACCAGACTGGAAAGCCGGAAAAGGTATTTATCGCTCGGACGGTATTTTTTACGACCCTGATTACCGTTGTCGTATGGTTTGCCTTGTATTTGCTGATAGATTCAGATTTGATAAGCTTCCGGCAAATGGCCGCCGCCCAATCGGGAAAAGAGCCGCAAAAGGAGAGTATGCTACCATGAGAAATATTTTTGCAATTTGCCTGTCTGTTTTACTTTTCACCGCTTCGTCGGCTTTCGCCGAAGACGCCGGGCGCGACACGATCTGCCTTATGCTGCCCAAGCATAGACCCGCCGCCGATGTGGAATATAAGGCCGGGGTTGATGTGCATGGCAATCCGGTCGTTCCTGCCGATGTCGGCGCGCCGGTAAAACCTCTTGACGGGCCGGCCGTTGTTATTCCGGTCGACATCAATCTGGCCAGCCGTTTCAATCTCGAACTGTCCCCGGATACCGGGCTTAAGCCGGTCGTAGCCGCCATGAAAATCCATGCAGACGGGCATGTTGAATATTACGGCCAGGACGTCACAAAGCAGGTTCACGAGTTGTGCAGCCAGCCTGCGCAGGCCGCTCCTGCTCCTGTTGCCGCACCGGCACCGGCTCAGGCCAACGTTGTTGTGCCACCCGCAGCTGCCGATCCGGCTATAGTGATAGCGCCTAAAGAACCTTCTGCGCCGAAACTTGCGCCTGCCCCGGCCGCACCACCGCAGGAACTGTCCAAGGAAGTGCAGGGGCCGCCTGCGCCGTTGCTGTTGCATCCGGGCGTTCCGCCTGTATCTGCTGGACAGGATCTCTGATCTATAGAACATGCTCGACAAAACATTCGATCCTAAGAAGATAGAAGAAACGCACTACCGGGAATGGGAAAGCTCGGGCGTTTTTGCCTGTCATCCCGAAAGCGATAAAAAGCCCTTCACGATCATGATGCCGCCGCCCAACGTCACGGGCAGTCTGCATATCGGCCATGCCCTGAACCACACCTTGCAGGATGTCCTGATCCGCTATTACCGCATGAAAGGCCGCGATGCGCTGTGGCAGCCGGGTACGGACCATGCCGGGATCGCCACGCAGATGGTCGTCGAGCGCGAACTGGCCAAGGAGGGCAAATCGCGCCGCGACATGGGCCGCGAAAAATTCCTTAAGCGCGTCTGGGAATGGAAGGAGCAATCCGGCGGCACCATCGTCAGCCAGCTTCGCCGCCTCGGCACCACACCCGATTGGGAGCGCGAGCGCTTTACGATGGATGAGGGGCTGTCCCACGCCGTGCTTAAGGTTTTTGTCCAGCTATACAAACAGGGACTTATCTACCGCGACAAGCGGCTTGTGAACTGGGACCCTAAATTGCAAACCGCCGTATCCGACCTTGAAGTTGAACCCAAAGAGCAAAAGGGCAAGATGTGGCATCTGCGTTATCCCGTCGAGGGGCAGACGGCGGAATATATCACCGTTGCCACGACGCGCCCTGAAACCATGCTGGGCGATACGGCCGTGGCGGTGCACCCAGACGATGAACGCTATAAGCATATGATCGGAAAATCCGTTTCCCTGCCGATTGTCGGGCGGCTGATCCCCATCGTGGCGGATGAATATTCCGATCCCGAAAAGGGCAGCGGCGCGGTCAAAATAACGCCTGCACATGATTTCAACGACTTCGAAGTCGGCAAGCGCCATAACCTGCCGATGATCAACATCATGGATACGCAGGGCCGCCTCAACGAAAGCGTGCCGGAATCCTATCGCGGCCTGACCCGTGAGGAAGCGCGTAAGAAAATCCTCATCGAGCTTGAGGAAATGGATGCCATTGCGGAGGTTGAAGATATCAAGCATACAGTCCCCTACAGTCAGCGCTCGGGCGTTATCATCGAACCGTATCTGACCGATCAGTGGTATTGCGATGCGGCCACCTTAGCAAAACCAGCCATCGAAGCCGTTGAAAAGGGTGAAACCGTATTCGTTCCAAAAAGCTGGGAAAATACTTACTTTGAATGGATGCGTAATATTCAGCCCTGGTGTATTTCCCGCCAGCTCTGGTGGGGGCATCAGATTCCGGCGTGGTACGATGCTGACGGCAATGTCTTTGTCGCCGAAAGCGAGGAGGAGGCACAGAAGGAGGCTGGCGCTGGGAAAAAGATTACCCGCGATCCCGACGTTCTCGATACGTGGTTTTCATCGGCGCTTTGGCCGTTCTCCACATTAGGATGGCCGGACAATTCGGCTGAAGCCCAAAAAATGCTGGCGAAGTATTACCCCGGCGACGTTCTGGTTACGGCCTTTGACATTATTTTCTTCTGGGTGGCGCGTATGATGATGATGGGTATTCACATCATGGGCGAGGTGCCGTTTAAAACGGTCTACATTCATGCGCTGGTGCGTGACGCCTCGGGACAGAAAATGTCCAAGTCCAAAGGCAATGTCATGGACCCGTTGGAGCTGATCGACGAATACGGTGCCGATGCACTGCGCTTTACCCTGACGGCGATGGCGGCGCAGGGGCGGGATATCAAACTGTCCGATGAGCGACTGAAAGGCTACCGCAATTTTGCCACCAAGCTCTGGAACGCTGCGCGTTACTGCGAGATGAACGCATGCAAAGCGCCTGAAAATTTTGATCCGGCGGGCGTGAAGGAAACCCTGAACAAATGGATTGTATCGGCGCTGTGCGATGCGAACGAGGCAATGGAAGAGGCGCTGACCAATTACAAATTCAACGATGCCGCCGCTGCCATTTATCAATTCGTCTGGGGAACTTTCTGCGACTGGTATCTGGAGTTTTCAAAGCCGGTTCTTGAAGGCAAAGGCGCGATGGCGGATGAAACCCGCGCTACGACCGGATGGGTTTTGAATCAGATTCTAATTCTGCTCAATCCGTTTATGCCCTTCATTACCGAAGAACTGGCTGCGCGTCCGGCGGGGAAGAAACTTATTTCTTCTGCGTGGCCCGCATACGCACCCGGCCTGCACGATGCCAAAGCCGCCGCCGAGATCGGCTGGCTCATGCGGGTAATCGGGGAGATACGCTCCGTCCGTGCCGACATGAACGTCCCGGCCGGGGCAAAAGTCGCGCTTCAGGTCAAAGGGGCCGGGGAAACCACAAAACAGCGGCTCAAAACCTATGACGAGATCATCCGGCGCATGGCGCGGACCGAAACTGTCACCCAGGGCGAAGCCGTGCCGAAAGGTTCGGTTCAGACCGTCATCGATGAAGCCACGTTCATCCTGCCGATCGCAGATATCATTGACCTCGACAAGGAGCGCGCACGGCTTTCCAAAGAGATTGAAAAGCTGAAAGACGATATTAAGAAAACCGAGTTGAAGCTGGGCAACAAAGACTTTGTTTCCAACGCGCCCGAAGAAGTTGTCGAGGAACACAAAACTCGCAAGGAAGAGGCGGAGAAGACCTTGGGTAAGTTAACTCAGGCTTTGAAACAACTTGAGGCGGCGTAGGTATTTCATTTTCAGGATATCGTCATTGTGTGCCCCGGCCTTGAGCCAGGGAAAGCAGTCTATTTTTTGAAACCACAGATGGACACGGATGAACGCAGATAACACCTTGTGACAGAAAGAATCCGCGTTCATCTGTGTTTATCCGTGGTTTTTATAAGATACTTCAGCGTCTTCGACGCTTCAGGATGACAAGGATACAGGACGGAATAGCCCTACTTCTTCTCTTCCTTCTTGGCGGGTTCGGCTTTTTTGCCGCCGCCTGCATTGCTGCCGGAGAGGAAGGAACCGTAGCGGTTCTCGAACTTGGAGAGCTGGCCTTTTTCGATGACCTTGCCGGAGCCGCCCTGCCATGCCGGGTGCGTCAGCGGGTCAATGTCGAGGTTCATCACATCGCCTTTTTTGCCCCAAACGCTGCGTGTCTGGTACTTCGTGCCGTCGGTCATGACGACGGTGATTTCGTGGTAATCGGGATGTATGTCGGCCTTCATGGTCAAAACTCCTCTTGATTGACGAGGCTTTTTATCGTTTATAGCCCGGAAAAGCAAGGTTTTTTTCATGTGGTGGAAACAGCATATATTTGAGCAAAAACGGCCCTATCTTGAGGCCAGAATGCGCCTGACCAAGGCGATTCGGGCCTTTTTCGACGCTCAGGGCTTCTGGGAGGTCGAAACCCCGATTCTACAGGTCTGCCCGGTGATGGATACCCATATCCACGCCTTTCAGACCGATTTAAAGGGGGTGGACCTGAAGAAGGAGCGCGAGCTTTACCTGCACACCAGCCCGGAATTTGCCATGAAAAAGCTGATGGTGGCCGGGCTGCCCAAAATCTACCAGATGGCGCATGTCTTCAGGAATGGGGAGGGGTCGCGGCTGCACAGCCCCGAATTTACCCTTCTGGAGTGGTACCGGGCGGATTCCGGCTATGAGGACATCATGGACGATTGCCAGGATTTACTGCGCTATGTCGCCGAAGACTTAAAAATTAAAACCTACAGGGGCGGCGGAAAATCCTGCGACCCGTTTAAGGACTGGCAGCGCATATCCGT
Source organism: Micavibrio sp. UBA5703 (assembly GCA_002420015.1). Lineage (GTDB taxonomy): Bacteria > Pseudomonadota > Alphaproteobacteria > Micavibrionales > Micavibrionaceae > UBA5701. The sequence continues at coordinate 27,749 of DIHF01000064.1, forward strand.
GGCGGAGGCGTTCGATCAATATGCCGGGATCGACCTGGCCGCCCATTTGGAAAATACGGCGGCTTTCAGCGCCGCCATCGCCGCCAAGGGCATCCGTGTGGCCGAAGGGGACCGCTGGGACGATTTGTTCTTCCGCGTCATGGCCGAAAAAATCGAGCCGTTTTTGGGGGCGGAGGTTCCCTGCATACTCCGTGATTATCCGGTTTCAATGGCTTCCTTGTCCCGCCGCAAGCCCTCCGACCCGCGCTTTGCCGAGCGCTTTGAGATGTATGTTTGCGGGGTGGAGCTGTGCAATGCCTTCGGCGAACTGACCGACGCGGCCGAGCAGCGCAAACGGTTCAAAGAGGAAATGGACATCAAGCAGGAACTCTACGGCGAGCGCTATCCGGTCGATGAGGATTTTCTGAATGCTCTCGAACACGGCCTGCCCGAAAGCGGCGGCAACGCGCTGGGCGTCGACCGCCTCGCTATGCTGGCGACAGGTGCGGAGGATATTGAGAAAGTCCTTTGGGCGGGGAAACCTTAAGCGACCAACTATCTGCGCGTATGCACATAAACCTGCGTTTCCCGCGTAAGCGGGAATCTTGGGTGCGGCAAGAGGGAAAGATCCCCGCTTGCGCGGGGAAAGCAGAATGGTGGGCCGGGAAGCCTTAAGCAGCTTTTGTTTTCGCCTCACCCGCGATAGACGCCGCATATATCTTATCGATAACGCCCTGCAGGGTCGTATTAAACTCCGCATCGCTTTGCTGGGCGCGCAGGTCGTTGGTCAGAGCGCGGGAGAAGCTGGCGACCATCTTGCCGTTTTGCGCAAGACGCTTGCAGGATTCATCGAGGCTATAGCCGCCCGAAAGCGCCACCACCAGAAGAACGTTTTTGTGCGCGATAAGGTCGGCATAAAAATCCGCTTTCTCCGGCAGCGTAAGTTTCAGCATGACCTGTTTCCCGGCCGGAACCTTGTCCAGATGTTTCAGGATTTCTGCCTTGAGGATTTTTTCGCACTCGGCCTTGTCGGCGGCCTTGATATTGACCTCCGGCTCGATAATCGGCACGAGGCCGTGATCCAGAACCGTCTTGGCCACTTCGAACTGTTGCGCGACAACGGCGGCGATGCCGCTTTCATTTGCGCTGTTGATGACCGAACGTTCCTTGGTACCGAAGATACCGGCGGCCACGGCGCGCTTCAAAAGGTCACCCAGGGTCGGCATTGCCTTCATAAGCTGCACGCCGTCTTTTTCGTCCTCAAGCCCTTTGTCGATTTTCAGGAACGGCACGACGTTTTTATTCTCCCAAAGAAACTTTGCCGTCGGTATACCCTTGATGCTGTCGTCCATGGTTTTTTCAAACAGGATTGCGCCGATGATTTTGTCGCCGTTGAAAGCCTGCGCGGTGATGATGCGCTCGCGCATTTCATGCACCTTGGCGAACATTTCGGCTTCGCCGTTATATTCGCTTTCCTCGATGCCGTATTGCTTGAGCGCCTTGGGCGTCGAGCCGCCGCTCTGGTCGAGCGCAGCGATAAAACCTTTGCCGGATGCAATTTTCTTGAGTTGTTCCTGATTGGGCATGAGAGACCTCCTGTTACTTTAATTCGCAGGCATGGTATACCCCAAGCGGGCAGCGGATTTCAAGGAAAAGTTAATTTTTTAAAGCGTGGCCGCATCGAAACTGAGTTTGAAGGCTGGCGGTTCGGCGGTCTTGTGAACGCTGGCCAGGCTGTTAAAGGTCAAAACGTTGCTGACAGAAGGCCCACCACCGAAATATTCACCAAATATACGGTTTAATTTACTATCAACGTCTCTACTCAGATCTAGATTCATCGGTTTTCACTATGCCTTCCTCAATAAGCTTGTTAATGGCCCTGTGGTTGCTTGTAATGGGAGCGTTGTAAAGGCTGTCTACGACCTTTTGCCTGGGAGCGCTGCGCATTTCAAAAAGAGCAGTTACGATTTTAGCATCTCTTAATGTCGGTTTTTCCTGTTTGAGAACATGGGCGACATCCTCAAGAAACGCTTTTAATTTTTCATGGTCGTTCTCGAAATAACGCAGGGCGGTTTTAAGCCCCGTCTTTGAATAACCGCAGACTTCAAGGCTCTTGGCGCGGCCGTCATGTTCTGAGTTCCTCATCACGATGCAGCCGTAATTGAACAGCCATTCAATTTCGCGGTTGAGAGCCGATTTATGGATGCTCAGGCGCTCCATCACGCCGGTTTGCGTCGAGCCTGAATGCTGATCGATATCAATAAGAATTATTGCGCGCCGCAGGGGGGAGGAGGGGTCGCCCGCCAGAGCCTCAACCAGATGATCGATGACCATGCAGGCCTTTTGGCCTTTGGTCGTCATCACGCGATTCGCAAGATATGAAACCATGCCCCGATTTTACAATAAAATATGCATAACTTTCAAATTTGTATAGCATTTTGCCTGTGGTTATGTCGTATAAGGGATTGATAATATTGTGGTTTTTAACCACAGAGGCCACAGAGAAAAAACAAAAGGTCACAGAGAATTATTGTAAAGATTCTCTGCGACCTCCCTAAAACTCTATGTTCTCTGTGGTTACTACGCCGCCTTTGACTTCTCCGCATAACCAACGGCATGCATCTTGGCGGCCGTATCTAACATGCGGTTGGAGAAGCCCCATTCATTGTCGTACCACGACATGATGCGGACCAGATTGCCGTCGATGACTTTGGTTTCGTTGAGCGCGAAAACCGAAGACAGCGGGTTATGGTTGAAATCGCCTGAAACCAGCGGATCGGTATAGGTTCCCAGAACGCCTTTCAGATCGCCATTGGCAAATTCAAGGATCGCATTGTTGACTTCCTCGGCTGTTGTTTTCTTGCTGGCGATGAATTTCAGATCGACAACGGAAACATTGGGCGTGGGGACGCGCATCGACACGCCGTCCAGCTTGCCGTTCAGTTCGGGCAGCACCTTGCCCACGGCCTTGGCCGCGCCGGTCGAAGTCGGGATCATGTTCAAAGCTCCGGCGCGCGCGCGGTGCGGGTCGCTGTGCGCCGTGTCGACGATGTTCTGGTCGCCGGTGTAAGAGTGGATCGTCGTCATGAATCCTTTCTCAATGCCGATTTTCTTGTTCAGGGCATGAGCGACAGGCGCGAGGCAGTTTGTGGTGCAAGACGCGTTGGAAACAATTTTGTGTTCCGGTTTGATCTTGTCGGAGTTGACACCGTAAACAACCATCAGGTCTTCATCTGTGGACGGTGCGGAAATCAGGACTTTCTTTGCGCCGGCTTCCAGATGCTTGGAAGCGCCGTCGCGCTTGGTGAAAATGCCCGTACACTCGAAAGCGATATCGACGCCGAGATCTTTCCACGGCAGTTTGGCAGGATCGCGTTCCTGAACCACCTTGATTTTTTTGCCGTTCACAACGAGCGTATCGTTGCCTTGAACGCTGACTTCAAACGGGAAGCGGCCATGAACGGAGTCATATTGGAGCAGCATGCGGTTGGTTTCCAGCGGGGCCAGATCGTTGATGGCGACAACCTCGATATCCTTGCGGCCTGACTCGATCAATGCGCGGAACACCATGCGGCCGATGCGGCCAAACCCGTTAATGGCAACTTTTGCTGTCATAATTGTGCTAACTCCTCAATGCTTGTTGTCTAATTTTGGTTAGTTAAATATAGAAAAGCGCCTTTGAAATCAAGATTTTTATGGCCTGTTGACTCTATCACGAATCACAGGTAAATGATAATCATTCTTAGTTGAGAATAGTTATCATTTAAAAACGAGGTTATTTTATGAAACTTACAAAAATCGCCGCAATTGCTCTTCTGGGTGTGATGCTTGCCGGTATCGCGCAGGCCGCAGAAGAATTCACCATCAGAATTAAAGACCACAAATTCATCCCCGAAACGACCGAAGTGCCATCCGGTGAAAAAGTTAAACTGGTCATCGTCAACGAAGACCCTTCTCCGGAAGAATTCGAAAGCTATGAACTCAACCGCGAAAAAATCATCAAGGGGGGCAGCAAGGGAATCGTTTTCATCGGCCCGCTGGAGCCGGGGGAGTACCCGTTCTTCGGCGAATTCAATATGGATTCCGCCAAGGGAAAAATCATCGCTAAATAGATCCATTCATGCCTTCCCCGCGCAAGCGGGGATCTTTGAAATTTGATAAGGCCCCCGCTTTCGCGGGGGATGCAGAGAAGTAGAAAAAGGAAACAAAAAATGTTCACCAGCGCCGTTGTCGTATTTCGTGAAGTTTTTGAAATCGTTCTAATCGTCGGCATCGTTATGGCCGCGACAAGGGGCGTTCCCAAACGGGGGCTCGCTCTTGGCCTGGGCTTTGGCGGCGGCCTGATCGGTTCGGCGCTGGTGGCGTTCTTTACGGACAGCATCTCGAACTTTGCCGAAGGCGTGGGGCAGGAATTGTTCAACGCCGGAATCCTGTTCGTCGCCGCCGGCTTTATCGGCTGGACGGTGCTTTGGATGAAGCGCCACGCCCGCGAAATGAAGGGGCATTTCATGAAAATCGGGCAAGAGGTTGCGGCGGGAAATCTTCCGTATTTTTCACTCGCGCTGGTCATCGGGCTTGCGATGCTCCGCGAAGGATCGGAAATCGTCCTGTTCAGCTATGGCATGCTGGCTGGCGGCATGCCGGTTGCGACTCTGGCTTCCGGCGCGGCCATAGGCCTTGTCGGCGGCGCGCTTGTGGGCGGCTTGCTCTATCTGGGACTTATCAAGCTCTCCTTGCGTTACTTTTTTATCGTTACAAGCTGGCTTCTGGTTTTCCTTGTCGCAGGCATGATGTTGCAGGCGACGGGCTTTCTGGTTGCGGCCGGCGCGTTCGAAAATCTGTCGCAGACGGTCTGGGACAGTTCATGGTTGCTGGATGAAGGCGGTATCGTCGGGCAAAGTCTTGGGACTTTGATCGGTTACACCTCAAGGCCGACGGTCATACAGCTTATCGTTTACATTCTAACTTTAGGGACTTTGATTATGCTGATGAAACTCATTGAACGTAAATCCATACAAAGCGGCGCAGTTGCCGCAGCGGTTCTCCTCGCAGCGCTTGTGGCTGCGCCGGGGCAGGCCCATGCCACCAAGAAAGTCTACACGCCTTACGTCGAAAAGGGCGAGCTTGAGGTTGAATTAAAGGGCCGCTACGAAGTTGACGATGACGACGATGTTGACGGCAAATGGGTGCAAAAAACCGGCGTCGGTTACGGCGTGACGGATTACTGGTTCACGGAAATTTACGGCGAGTTCGAAAAAGAAGGCGAAGACGATGCTGATGCGGAATTTCACGCCATCGAGTGGGAAAACAAGTTCATGTTGACCCAGCCCGGCGAATATTTCGTCGATGTCGGCTTGCTGACGGAGCTTGTTTACAACACCTCCGGCGGCGCGGATAAAGGCGAGGCAAAACTGTTGCTGGCCAGGGACATCGGCCAGACCACCCATGCCGCGAACTTTGCCCTTGAGCGCGAGTTCGGTGAAGACTCAGAAGATGAGACCGAAGCCGGCTTTGCCTGGAGCAGCAAATACCGCCTCAATGAATCCTTCGAGCCTGGCTTTGAACTGCACAGCGATTTTGGGTCACTGTCTGATGGCCCTTCCTATGACGAGCAAAAGCATATGCTCGGCCCCGTTGCCTACGGCAAAATCGGCCCGGTCGGCTATGATGTCGGTGTGCTGTTTGGCATTTCCGACGCCGCGCCCGATGCGACGCTGAAAGCCATTCTCGAATATGAGTGGCATTTCTAAGGGGATTTCTGTTCGTCTTTGCGAGCATCCGAAGGATGCAAAGCAATCCAGTTTTTTTACCACAAAGAACACTAAGGACCACTAAGAAGGAAAAACGCTAAAAAACTTAGTGTTTCTTAGTGGCCCTTAGTGGTTAAAAATGGATTGCCGCGTCGGCCTTACGGCCTCCTCGCAATGACGAAATGTTCTTTTTCTGCTTTTGTTATTTTAACTTCTTCTTCACCGCCTCAACGACCGCTTCTGCCGTAATTCCAAAATGCTTGTAAAGCGTTTCGGCCGGGGCGGAGGCACCGAAGCTATCCATTCCGATGAAGGTAGCATGGCCGCCGATGATGCGGTCCCAGCCCTGACGCACAGCGGCTTCGATGCCGACCTTGATCGATTTGTTGCAAATCAGGCTCTGGAAATACTCGCTGTCCTGTTCAAAGAACAAATCCATGCAGGGCACAGAAACGACGCGCACTTTTGCGTCAATCTTTTCAGCGGCCTCGACGGCAATCGAAACTTCCGATCCTGAAGCGAACAACGTGACTTCCGGCTCGCCGTCCGAATCTTTCAGGATGTAGGCACCGCGTGCGCAGAGGTTTTCTTTTGAATCGCCGCGCAACGTCGGCAGCCCCTGTCTTGTGAGCGCCATAATGCTCGGGCTGTTTTGCAGATTGATCGCGAGTTCCCAGCATTCGGCAGTCTCCACGCCATCGCACGGCCTGAAAACATACAAATTCGGAATGGCGCGCAAGGCGGCCAGATGCTCGACGGGCTGGTGCGTTGGACCGTCTTCTCCCAAACCGATTGAATCGTGCGTCATCACGTGTATGACGCGCTGTTTCATGAGAGCGCCGAGGCGTATCGCCGGGCGGGAATAATCCGCAAACTGTAAAAACGTGCCGGAATAGGGGATGATTCCGCCATGCAGCGCCATGCCGTTCATCATGGCGGCCATGCCGTGTTCGCGTACGCCGTAATGGATATAGCGGCCTGCGTAATTGCTTTTCGACAAAATACCGCATTCCTTGACGATGGTATTGTTGGAGCCGGTCAGATCCGCACTGCCGCCGACCATCTGCACCACCGCCGGAACCAGTTTCTCCAGAACCTTGCCGGACGTCTGGCGCGTGGCGAGTTTCGGCTTTTCGCTGGCGAAATCCTTTTTAAGCTGGGCGACGATCGGCGCGATAGTTTTGGCAACGTCATCGTTATATGGCTTTTCGTTGGTGGCCTTATGCCCCAGCGAACGCCACATCGAAAGAATGTCATCCGGCACCTCAAACGGCCCGTGCGGCCAGCCGAGATTTTTGCGTGCCCCGGCGATTTCCTCAGCCCCCAGCGGCGAGCCGTGCGAGCTAGCGCTGTCCTGCTTTGTCGGCGCGCCATAGCCAATATGCGTCTTGCAGCAGATCAGGCTGGGTGTTTTTGTCTTTTGCGCTTTGGCGATGGCTTTTTCAATCTGCTCGAAATTGTGACCGTCAACCGTCTGCACATCCCAGCCATAACTTTCAAAGCGTTTGGGCGTGTCGTCCGTGAAGGACATATCCGTCTTGCCGTCGATGCAAATGCCGTTATCGTCATAAAGCACGATCAGCTTGCCGAGGGCCAGATGCCCGGCCAGAGAACATGCCTCGTGCGAAATGCCTTCCATCATGTCGCCGTCGCTGGCGATAACATAGGTAAAGTGGTCGACACTGCTGTCTCTGGCGTTGAGCATACGCTCGGCCAGCGCCATGCCGACCGCCGTTGCAATCCCTTGCCCCAGCGGGCCGGTCGTTGTTTCGATTCCGGCATCGGGTTCCACTTCCGGGTGACCGGCCGTAATCGCGCCGAGCTGGCGGAAATTTTTGATCTGCTCCAGCGTCATCTTTTCGTAACCCGTCAGGTAGTTGATCGCGTAAAGCAGCATCGATCCATGACCCGCCGACAGTATAAACCTATCGCGGTTCGGCCACTCGGGATGTTTCGGGTCGAACTTCAGGAATTTTGAATAAAGAACCGTGGCAACATCGGCCATGCCCATTGGCATGCCGGGATGGCCCGAATTTGCTTTTTGCACCGCATCCATCGAAAGGGCGCGGATGGCGTTGGCCATTTGTTTCAAATCGAGATTGAGGTTTTTTGCCGTTTCGGCTTTGGCTGTTACGCTGGTCATGTCTACGCGGGTTCCCTGTTTATATTAGCAACTTCGTACCATGCCGCGCCCTACAGGCGGCGTCAACAATTCTGTTCTGTGTTTAATTTCAAAAAATTATCGCCTTTGTCTTGACCGATGCCTTAAAGGGCCGATAATGGGTCCGTCTTCATCAT
>DIHF01000064.1:35959-79580 GCA_002420015.1 Micavibrio sp. UBA5703
GCGTCAACAATTCTGTTCTGTGTTTAATTTCAAAAAATTATCGCCTTTGTCTTGACCGATGCCTTAAAGGGCCGATAATGGGTCCGTCTTCATCATCATGAACTATCTTTGGGAGAGTTTTCATGTCGCCCGTCAGGCAAGCCGTACAGAAACTCGAGCGGTCCGTCGACACGCTGGAAAAGGCGCTCAGGCAGCCGCGCACCTACGCGCCGGAGGCCGCGAACGTAGAGAAAAAGATAACCAGCGCCATCGACAAGGTTGAGGCGCTTTTGCGTCAGGGATAAGGGAGTAAAAAATATGGGAGAAGTCACAATCACCATCAACGGCCACAGCTACGGCATCTACTGCGATGACGGGCAGGAACAGCGCGTTATGGACCTCAGCCATCACGTCGACAGGAAAATGCGCGATATTTCCCGCGCCGGGGCGGCCAACAACGACTCTCATCTTCTGGTGCTAACGGCGATCATGCTGGCGGATGAGGCTTTTGACCTGCGCGACAATCTGGTGACGCTGGGCGAGGGGATTTCGGAAACCGCTTCGGATCTGGGCCGTCAGGATTCAGGCGCAGGAAAAAGCGATGCCGAACTGGCCCGGACCATCGAACGCCTCGCCAGCCGGATCGATCTCGTCGCCGGACGCATCGCGCAAAAGGCTTGATAAGGCTATTTTTGCCGTCATTGCGAGCATCCATCGGATGCGAAGCAATCCAGTATTTTTACCACGAAGAGCACGAAGGATCACTAAGAAAAACACATGTTATAAAGACAAAAACTTAGTGTTTCTTAGTGGTCCTTAGTGGTTTAAAAATGGATTGCCGCGTCGACTGACCACTTTGCAAGCGGTCAGTCTCCTCGCAATGACAGAAGAGTGGGAAAAAGCGCCGCAGGAGCCGTGTACAGTCATATCCGCGAGGGCCCGGTTAAACCAGGTGGGCGCCGTAATGCCCAAGATCCCAGGACGAACCCGTTATCAAGGACAGGGACAGCTCCCTTGCGTATCTTATCGGCCTCCGGGATTAAAGTCGTATCACGCGCTCCCGCAGCTTGGCCGTTTATACAGGATAGCTTCCAATTTGTCACGTTTTCCCGGTTTTCCAACACCTCAAATAAATTGACATATTGCAAATATTGTTGTACATAACGCACATACAGGAATTGCGTTATGGCTGAAGAAAACCAACAGGAAGAACCCAAACCCGTAGGCCAAGAGCCGTTTTCCATGCGGCCCGAAGACGTGGTCGAGCATCTCGCGGCCATTATCGCCGAAAACGTGAACAAGGGTTCAAAGACCCCGAGACCCAATCGCACAGAACTTCTCAATCACTTGCAGGCCATTTTCAACGAAGCCAGAGAAGACCGCCGTAGCTACCGCGCTCTCCGCGCCGCCTTCTCCACAGCGGTAGGCGTTGCTACAATGTTACAAAACAATATTTTTAGTAACATTCAAAGCACAAGCGATGGAGTAACTTCATTTCTTATGCTGTGTCTGTTTATGGGGACAGGCTTGTACGCAAATAAAATTGCTCATAAGCGCATTGCTGAGCTAACAAGGGTCGGCAGGCTTGCGGATGAACGCATTAGAAGCGTCAGCCAAGCATCAAGCAACATTTTTGATGCAAGTGAGTTTGTAACTTATTTAGAACTTTTTGATCGAGCTTCTAAACAATTGAAAGAAGAATTGACCGAGGTTAAAGGGACTACCAAAAAAATCGATATAATCCCAAAGGAAAATCACGAAGACTCTCACAAAGTAAAAAGCGAAGAAACCCGTCTAATGCAAATCAGTCTTGTGATAGCCTTCCTGATATCTTCCGAGAGCATCGTGTCACAGGTCGTTTCTCCACGTGAAGGCCAGCATGTTGTTGTAGAAAATATTTCCAAGGAACAACATGTCGTCATTGATAAAGTTCCAGTATTAGACAACGGGGCGACATCGTGTCCTGTAAAGGCGCGTGTCGATAAGAAAGGAAAAATCACTCTCGAGATAAACTGCGATAAGCCGGAATTGTTTCGTTAGAAGGTTTGCTCGAACGTTCAATCTGCGGGGGTGTATGTGTTTTCTTATCGAATACCCCACCAACTGCCGCTCCTGTGAATACGATAGCAGACCCTATGATGAAAGCTAGATATAAATCAGTGTCACGGTTTGCCGGGTCGCCCCAGCTCCTACGTTCGGCAATATCATCCCAAATTTTAGATAGTTTCATATTACAACACCAAAAGTATATGGAAACATAATCCTTTTTCGGGGAAAAGGCAATAAATTTGTTCGGCGTTTTCCCTCGTTGTCATCCTGAAGGGCTTTAGCCCTGAAGGATCTCATGCTATTGATCCAGCCAGATCCTTCGGCGCAAGCGCCTCAGGATGACAAAGGGAGAGTATGACAGAACTTAAGGAAACATTGCGGGCGGAGGCGTTGCGGCACCGGGCCATGCTGGACCCGAGGGACGAGAACCCGGAAGGGGCGGCTGACATATTTTTTGAGGCGCTTTCCCCCCGCCCGGAGCTTGTTGTGGCCACCTACTGGCCCAAGGACAAGGAATTTGACCCGTATCCGATCCTTGAAAGGCTGCTGAAGCAGGGCAATACCTGCTGCCTGCCGCTGGTTCAGAAAGAGAGCCGGGAGTTAAAGTTTGCTCCGTGGGCGGAGGGCGACCCGCTTGAAAAGGGGCCGTACGGCGTTATGCAACCCAAGGTTACGGACGACACGGTTTTTGCCGAGCCGGGCCTGTTAATTGTGCCTTTGTTGGCCTTCGATAGGCGCGGCTACAGGCTCGGTTACGGGGGCGGGTATTACGATGCGACGCTCCGGGCGCTGCGGCAAAGGAAAACAATTATCGCCGTTGGCGTTGCTTATGCGCGGCAGGCGTGCTTGTTTAACCTCCCGGCGGATGAACATGACGAAAAGCTTGATTTTGTCATCACACCCGATGCGGCGCATGACTTTAGAGGGTAACGAATGAAAATACTATTCATCGGCGACATCATGGGGCGGGCGGGGCGTGACGCGCTCGAGGCGCATTTGCCGGGGCTGCGTAAGAAACTTGCGCCCGATGTCATTATTATCAACGGCGAGAACGCTGCGCACGGCAAGGGCATCACGCCCCAGATCTGCAAGGATTTATACGCACTCGGGGCCGACTGCATCACCACCGGCAATCATGTCTGGGACCAGCGGGAGATCATCCCCTATATCGACAAGGACAAGCGCCTTCTGCGCCCCATCAACTATCCCGAAGCCACGCCGGGGCAGGGCGCGTACGAGCATAAACTCGACGACGGGCGCTCTATTGTGATTATCAATGCGATGGGGCGGTTGTTCATGGAAACGCTCGACGATCCGTTCGCCGTTGTTCATAAACTGCTTGAAAAAGACAAGATAGACGTTTCAAGGAAAACAATTTTTGTCGATTTTCATGCGGAGACAACCTCGGAAAAGATGTCCTTCGCCCATTATTTCGACGGGCGGGTGTCGGCTGTCGTGGGCACGCACACCCATATCCCGACGGCGGATGCGCATATCCTGCCCGGCGGCACTGCCTATATGACCGATGCGGGCATGTCCGGCGATTACGACAGCGTCATCGGCGTACGCAAGGATATCGGCGTTCATAAATTCGTCAAGAAAATGCCCGGTGAAAAGCTCGTCCCGGCTTCGGGGCCGGGGATGCTCTGCGGCGCGTTCATCGTGACGGATGATACATCCGGCCTTGCCCAAAGCATCGAACCTGTCCGGGTTGGAACGGGACTGACCGAGCAGGTTCCACAGTAATCAACCTATCTCCGGCGAGAGTTTTTTGAACATTGATTGCTTGACGGTGACGGGGCTTGTGCTGATCCTTGCAGCCTTGGTGGGGTCGTCGATATCAAGAAACGCCTCGCTGATGCCATCATTGACCAATTGAACTTTTTGCTTAAGGTTTAAAAGCTTTGTATCGGCGGTTTCTTGTATCAGAGTAACCAAATCCTTAACGGCTGCGGTTATTTCTTTTCTATGATCCCGCAGCAGCCTTGAGGCTGTCCTTGGATTGTAAAGTATTGTGTCGTTGTCAATTTTCGGCCAATCCAAAAGCGCAACCTGCCTGAAGGCGGTCGACAACTTTTTCTTAAGTTCAGGTTTTTCGGAAGGAGTGATATTGCTTTTTGCCATGGCCGTAAAAACATCGGATATGTCTTTCCGCTTCATGAATCTGTGAACGTAATCGGGGGCGATAATGCGTGTGTTAATTGTAAGTTCGGGACCGCCATACTGTTCGTCATATTCTACAAATGAGATATCGCTTTTGCGCCCGTCGTCGGCGCTATAATCCGATGAACTTTCTGTCACTTTTCTCACGTCCAGCGCTTCTTCGGTGATTTGTAGTGTATGAATAAAGTTTTTGGCTGCCTCTTTGTCCATGCGGAAAATCAGCCGATTCTCCGCGATTTCCGGCTCTGTTGCTGCCAGATAAGCCAAAATCCTCTGCAGGCGCAGCGTTTCCATTTCTTCCAGATTTAAGGCGGGTTTTCTTCTTGCTGGCGTTTTTTCAGCCATCTCAAACCTCATACGCAGGGGGAGTGTGATGAGCTGTGTTTTATGGAATGACGAAGCTTATGTCAACAGCGGAGTCGCGCTATTCTTCTGCTATAATCATTTTGCCGATATTGCCCTTGTTTTTCTCGAAATAGCGCATGCAGGCATCGTGGAGTGCCTGAATTAGGTTGGCGCCGTGCGTGCCGCCGCTGCCCTTGATCCGGCCCAGCACGACGGCGCGCATCGTGGTGTGGAAGGCCAGCACGATCTCGATAACCTCGATATCGGCTTCGTCGATGACCTCAAGAAACTGAATTAGCTTGTCGGCTATTTTGGTGACAAGCGGATAATGAAACATGCCGCCATTGGCTTTAAGCTGCATGCCGGGATAGAGCATTGATGAGATTATATATTCCTTATCCGCCGAGGCATCGGCCTCTTTGGCCATCTCGATCCCCTTCATCAGCGCGGCAAGGTAAATCTCGGCCAATGGCAGGAAGTCGACGGTGTTGTTTTCAAGCAGCGCCTGGGCGCGGTTGAGGATATCCTCGCTCAATCCGCCCGAGCCGACCTTGGCCTTGAGCGTGTTGATCGGTTTGATGAACTCGGCCTTGCGCTTGCGCTTTTGATTGTAATGTTCGGTCATTGCCAATCCTCATCCTGCTGCGGCCTGTCGGCGAAATCGATTTCCGTTACCGGAGGCGGCGGCGCTCTTCTTCCGCCCTCGCGTCTTTCCGGCCCGGTATAGGGTTTTTCTTCATTTTTGTGGCGGCGGCGGTCGGGGCCGAAGAAATCCTCGGACCTGACGAACTGGCGCGGGCGCTCGATGACCTGCGCGATGCGGCGGTACAAATCACGGGCGTTAAAGGGCTTGACCAGAAACTCGGTCACGCCAGCGTCGCGCGCCTCGAGCACGCGGCGCTTTTCGCTAAAGCCGGTCATCAGGATAACGGGGGTGTACTGGCTGGGGCTTTTGGGGTCGTTGCGGATGCGGCGGGTCAGGGATATGCCGTCCATCGGCTTCATCATCCAGTCGGCGATGACGATATCGGGGTTGTGGAGGCAGTATTCCCGGAAACCTTCTTCGCCGTCCTTGGCGGCGATAACCTCGACCACCCCGAACGTCTGAAGAATGGACTTGGTCAAGTCCAGCATGGGCTTGTTGTCTTCGACGACCAGCACCTTTATTTTGTAAAATTCGTAGGTCATTGAAATTCGTTTTGGTTGGAACCTTCTCCCTCTTGTATATACCCTAAATGGCGTTGTAATAAAACGCTATAGTTTCTGACTTAAAACAGGAAAAACCTATCATGGCAGGACATTCGAAATGGGCGAACATCCAGCACCGCAAGGGCAAGCAGGACAAAAAACGCGCCCAGGTATTCTCAAAGCTCGGGCGTGAAATCACCGTGGCCGCCAAACTCGGCGGTGGCGACCCCGATATGAATCCGCGTTTGCGGCTGGCGGTTGCTACGGCGCGGGCGCAATCCATGCCCAAGGACGGCATCGAGCGCGCCATCCAGAAAGGCGTCGGCGGCGGAGAAGGGGAGAATTACGAACAGGTCCGCTATGAGGGCTACGGCCCGGGGGGCGTTGCGATTGTCGTAGAGGCCCTGACCAACAACCGCAACCGCACGGCGGGCGAAGTCCGCGCCATCTTTACCAAGAACGGTGGCAATCTGGGGGAGACAGGCTCCGTCGGCTTTATGTTCGACAGGCTGGGCGAAATTATTTATCCCGCCGGGAAAGCCAGCGCCGATGCAATGTTCGAGGCCGCGCTCGAAGCCGGGGCCGGCAATGTCGAAAGCGACAGCGACATGCACGACATCACCTGCGCCATCGAGGATTTCGCGGCGCTGTCAAAGGCTCTTGAGGAAAAATTCGGCGAACCGGAACGCGCCGGGCTGGTCTGGCGGCCCAATGTGAGCGCCGAGGTCAACGAGGAGCAAGCAGCCGCCGTCATGAAACTGGTCGAGGCGCTCGAGGATTGCGACGACGTCCAGAACGTCACGCCCAATTTCGAAGCCAGCGACGAAGTAATGGAAAAACTCGCGGCTGCGTCGTGATAAAGGTGCCGTTCAGATTCCTAATTCGTCCGGGTCGCACTGACGGACCATCTCCCCATTCAGCTTGCCGTACCTCACATAGGTATCAAGACTTGAAACATCAATATCATCGGCAGGCGCTTCCGCGCTATTGAAGGCGTCGCCAACGATTTCTTTTATTTTCTCGCTAACACGCCCCATTTCTTCCTGATCGCCCGCCATATCCAGAATGTCCTGGCTGCTTTGCCCGCGAAATCTTTGTTTAAGCGGAATCCATATTTTCGCTTCGTAATCCCTGGCTATCGATTGCCCTATTTGCTCGCTATTGTTGCTGGCTTTGTTCTCATAAATTTTTGCCAACGTTATTTGCGTATGCGATTCAAAAGTAACAACATGGCCGTCTCTGGAACAGGCAGAATCGCTCAAATCCATATCAAAAACAACTGGCTCTCTATCTTCAAGAGGCGACGAGCCTGTCATGGCGACCAGCCACACGGCGGCCAGAAACCCCGCCTTTTTTCGAGATGGCTTTTTTAGGGCATCATCAATAGATTTTTGCGGGTCGGCAGGTTCCACAGTCAATTACTCGTTCACAAGTTTACTCGTATCTTCGATAAGACAAGCAACTTGTAAAGCGGTTCAGGTTATGAGGCAATCTGTATCTTCATGCCCAGGCGGTGAAAAAAGTTGCCTTCAACTTAACTATTACGCATCAAATATTGGAATCTGGCGACATGCACACAGTCTGTTCGGGATCGCTGTTGCCGCCAAATCCTATCGATATGTCCAGAACCTCTGCTTTTGCAAGGACTATCCCCTTGTTTGAAAATGCAATGTTGGCGGCCAAGAGTGCCCCCCTTAAATTGATGCCTTTGATTTCGTTTATGAGAGGCGTTTTGCTACTCGTCGAATTCGTTGAACTGTTGGTCCTTCTCAGCAACTCTTTGGCAGGCAGCGTCAGGTTTTCGTACAGTCTTTTCGTTTCCGCTAACAGGTCCTCTCTGTGTCTATCCAAATTTTCCGTGTCGGAACCGCGTATGGTGACTTCCAAATCGGTAAAAAGAGATACAGGTACATCATCGCCAGAGCATGCTGTGATGTCCAAATGAATGATCTCGCGTGAATTCAAACTAATTGAGGATAATATCTCTTCAAGGTCGGAGTCCTTAAGTTCGTTTTCGCTCGTAATGCTCGACGTTCTTGACTCAGCGCAGCCGCCCAAAGCCAGCATACCCGTAAGCACAACCGCGGCTTTCCAGACCTGTTGCATCGGTTCATGTGACGGAGATAGTTTCTTTTTCTCGGCATTGCACGGTTCTGGATACATATATTGCCTCGTGTTGTGTCACATAATTACAAAAACAGCAGCATGCCTTCATATTTGAACTTTGGGCCCGTCGGCGCAATTAGGGACCGCTTCGGTATCGTCGCTGTTTAAAGAAACTTTCGCCTCATAAGTTTCAAGCTCTACGCCCACGCCTATCCGGGTAAATGCCCCCGTTATTGCTCCCCGGGCGGCAAGCTCAGCAGTGTTCGAAGATTGCGAAAGCAAAGTCGTTCCATTCATCACAGGAAAACTGGTGCTGCGAATGCGTTTAAGTTTGTCCCCGACAAGTGCATCTACAGAATCACTGTATCCGCTTTTTGACACTTTAATTATTTCACCGATCTTAGAAAACACTTGGCGTAAATCAGATTTTTTTACCCATGCGACGACATCCTTTTCAAGTTTCATAGATACCTGGTCGGCAGAACAGAAAGGATATTCCAGATTGAGGACAACGGGTGATTTTGGCTCCGGCGCGGGGGTACTCACAGGCGTTAAAATTTTGTCCTGAAAGCTAAAAGCCAATGTGCCTGTTAAAACTGTTGCAGCTAAAAAACCTGCCATTATTCTTTGGGGCCCAAGATCGGAATCTTTAACAAGATCTCTTGCCTTGGATTTGAAAAAATCTTTGTTGCTGTTGCTCATTTTTTATTTTCTCCCTGTTTGCGGGAAGTTTTACCATAAAAAATATATCATTTGCTAGAAAAAATTACACTCCAATATTGTTCTTGGTATGTTCCAAGTCCTGGGGTACTCTAAAACCATGATTATTCTTGGCATCGATCCGGGATTGCAGAAAACGGGCTGGGGGCTTATCGAGAGCCGGGGCTCTGCGCTGCGCTTTGTGAATTGCGGCCTGATTAAAACCAACCCTGCGGAGCCGCTGGCGCAGAGGCTGGCGCATCTTCATGCGGCGCTGGCCGATATTGTGGCGAAATCGAAACCAGACAGCGCGGCGGTGGAGGAAACTTTCGTCAACCGTAATCCGGCTTCAGCCCTGAAGTTGGGGCAGGCGCGGGGGGTTTGCCTGTCCGTGCCTGCGCTTTATGGCGTGCCTGTTTCCGAATACGGCGCGAACAAGGTCAAGAAATCCGTCGTCGGGGCGGGGCATGCCGATAAGGCGCAAATAGAAATGATGGTGAGGCGCTTGCTGCCTGCCTGTGGAGCGATCGGCGCGGATGAGGCCGATGCGCTTGCCGTGGCCATCACTCACGCGCATTATGGAAGAACCAGCCATGTCATCCTGAGCGGAACGAGCGCATGCGAGTGAAGTCGAAGGATCTGGCCAATGAATGAAAGAGTAAAATTATGATCGGTAAACTCTCCGGCATTGTTGATAGTATCCATGAAAACACCCTCATTCTTGATGTGGGCGGGGTGGGTTACGTTGTGCAAGCCAGCCGCCGCACGTTGTCGGCTGTCGGGCAAAAAGGCCAACCAGCCTCGCTTTTGATCGACACCCATGTGCGCGAGGACGCGATAACTTTGGTGGGCTTTGCCGATGCGCGGGAGCAGGGCTGGTTCCGCCTGCTCAACTCCGTTCAGGGGGTCGGCATCAAGGCGGCGCTTTCGATTTTGTCAGCCTGTCCGCCAGAGAAAATTTCGGTCATTATCGCTTCGCAGGACAAGGCGGCGCTGCAACAGGCCGAAGGCGTGGGGCCGAAGCTGGCGCTGCGCGTCCTTACTGAACTAAAGGATAGGGCCGCGAATATGGATAATAGCGCACCTGCAAAAGGCAAGAAATATCAGGAAGTAATAGGAATTGTTTCACATGAAACAATTGACGCGGATGCCGTTTCCGCGCTCGTCAATCTCGGCTATGGCCGCGCCGAAGCCTATACCGCCGTTTTAAATGCCCGGGCCAAAAGTAATGATAATAACGATCTTCAATCAATCATCCGAATTTCCCTTAAGGAACTAAGCGCATGACCAACGCGTTAGAGAAAAACCCGGAGCTTGAGCGCGGTCAGCGGGCGTTTGAATCAAGCGCGGAAAATCCGCTGCGGCCCTTGTCTCTGGCTGAATTTATCGGGCAAAAGGCTCTGTGCGACAATCTGCGCGTCTTCATCCAGTCGGCCAAAAAGCGCGGGGATTGCATGGACCATGTGTTGCTTTTCGGCCCGCCGGGCCTTGGGAAAACCACGCTCGCGCAAATCATCGCACGTGAACTGGGCGTGGGGTTTCGCGCCACCTCCGGCCCGGTCATCGGCAAGGCCGGGGATCTGGCCGCGATTTTGACAAACCTCCAACCCGGCGATGTTTTGTTCATCGATGAAATCCACCGCCTCGGCACCGTGGTTGAGGAAATTTTATATCCAGCCATGGAAGACAAAAAACTCGATTTGATTATTGGTGAAGGCCCGGCGGCGCGCTCCGTCCAGATTGATCTCGCGCCGTTTACGCTGGTCGGCGCAACAACCCGCAGCGGGCTTCTGAGCAATCCGCTCCGCGACCGTTTCGGCATCCCCCTGCGGCTGGAATTTTACGGGCCGGAAGACCTTACAAAAATTGTGGCGCGCACGGCGCGGATCATTGAAATGAATCTTCATCCCGATGGTGCGCTGGAAATCGCCAAGCGCTCCCGCGGCACACCGCGCATAGCCGGGCGGCTTACACGAAGGGTGCGCGATTTTGCGCAAGGGGAAAAGGGTAGCAAAAAAACCGTCGGCGCTCAGGAAGTCGATACGGCGCTCCGGCGGCTGGACGTGGACGGGGCAGGGCTGGATTCCATGGACCGGCGCTACCTGTCCTGCATCGCGGAAAATTACGGCGGCGGCCCGGTCGGCGTGGAAACCATCGCCGCCTTTTTATCCGAACAGCGAGACATGATCGAGGACGTCATCGAGCCATATCTGATGCAGCAGGGCCTCGTCCAGCGCACCCCCCGCGGCCGCGTGCTTTCGAGCAAAGGGTTTGGTTATCTGGGTCTGGAGCCGTCCGGCACTGCGCAAATAGATATGTTGGAGGAGACATGACAGATATTTCTTTCTACCTTTTTTTATTTTTTTGGTTTCTTGGGGTTGCCATATCGGTCATTCCGTATCTTCACTTCTATGGTAAGTACCTTGATTTACTAGAAAAAGATCATAATGAATTTTGGAAAGAGATAGGCTCTCCTAAAATGGAATTCCCGACAGATGGAGGTCATGACAAGGCGACAGGCTCTTTTTTCTATTTTAAGTACAAAAAATTACAAGACGTCCGGTTGAACAGAATTGCCATTGCAGTCTGGTTAACCACATTTCTGGTAATGGCTATGGCTCTTGTTCCTATGATTTTCGGGATGATGCTTTTTCCATCAAAGTGAAATGGATTTCTTCGCTCACGATGTTTGCTCGAAATGACGATCTGAAAATAGTTATTAAAAAGGCGGAGGAGCGGAGAGGCGGAGTTTTTGTGCATTGCTACTCCGAAGCTCCGGTCCTCCGCGTAAAAAATGAGATCCTTCAGCGTCTTCGACGCTTCAGGATGACAAGGGGGAGGGACTCGTTGCGTTCGTTGTGTGCTTTGCGTTTAACTTTTTTGGATTGCTTCCCCCGGGTCGAGCCCGGGGTCGCAATGACGATCAGTGTTAATCCGTGGTTTTTAATTGCCAGACCCCCGCCTACGCGGGGGTGAAGGTTTAGGAATTTTTTATGACTCACACCATCAAAATTCGCGTTTACTATGAGGACACCGACGCCGGCGGGGTGGTGTACTATGCCAATTACCTGAAATTCGCCGAACGGGCGCGAACGGAATTTCTACGCGAGGCAGGCTTTGAAAACAAATCGCTCCGGGACGACAAAGGAATTCTTCTTGTGGTTCGTCATATGGAGGCCGATTACCTGAAACCGGCGCGGCTGGACGATCTTTTGCGCGTGGAAACGTCTGTTGAATCTATGAAAAATACATATATGGTCATGAAACAGTCGATTTTTAGGGAAAACGATCTATTGTTTTCTATGGATGTAAAGCTGGCCTGTATTGCGGCGGAGGGGTTCAAGCCTGTAGTATTCCCCGTCGAATTGAAGAAGGGGTTTGAAGATCATATAGCCAATGCCAGATAAAATGCCCGAAAGAAATCTCCCCTTTTTGCTTTCCCCGCGAAAGCGGGGATCTTTTGAAAACAAGCGGTTAAGACCCCCGCTTGCGCGGGGGATGCAGGTTTTTTTGTGTCTTGGTGGTTTAAATAAATGATCCTTCAGCGCAAGCGCTTCAGGATGACAATGTGAGAGAGGATATAAAATGGCAGGCGAAGTTGAGGCAGTAAATCTGGGTGGTTATGCGCACGACATGAGCGCGTGGGCGCTGTTCATGCAGGCCGACATGATTGTGAAGCTGGTGATGCTGGCGTTGATTTTCGCGTCGATCTGGAGCTGGTCGATCATATTCTCCAAGCGCTCGACGCTTATTCGGCTCAACCGCCGCGCCAACAGGTTCGAGGATTCATTCTGGTCGGGCGAGCCGCTGGACAAGATTTACGAGCGCGTGAAAAACAGCAAGGAAGATCCGATGCTGCGCACGTTTGCCGCCGGAATGGACGAATGGCAGGCGGGAGTCGTCGGCGGCGTTCCGGCGAGAGAAAGCCTGCAAGCCAGCCTGCGCCAGCGCGTCGAGCGCGCCATGTCGGTAACCATCGGGCGCGAGATGAACGCACTCGAACGCGGCATGACGTTTCTGGCCAGCGTGGGATCGAGCGCGCCGTTTATCGGCCTGTTCGGCACGGTCTGGGGCATCATGAACAGCTTCTCGGCCATCGCCAGCACCAACAACACGTCACTGGCGGTTGTGGCGCCCGGTATTGCCGAGGCGCTTTTTGCCACGGCGCTGGGGCTGGTCGCCGCCATTCCGGCGGTTATCGGGTACAACGTATTTTCCAGCGCGCTCAACAGATATGGCGACCGCCTTGAAGCCTTCACCGATGAGTTTTCGGCCATTCTCTCGCGTCATCTGGACTCGCAGGAAGTCGGAAGGAGAGCTGCGTAATGGGGGCTTCCTTATCGAAAAAAGGCGGCGGCAGGCGCAAGCGGGGCGGGAGGGGTTCTTTCTCCCCCATGGCGGAGATCAACGTCACGCCGATGGTCGATGTGATGCTGGTGCTGCTGATCGTGTTCATGGTCGCCGCGCCGCTTCTGACAGCAGGCGTTCCTGTTGACTTGCCGGATTCCGATGCCAAGCCGATCAGCGACGAGGACAACAAGCCGATTGAAATCACCATGGCCAAGGACGGCACGATTTATATCGGCGAAACGGAAGTCAAAGAGGAAAAATTAGTCTCGCTGCTCCAGGCGATGACGGAAGGCCAGACCGACCGCCGGATTTACATTCGCGGCGATCAGGGCATTTCCTATGGCGTCATTATGGGGCTGATCGGCAAGGTGAGCGGCGCGGGATTTAACAAGGTGGCTTTGATTTCGGACCCGAAGGGGAGATAAAAAATTGCTGCCTTCCCCGCGTAAGCGGGGATCTTCGGCGTTTGTAAAAGATTCCCGCTTTCGCGGGAAAAGCAAAAGAGTAGATATGCGGCCATGAGTGAGGTCCAAACGGCAAACGGTTTTTTTTATTTCGATCCGGCTATGCGCGGTGCGCTGGTCAAGTCGGCCGTTTTTCATGTCGCCGTGGTTGTTCTTCTGAGCATTACTTTGCCTTTCATCAAAAAAGACACGCTGCTCATGAGCAATCCGATCAATGTGGAGATCATCGATATTGCCGACATCGCCCAGACCAACAAACCCGCCCCGCCGAAAAAGGTTGAGGAAGAGAAAAAGCCTGAACCCGCCCCGGACAAGCCCGCGCCGCCCAAGGTAACCTCGGACACGCCGCCCGATCTGACCAAGCCCAAGCCGCCGGACGTGAAGAATGAGGTCGCGGAGCCGAAAGAGGCTGTGCCGCCGCCGAAACCTTTGGAGAAAAAGGCTGAGGAGAAAAAACCGGAGCCGCCCAAGCCCAAGCCGCCGGAGAAGAAGGCGGAAGCGGCCCCGAAGCAAGATGACTTTGCGAGCCTTTTGAAAAACCTGACACCTGACGCGGCGGAAGCGACGGAGGAAGAAGCCGCCGAGAATGTCGACGCCGTAAGCTCGGAAATTTCCCAGATCGCCACGCTTTCGGACCGCCTGACCATCAGCGAGATGGATGCTTTTAAACAGGGGTTGATGCGGTGCTGGGTGGTGCCGATCGGCGCCAAAAACGCGGAGGATCTTGTGGTCGAGGTCAGGGTGTTGATTAATCCCGACCGCACCGTACAGAAGGCTACCATTCTGAATAAATCCCGCTATGATGGGGACACCCATTTCCGGGCGGCCGCCGACGCGGCACTGAGGGCGCTGCGTAATCCAAGCTGTTCTCCGCTGCAACTGCCGCCAGAAAGATACGACCAATGGAAGACGACTGTTATTGAGTTCAACCCGCAAAACATGCTCTAGGATTTTTGACATGAGATATTTTCTTTACCTTCTGGCTCTGATTTTTGTTCTCCCGGCTCAGGCGCACGCAGAGCTCAGGGTGGTCATGGACAGGGGCGTCGTGCAGCCGATGCCGATCGCCATTTCGCCGTTTTATCCGGTCGATGGCCAGAACGCCGACATGGCCGAAAATCTGCCGCGCGTTGTCTCCGCGAACCTTGAGCGCTCGGGGCTTTTCAAGCCGATCGACCGTCAGGCTTTCGTTCAGGATCAGGTGTCCATTAACCGCGACGGCGTACGCTTTGCGGAGTGGCGCGCCACTGGAACGCAAGCCATGGTCACGGGCACGGTCACGCGCGCGCAGGATGGCCGCGCGCGGGTCGAGTTCCGCCTGTGGGATGTTCTGTCGCAACAACAGCTCATTGGCATGGCGTACATGACCACGGACGACAACTGGCGTCGCATCGCGCATATCATGTCGGATGAGATTTACAAGCGCTTGACCGGCGAAGACGGGTACTTCGACACGCGCATCGTTTACATTTCCGAATACGGCCCGCCGCAGCAGCGCGTCAAGCGTTTGGCGATCATGGATCAGGACGGCGAAAATCACCGTTATCTGACCGATGGCGGCTCTCTCGTCCTGACGCCGCGCTTTTCTCCCAAGACACAGATGATCACTTATATGTCCTACGGCAAGGGCAAGCCGCAGGTGTATCTGTACGACATCAACAGCGGCCGCCATGAATTGCTGGGCAACTTCCCCGGCATGACCTTTGCACCGCGTTTCTCACCGGATGGCCGCAAGGTCGTCATGAGCATGGCTTCGGGCGGCAACAGCGACATCTATGAAATGGACCTCAGCACCCGCCAGCCGCGCCGCATCACCACCAACGCCGCGATCGACACCGCGCCTTCCTATTCGCCGGACGGACGCCAGATCGCATTTGAATCCGACCGTGGCGGCTCGCAGCAGCTTTACACGATGGATGCAAACGGCGGCAACGAAAAGCGCATTACCTTCGGGCAGGGGCGCTACGCCAATCCGGTCTGGTCGCCGCGCGGCGACCTGATCGCTTTCACCCGCATGTATCAGGGAAAATTCTATATCGGCGTTATCCGCCCGGACGGCAGCGGCGAACGCCTGATCACCACGGCCTACCATGTCGAGGGGCCAAGCTGGTCGCCCAACGGCCGCGTTCTGACCTACTTCAAGGAAACGCCCTCCGGCGCGCGCGGGGAAATGCGTCAATCGCGGGTTTATACCGTCGATATCACGGGCTATAACGAGCGCTGGCTGCAAACGCCGCGTGACGGCTCCGACCCGGCCTGGTCGCCGCTTAATCCGTAGGAATATCTTTGAACAGGTCGATGACTTTCCGGTAGGTCTCACGTTTGAAGGGGACGATCAGGTCCAGAGTCTTTTCAAGCGGCACCCATTGCCAGCGGGAAAATTCGGGATGGTCGTCGCCATCAAGGACTATGTCTTCATCGTGGCCCAGAAATCTTGCTGCAACCCAGGTTTGCTCCTGCCCCCTGTAGCGACCGCCCCAGAGCGTACCTTGCAGATCGGCAGGCAAGTCATAACGGATTTTTTCCGGCGCAACTTTTATGATTTCGGCTTTGTCCGTGCCGACTTCCTCTTTCAGTTCGCGCAAGACAGCCTTTGCAATGTCTTCGCCTTCTTCCATGCCACCCTGCGGCATTTGCCACGCGCCCGGCGTATCGATGCGCTCTCCGACGAAT
This sequence comes from Micavibrio sp. UBA5703, assembly GCA_002420015.1. Lineage (GTDB taxonomy): Bacteria > Pseudomonadota > Alphaproteobacteria > Micavibrionales > Micavibrionaceae > UBA5701. The sequence continues at coordinate 51,976 of DIHF01000064.1, forward strand.
ACGAGACCTTGCCGGTTGAACAGCGCAATACCGACGCAGGGACGGTAGGGAAGGGACTCTGTTTTAGTGATGCGGTTCATGTTCCACGGAGGTGCCATGCGGCGGGGATTCGTGCGATTCATCAGCATGACCGGCATCGGCCTGAGGTTGCGGGGGCGGAGCCTTTTGCTTCACGCCGCGTCCGGCGATGTAAGACACAGGGACAAGTTCAATGCCCTTTTTCTCAAGAGTCTCAATCCATTTGGAAACACCCAGCAATGTAGAGCTGCGTGGCTTCAGTACGCCGACCGCGTAGCCCTTTTCCTGTGCGATAAATTCAAGTTTCTTGAAAGGGCTACCATCTTGATTGTCGTCATTGATATGCAGATCCACTTTCACGTAAGGCGCATTTTCGTTAAACGCCGTCGTCTGAAGGAAATCAGATGCCGACGTATTCAACTCAATATAGCCAAGCCCGCGCCTGAACGCATCGCGCATTAAAGGTTGAAGCGTTGCTGACGCCACATCAAAGACATCGTCCGTATAGCTGCTGACCCCTGAAAAACCCGTGGTCGCGCCAAGGTTCCAATTCATATTTTCTTCATTTTGCATGATGCTGGCATTGGAGAGCAGCGCACGGGGACCAGGATCATCCGCAGGATTTCCTGATTGCTCGAACGGTAAATTTATCCATAGTTCGTGGCCGGCTTCCCTTGCTTTCTTTTGCCATGAATCGGCGCCCTTGCTGTAAGGTGAAAGCATTAACGAGACAGTCGAAGGCAAGTTTTGAATGACGGATTCGGAAGCGGATTCCGAAAGCCCGTAATCATCCACAATGAGCGCGATCATCGGCCTGTCCGTTCCAGTGAACGGACGCTTGTAGGCGTGAAAGGGAGTCATGCCGCTTTTCTTGCTTACAACCGGCAAGACAAGAGTGCCCAGCTTTTCGGTAAGATCGGCAATGGGCGCTGCGATCAGAGGGGTTTTGGCAGGTCCGGCAGCCAGTTCCTGTACGGGAATTTCAGGATGAGTCTTGCCAGCGCTTTCGCCCGTATGTTGCGCCGGTTCATGAGTCTGCCCGGGTTGAGCAACCTCATCTTCGTGAGGATGTTCGGCTTGCGCAGGAACTGCGCCGCGCTCGATTAACACGGTCATTGAAGCAAGACGGCTTTCAAGTTCTTCAACCGTACGCTCGCCCTGCATCCACACAACGGCAAAGACAAGAATAAACGCCAGCGACGCAACGGCCATGCCCCGCAGGAAAAGGCCGATGTCGATGAACTGTTTTTCTGCTCCCGTTTCAGTCATTAACGCTACGCCCCCAACGTAGTTTTTTTAGGGCTTGGCTTCAGGTTCAACCTGCGGAACAGCCGGAGGTGGATTGTCATTAGATGGCGTTTCAGCAGCGGCAGGGGCGTCCGGCTGGTTTGAAACGCTGTAAAAAGACAGCCCTCGTAAAAGGTCGATCGCCCGCGCAAGCTGGTAATCCTGTACTTCTTCATCGGATGCAGTCTCGCCGTTCCCGCCTTTTTCCTTGCCGGATTCGTCCTTCTTGTCGTCAGGTTTTTTATTGTCCTCTGTTTTGTCCTTGTCTTTCTCGTTTACGAGCGCACCTTTCAGGTCGGCTTCTTCTATGGTTTTGGAACCAAGCGTTTCGATTTTTGCCTGCTCGACTTCGATATCGGGTTCAATGCCTTTGGCCTGAATGGAGCGGCCCGAGGGCGTGTAATAACGCGCCGTGGTCAGGCGTACGGCCCCGTGCCCTGGCATGGGGATAACGGTTTGAACCGAGCCTTTGCCGAAAGATTTCGTGCCAAGCACGATGGCGCGTTTGTGATCCTGCAATGCGCCGGAAACAATTTCCGAAGCCGAGGCCGAGCCGCCGTTGATGAGCACAACGATCGGCAGCCCTTCAGCCAAATCGCCCGGTGTTGCGTTATCACGCTTTGTGTCGCTTTCGTTGCGGCCCCGCGTGGATACGATTTCCCCTTTGTCGAGGAACACGTCAGAAGTCAGGATTGCCTGATCGAGCAGACCTCCCGGATTGTTGCGAAGGTCAAGAACATAGCCAATAAGTTTGCCGCCGAGTTCTTTTTTGATTTCATCAATGGCCTTCCTGACGCCGGATTCCGTGTTCTGGCTGAATGTCGTAATGCGGATGTAGCCTACATTGCCTTCGACACGGTGGCGCACGGACTGAATCTGGATAACATCCCTGACAAGCGTGAGATTGATAGGGCCTTCCGTGCCTTCGCGACGGAGTTCCAGCTTGATTTCTGTACCAACCTTACCGCGCATCTTGTCGACCGCCTCGCCGAGCGAAAGGCCCAGAACAGGCTTGTCGTCGATATGCGTGATGTAATCCCCGGCCTGTACGCCTGCGCGGAAAGCGGGCGTGTCGTCGATTGGGGATACGACTTTCACAAAACCGTTTTCCATGGTGACTTCGATGCCGAGGCCGCCGAATTCGCCCTTGGTCTGAACCTGCATTTCCTCAAAGTTCTTGGCGTTAAGATAGGCCGAATGCGGATCGAGACTGGTCAGCATGCCGTTGATAGAGTTTTCAATAAGCTGCTCGTCGCTCACTTCTTCAACATACTGGGCGCGGACGCGCTCGAACACATCACCGAACAAGTTAAGCTCGCGGTAGGTTTCGCTGTAGCTGTCGACGGGTTGTTCGCCTGCGGTTCTAGGTTCTTCTCCCTGGGCTTCTTGTTCCGGTGTTTCAGCGGGCGCCGCTTCCTGCGCGGTCGATTTGTAAACGGCGGCGCTCCCAAAAAAGAGAAGGGCGCTGATGATAAAGCCGTAGAAGAACGTTCTCATGGAATTCCGATCCTTTTGCATCGTAAGTTAACTCAAATTGGCGAATTTTTTAGCCGGGTTGATGGGCTTACCATCCAGCCGCAGTTCGTAATACAGCGAGGGCGAGCCAGAAGACTTGTTCTGCAAAGAACCCAAAGGTTCCCCGGCGCTGACGCTATGGCCCACCACTGTATCAATTTTTTCCAATCCTGCAATAAGACTGTGGTAGCCGCCGTCATGTTCGATGATGATAAGTTGACCGAAACGCTTGAACGGCCCGGTAAAACGCACCACCCCGCCCATAGGGGCCACGACGACGGCCCCGTCGCGCCCATCGATCTCCAGCCCCTTGCTTGGCGCGCCGAAGGCATCCGGTTCGTCATAAGATACGCGAATAGTTCCTGAAACCGGCAGTTGCGGCTGCCCGGCTTTGGGGATGGGGGTCTTGATATCCTGCTTTGCCGTTTTCGAGCCGGGTTCCTTCTTTTTTTGTTTCTGCTGGCGCTTCTTCCTGTCAGTTTCAAGCTTGTCGACAAGGTCCTGAAGATTTTTGGCCTGAAGCGAGATTTTCTGGACCTCTTCGGCCTGCTGTTCGTAATCTTCATGAGTTTGCGCAAACAGCTTTTGCCGGCGGTCGACAAGACCGGAAAGCTGTGTATGCTCCTCGCGCAGGGAATCCGCCGTGGCCAGAGCCTTTTTGCGGTCATGTTCCAACTTTTCGGAAATTCTGTCCAGATCCGCCAGCTTGGTTTTCAGCTCTTCGGCATGCTTATGAAGCAGGGGGATGATATCGCCCATAAGCATCGCACTCTGGGCGGTTTTTAGCGGTGCTTCGGGCCGGGCGAGCAGGGCTTCGGGCGGCACGCGCTCAATGCGTTCCAGCGCCAGAATAAGCCCGGCGATTTTCTCCCGGTCATGGCCGAGCGATTCCTGTATGGCGTGCTGCTCTTCTTCGAGTGCGGCGATTGTATTTTCGAGGCTTTGCAGTTCCTTTTCATTTGACTGAACCGAGCGCGCAACCTTAACGAGCCTGTCACGCGTTTTGACCAACTCGGATTCAATGGTTTTGACTTCTTTCTCCAGCTTGTCCTGTTCGGCGCGGCCAACCTCAAGCTGTTTCTCGATAGAGCCGACAGTTTTTTCCTTGCTTTGGGGAACGGGCGGCGCTTCGGCCCATGCCGGGCAAAGCGGCAGTATTATAAAAAACGAAAGCGCCAACCAACGAAGCATTTTTTCTGCATCTATTCCCTGTGATAGGGATGTCCTTTGAGAATCTGCTGTGCCCTGTAAATCTGCTCCAAAAGCATGACGCGTGCAAGCATATGCGGCCATGTCTGCTGCCCAAAACTGAGGAGAAGACCGGCACGGTTTCTGACCTCGTCGGTAAGGCCGTCAGCACCACCCAATATGAATTGAATATGGCTTTGGCCCGCGTTCTGAAGATTTTCAATTTTCCTGGCAAAATCGAGGCTTTTGAGGCTGCGCCCGCGCTCATCCAGCGCAACGATAAAGGCATCGTCCTTCAGTGCGTCCAGAATGCGGCGCGCTTCATCTGCCTGCGCTTTGTCAGAATCTTTATGTTTGCTTTCAATTTCGAGGATATTCAAAGGCCACTGGAGGCGGCCCCGGTATTCTTCGGCCAGATCGTAAAGCGGCCCCTTTTTGAGGCGCCCGACGGCGATAAGGTCAAATTTCATTGCGCTTCATATCGTTGTATGGAAACGATACAAGGCTACACCCTAAGCCGGGATCTGTCTACCTACGGCATCGTGCGTTTGTACAGCGCACCACATCTTTTCCATGTTGTAAAACTCCCGAACCTCGGGCCGGAAAAGATGAACCACAACATCGCCCGCATCGACCACAACCCAGTCTGATTGCGATACCCCTTCGAGACGCACTTCTTTCAATCCACGCACGGAAAGTCTTTCTTTCATCTTTTCCGCGATGGCCGAGATATGTCTGGAGGATGTTCCTGAAGCGATAATCATGTAGTCGGCGAACGCCGCATCTTTATTCAGATCTATAGTTACAATGTCAAACGCCTTATCTGCGTCCAGGGACTGTTCGATCAGCGTTTTAATTTCGGAAGGGCTGTAGCGCCCCTTTTTCATGTATGTCAGAATTTGCGTACCTTCCTTTCTTTGTTGATGCGATCAGGCGAAAACAAAAAAGCCCGAACCGTATGGTTCAGGCATCTTATACCCCGTCTGACCGGAATTTGCACACTCGCTAAAGCATGGTTTCCTATGCAATACAGGATCCCCCGCTTTCTGTCTGATGGACCGTTTTTATCATCAAACCCATACCTTCATTATATTGGGTTTTTACAGGACTCGCAATTGGCGGGAGCGGAAATCGTATAGAATGCAAGGAACTACGCCCTAATATATTGTATTTTCACCGTTTTTAGCCCGGATGGCGGTCGATGAAATATCGACCATTTTCTTCTGCATAAGCCAATAAGTCACCCCCGAATCGAGGGGAAAACGTCCCCCTTTATCGACAAGGACGTGGCGCTGGCCGCCCTGCATCCGGGCAGGGCAATTGCGAACCAGTCCCGTTGCCGGGCTGCGGGTCAGATGCGCCATGCAGATTTCAGATAAAAGCGAGCGCCAGTTGTTCCAGTGGTGGAAGGTGTGAACATTGTCCATCCCCATGATCCAGACAAAATCGGTGCCAGGAAAGTGAGTTTTCAGCGCCTTGATGCTTTGATAGGTGATAACGGTGCCGAAATCTTTTTCAAGGTCTGTCACAATGATTTTCGGATGCGATACAAGATTGCGGGAAAGCTCCACCCGCTTTTCAAGGGGCAGGGGCGTGACATTACCCTTCAGCGGGTTTTGCGGCGTCACCAGCCACCATACGGCGTCGAGTTGCAGGCTGTTCAGCGCCGCGAGCGAGATATGGACATGGCCTTCATGCGGCGGGTTAAAGGAACCGCCCAGCAGACCGATGCGCATGCCCTTCCAGCGGGGGGAATTGCGCGTATGAGGCTGGGTGAAGATGGTCATAGGACAACAAATCCCTCAATTTCTTTTCACAGAAAGGCACAAAGACACGAAGGCGCATTATAATCTTTTAATAACAATAATCCAAACTTGTCATTTCGACGACTGAAAGGAGGAGAAATCTCATGAGATTTCTCACCCCGCTACGCAGGGTTCGAAATGACAAAAAGCGCTGCGCCGCCGGATGACGGGAAAGGGAGTTACGGACGTGTCTGGCCTTCGCCGTGGACGATGTACTTATAGGTGCATAGTTGCTCCAGCCCCACGGGGCCGCGCGCGTGCATTTTGCCCGTAGCGATCCCGATTTCTGCGCCCATGCCGAATTCGCCGCCATCGGCAAATTGTGTCGAGGCGTTGTGCATGACGATGCCGCTATCGACGTTTTTCAGGAAGTAATCGACGGCCTTTGTATCTTCGGCAAGGATGCTGTCGGTGTGATGGGAGCCATAGCCATTGATGTGGTTGACGGCTTCCTCGACATTGCTGACGACGGCGCAGCTTAACTTTGCGTCCAGATATTCGGTATGCCAGTCTTCGGATTTCGCTTCGCCGATCCGGCCATCCAGCTTTTGCGCCATTTTATCGCCGACGATGGCGCAACCGGCATCCAGAAGGTCGCCGAGTACGGCCCGCGCAAGATCCTGATCCAGACCTTTGTCGATCAGGAGCGTTTCCATCGCGCCGCAAATCCCCGTGCGGCGCATTTTGGCATTCAGCGTAACCTGCCGTGCGATTTCCGGTTTTGTGCTGGGGTGGATATAGATGTGACAAATTCCCTCTAGATGCCCGAAGACCGGCATGCGGGCTTCGTTCATCACGCGCTCAATCAGGCTGCGCCCGCCGCGCGGGATCATGACATCGATATGCTGATGCGCGGCGAGCATCGCGCCAACAGCTTCGCGGTCGGCGGTCGGGATCATGCCGACGCAGCCTTCGGGCAGGCCGTGATCTTTTAGCGCGCCTTGAATCAGGGCGTGCAACGCCAGAGAAGAATGCAGGCTTTCCGAACCGCCGCGCAGGATCACCGCGTTGCGGGATTTTAAACAAAGCGCCGCCGCGTCAATTGTGACATTCGGACGTGATTCATAAATCATGCCGAGCACGCCGATGGGAACGGACACGCGCTCAATGCGCAGACCGTTAGGGCGGATGGCCTCCCACAGACGGCGGCCAACGGGATCGGGCAGGTCGACGATGGTTTCCACGCCGGAGGCCATGGCTTCGATGCGTTTTTGGTCGAGCATCAGCCGGTCGGTCATGGCTTTGTTAAGGCCGCGCTGCGCAGCGGCGGCAAGGTCTTTTTTATTGGCCTCTATAATGGGCTCAACATTGTTTCTTAAAGCAGCGGCGATTGAAGATAGAAGCTGGTTGATTTCGACGTTCGTCGTGCGCGCCAAAATGCGGCTGGCGGATTTGGCTTCCTGCCCGAGCTGCCCTACGATCTGCTGCGGCGATAAGGAGGCAAGGGCTTCGGACATGGCACGCTTTCTAATGGATCTGGGTTGATAAATCCTTGATGGATTGTTCGACGAGCTTATCGCCGGTTTTCTTATCCAGCATGTCGGAAACGATTTTCGAGGCGGCCTTCATCGCCAGATCGGCAGCATAGGATTGAATTTCGCTGATCGCGGCCTGTTCCATGCGCTTGATGCGCTCCTGTAGCTGGGCTTCGCGGCGCTCCATGCTCTGGGCAAGGGCGGCTTCGGCTTCCTTGCGGCTGGCTTCGGCACCCTTTTTGGCGTCGGCGATGATTTTTTCGGCATCTTTCATCGCGTCGCGGTGCTTGCGCTGGTATTGCGCCAGAAGCTCCTGCGCCTCGATACGGAGGGTTTCTGCGGTCTGGATTTCCTTTTTGATCTCGGCAATACGCCCGTCGAGAACCTTCAGAATGGCATCCTTGCCAAAACGCCATGCAACGGCAAGAAACGCCACAAAGGAAATGACGAGCCAGGTATGTTCATCGGCCAAGAGTTCCATCATGCAGCCTTTTTGTTGTTTTTGTGGAGCGCATCGATGATCGACTTGGCCTTTTGCAGGTCGGTCGAAACGCCGATGATTTTCTCGGCAGCCTTCGCGGCGACTTCGGCAGCGACGGTGCTCATTTCCTCAAAGGCTTCGCTCTTGGCTTTTTCAATCTTTGCCTCGGCAGATTTTACTTCTTTGGAAGAACGCTCCAGAAAGGCCTGAAATTGCGCGGCGGACTTTTCTTTTATTTCGCGTTCAACCTCGGCAAAGAGGTCAGATGCCTTGGTTCTGGCCTTATCCAGCGCCTCGTCATATGCCTTGTGAACCGTCTCGGCCTCCTGCCGCAGTTTTTCGGCGGAGTCCAGATCGCTCTGAATATGCTGGTGACGGTTCTCAATAACTCCCGAAATCTCCGGCAGCGTCCGGCGTGAGAAAAAGAAGTACATCACGCTGAACACGACCACGAGCCAGAAAATCTGGCTGGGGTAGGATGAGGGGTTGAACTGCGGCAGACCGCCGCTGCTCTCATGCCCATCGCCGTGTTCTTCGGCATGAACCTGACCTTGCTCGTCCACCACGATCACATGATCGGCATCCGCCGCCGGGTCCGCCCCGATGACATGCATATCCGCAGCTTGTGGCGCGGATATGCCGATCAGGATGAAGCCGACCAAAGTCAGCGCTGGAAGCCTGAGAAAGTTCATATTAGCTGAACATGATCATGAACGAGATAACCAGCGCGAAAATCGCGAGGGCCTCGGTCAGGGCGAAGGTCAGCAGGAATTTCTTTTCCAGCAGGGAGGCTGCGGACGGGTTGCGGCCGATTGCATTGTTGTATGAGGAAAAGATCAGTCCAAGACCGACGCCGACACCGGCGATCGGAATGAGTGCCAGAGAGGCGCCGATAAGTTTTGCTGCTTCGAGTTCCATGTGTTTCTTCCTTCTTCTGTTGTTAACCTAAAGTCGTAGTAAAAGTTTTCTATATTCGGATTATTTGCGCTGATCCTACATATTTAGTGATGAATTTCAATGGTATCTTTCAAATAAATGCAGGTCAGAAGCGCAAAAACATAAGCCTGCAGAAAGGCAATCAGCAGTTCCAGCGAAATCAGGGCCACGTTAAAGGCCGCCGGAATAAAGCCCAGAACCATACCGATGCCGCCCATGCCGAGCATGGCGGTGCTGAACCCCGCAAAAACCTTGAGAACGATGTGGCCGGCCATCATGTTCGCGAAAAGACGGACAGAGAGCGTGATCGGGCGCACGAGAAACGAAAGCAATTCAATCGGCACCAGAACCAGCAGCATCGGAGCCGGAACACCGGGCGGAATGAACAGCGAGAAAAAGTGCAGACCGTGGCGGTAAATGCCGATTCCGACTACCAGCAGGAAAATCAGCAGCGCCAAAATGCCGGTTACAATGATATGGCTGGTGAAGGTAAAGGAATAGGGAATCATGCCCAACATATTGCCCATCAGGACAATGACAAAGACGGTAAAGACCAGCGGAAAATATTCGCGACCCTTGGGCCCGATATTTTCACGGATCATCCCGGCAACGAACTGGTAAATCATTTCGGCAAAGATCTGTGCGCGGCCCGGCACCAGCGCCTTACGCTTCATGGCCGAGGTGAGAAATGTTAGCGACAAACCGGCGGCAATCGTCATCCAGAGCGCGGAATTGGTAAAGGAAAGATCGTATCCGCCAATGCTCAGGGGAATGATGGGCTCGATCACAAACTGATGGATAGGGTCCGCCATAACCGTACTGTTTACTCCTGTTTATCGTTTCTGGCCGAGGTTTTAGCGTCTTTTTCCGGCTTATGCAACCCGGAATCTTCGGTTTCTGCGGGGTTGTCCATAGAGGCCCTGAAGATGCTTATGAATCCCCCGGCAACCCCCAGTAAAAACAGGGAAATTATGAAGATAGGGGCCGTATCCAGCCATTTATCAAGAAAATAGCCTAAAATCAGGCCGCCCAGCATGGGCGAAATAAACTCCGCCCCCGCCCGCACGGCCCCGCCCGAAGGTGCTTCGGGGCCCATGTTGGCCTTTTGCGCGTCCTGTATTTTGTCTTCGAGTCTTTCGAGATCGTCGGTCATTTATATCCAACCTGAAATGAAATGAGCATAACAACCTGCATCCCCCGCGCAAGCGGGGGGCTTAAATGCTTGTTTTCAAAAGATCCCCGCTTACGCGGGGAAAGCAAAAAGATGAGTTTTTTCAATTACTTTACCTGGCATCGGCTATATCAGGCCGCTTCGAGGAAGTCGAAGCTTTGCTGGAGGTCGACGGAGACGAGCTGGGACACGCCCTTTTCGGCCATCGTCACGCCATAGAGGCGGTCCATGCGCGCCATTGTCAGGCGGTGGTGCGTGATAACGAGGAAACGGGTCTGGCCGCGCTGGGCGATATCGTCAAGCAGGTCGCAAACGCGGTCGACGTTAGCGTCATCCAGCGGCGCGTCGATTTCGTCCAGTACGCAGATGGGCGAGGGGTTCGTCAGGAACATCGCAAATATAAGTGCAATCGAGGCCAAAGTCTGCTCACCGCCCGAAAGCAGGGAGAGCGATTGCAGCGCCTTGCCGGGCGGCTGCGCAAAAATTTCAAGCCCCGCGCCCAGCGGGTCTTTGGAATCCGGCGTATCGATCAGCGCCAGATGCGCCTTGCCGCCGCCAAACAGGCGCGTGAACAGTTTCTCAAAATGCGCGTTGACGTGATCGAACGCGGCCAGAAGGCGCTCCCGCGCCTCTTTGTTGATCTCAGCGATGCCGCCGCGCAGCTCGGCAATGGCCTGCGCCAGGTCATCGCGCTCGCGCACAAGATTGACGAATTCTTTTTCAAGCTCCTGCGCTTCGTCGTCGGCGCGCAGGTTCACAGGGCCGATATTGTCGCGCTCACGCGAAAGCTTTTCCTTTTGCGCCCGCGTGCTTTCAATGTCTTGCCCTTCTGTATTTACGGTCAGGTGCTCGGCAATGCCTTCGGGCTGAAGGTCGAAATGTTCCTGCACGGAGGCGCGCATACCGGCCATTTGCTCCTTGAGCGTATCGAGCGTGGCCACGGCGTGAGCGCGGGATTCTCTGGCTTCGCCAAGCATAGCCTCGGCTTGTTTCAACGCCTTGCCGGTTTCGGTGACTTCGTTCTCACGTGTGGCCAGTTCATTCGCCACGTCCTGACGCTCTTTTTCCAGCGCGGCGATATTGCTCAGGAGTTCTTCATTGCCCTTGGCGAAATTCTTGGGCTGGCTCTTGAGTTCGGCAAGCTTTTCTTCGAGCGATTGCTTACGCTCGTTCAGATTTTTCACCCGTTCGGTGGCGCGGATCGAACGGTTCCTGAGGTTGACACGTTCATCCGCGATAGCGTGCAGTCTTGCTTTACGGCTGTTTTGCTCCTGCATGTAAAGATCGAAGGCGCGCATGGCGGCCTGATAGGCGTTGCGTGCATCGAGCAAAGCATTTTTAACTTCGTCGATATTCTCGGCCTTTTCATCCGCAGCGGCTTCTTCGTGCACGGATAAAAGTGTTTTGTCGCGTTCAATGGTTTTGGCAAGGCTGTCGGCATCTTCATTGGCGGCAACGATGGTTTCTTTCAAACGCGTGACTTCGCTGTCGCGCTTGGCCTGCTCCTCATGCGCGTTGCCCTGGCTCTGGCGCAGTTCGGCCAGTTTGGCATGCGCGGCCCTCAAGTCGGATTGAAGAGACTCGTGCTTCTGGCGGTCTTCATCCTGCCTTTGCACGCTGCGCTCAAGCGCCTTTTGCGCGGCGGCGACAAGTTCGGCAATTTGCGGGCGCTTTTTCTCAAGCTCGGCCAGTTTATTTTTCTGCTCAAGGTGAAGTGCATGGCGGTCGGTTGCGCTGGACTTGACGTGGTAACCGTCCCAGCGCCAGTAGGTGCCGCCCGCCGAAACCAGCGACTGGCCGGGCAGAAGACGCGCCGCAAGACGCTCGCCGTCCTGTTCGGTCTCAACATAGCCGATCTGGCTTAAAGCGGGTTTCAACGCCTCGGGCGCCTTCACATAGGGCGCAAGATTTTTGATGCCTTCGGGAAGGGCAGGTAAATTGTTGACGCTGCGGACAGACCAGAAGGCCGGGGCCGTTTCATCCAGCGAAGCCATAAGGGAATCGCCAAGAGCGCGGGAGAGGGCCTTTTCAAATCCGGCATCGGCCACAACCTGATCCAGAACAGGTGCGAAATTTTCTTCGCTGCCGTTGCTGAAAAACGATTCCAGCATGGAAATTTCCGCGTTGAATTCGGATTTTTTGCTTTCGATAGCGGTGAGGGCTTCGCGCTCCTCATTAACGCGCTTTTGCGCCGCCTGAGCCGCTTCGTACGCGGCGGCCATGTTTTCATCCAGCGTTCTGGCTTCTTCTTCCAGTTCCCTGATTTTGGCGGAAAGTTCCTTGAGGTATTTTTCCTGTCCGGCCTGCGCGGCAAGGCCGTTATATTCATCCTGCGCCTTTTCGCGGCGTGCCGTGACGGTCGCGAGGCGTTCCTCGTTCTGGGCGATTTGACGCTCTAAAGATTCTTTACGTGCGCGAGACTGCGCGGCGCTTTCCATGAGGGATGTGTGCTTTTCCTCAAGCGCCAAAACTTTTTTCTCGAGTTCGGCGCGTTTTTCGTCTTTCTCTTCGAGCTTGCCGGTTTCCTGTTCCTGCTCGGTGATGAGCTTTTTCTGCTCCTCTTCCATCCGGGCCATGACCTCGGTGCTTTCCTTGAGGATGTTATTTTCGTGCTCAAGGTCGGTTTGGGTCTGTTTGATCTGGTCCCTGGTTTCCTGAAGCATCTGCTCAAGGCGGTTGTTTTCGTCCTCAAGGCGTTGCAATGCGATTTTCTGCGTCTGAACCCGCGCCGAAATCTCGGCCTCTTTCTGGCGAAGGGGCGGCAGTTCTTCGGCCTGCGTGTTTTGCGTTTTCGTGAGCTGGCTTACGGTTGCGAATTTCTCGGCAACAATACTCTCGCTTTTCTCGAAGCGGTCCTGATTGTTCTGTATGCGCTCGTTCAGGTTCGTCCATTCCAGCCAGGCCAGCAGCAATTCAAGCTGGCGGATCTGCGCGTTGATGTTGCGGTAGCGGCTGGCCTGACGCGATTGCTTTTTGAGAGCCGACAGGCGGCTGTCCATCGAACCCACGATATCCTCGACGCGGGCAAGGTTCGCATCGGCGGCCTTGAGCCTGATTTCGGCTTCGTGGCGGCGGGCGTAGAGGCCCGATATCCCGGCGGATTCTTCAAGGATCAGGCGGCGGTCGAGCGGTTTGGCATCGATGATCTTGGTAACTTTTCCCTGCGATACCAGCGCGGGCGAGCCGGAACCGCTGACCGTATCGGCAAAAAGCATCTGCACATCACGGGCGCGGACGGTGCGACCGTTGATTTTATAGGTCGAGCCGTGGTCGCGCTCGATTTTCCGCAGAACCTCGATTTCGTCGTTGCCGTTATAGGCGGCAGGGGCAGCCCGTGCGCTGTTGTCCAGCAGAAGGGTAACTTCGGCCAGATTGCGTGCCGTGCGCTTGTCGGTTCCGGCGAAGATAACGTCTTCCATCTCGCCGCCGCGCATGCGCTTGGCGGAGTTTTCGCCCATCACCCAGCGCAGCGCCTCGACAAGGTTCGACTTGCCGCAGCCATTGGGACCGACAATACCCGTCAGACCCTTACCGATATCAAGCTCGGTCCGGTCGACGAAGGATTTGAAGCCGTTAAGGCGAAGGCGGTTGAACTGGATCATTTATCTCTGCTTATTCGGGTGCGCCCGTTTCTTCTACGGGAGGTTCCGCTGGCGCTTCTTCGGCAGCCGGTTGCTGCTCCGCTTCAGGGGCAGGGGCCGGATTGTTTTTCGCCGCTATCGCATCTTCGACAGCCTTGACGTAGACCTCGAGCGGCATGGCACCGCTTATGACGTTGCTCTCACCGACGACGAAAGTCGGCGTCGATTGAACATTGTGTTTTGTTTGCGCCTCTTTCATACGGTCAAGAATAGTATTGCGCAAAGTTTCATTGTTGATGCACGCGTCAAACTGCTCGGCGCTAAGGCCGGCAAGCTGGGCGTTTTGCTTCAGGAAATTCGTATAGTTTGCGTCCCCGGCCCAGTCGGCTTGCTTTTCAAAGAGCAGGCCGACGAAGCTGAAATAGCGATCAGCAGGGAGGCAACGCGCCACCATAGTCGCATCAAGCGCAGGCTTGTTCAGCGGAAATTCGCTCATGACAAGCGAGGCCTTGCCCGTATCGATAAGCTGGGTTTTGAGATCGGGGAATGTCGTTGTGTGAAACTGAGCGCAATGGCTGCATGTCAGTGAGGCAAACTCCTGAATCGTGACAGGCGCATTCGCATCGCCGATACGTCTTTCAGAAAGCGCCGCATCCAGGTCGATCGTTGCGGCGGAAGCGGAAAGCGCCGCTGCTTCTTCAACCGGAGCGGCGGCGGGGTCGACTGCCGCTGGTTGCTCAGCCCCGGTAATTTCTTCAGGAGGAGGCGCCATTTCTTCCTCTGGCGGAGGGGGAGGCGCATCATCAAAATCCGTAGCGGCCATATCGTCGCCAGCCATATCATCCGTAACCGGCGGAATATCGGTTGGTTGCTGTGTCGATTTTGTAAACAAGAACAGGCCTGCGCCGCCCACAACCAGTAAAACCAGAATGATAGCAATTTTAATGCGTCCAGACATATGTAAATCCCCGTGCGTTGGTATGTTTTGGATTTCTATAGAAACCCGGCGAAAAATGCCAGATTTTCTGTACAGCAAACAAGATTTTTCTGTCGATAGACTTACATGGCTTCGTTTTTATTGACAAATACAAGGTCGACGCGGTCCTGCGGTCCCGGCCCGGTCTGCTCACCCAGCGCCCGGATGTCGATCCGTCTTGGGTCGATTTCATGTTCTATCAGGTAAGAGCGCACCGTCATGGCACGCGTCAGGGACAGGCGGCGGGCGCTGCTTTGGCCTTCATCGGAAGGGGTGGCGTAGGCCTGAACCTGCACGCGGATATCCGGGTTTCCCTTCATCAATGTGACTGCCTGATCGTCAAAAAGCCTGCGCGAGTCCTGGTCCATTTCTGTCGATCCAGGCATGAAGGGGAATGTCAAAACCTGCATGGCGTGTGCAAGAACATTGTTGGCCGAAGCATCAGGCTCCTCTGCCGGAACAGCCGGGGTTTCTTCCGGTTTAGCGGGAGCAGGGTCTTCAAACGCCGCAAGGCTGCTGTCTTCTGGCGGGGTGGGCGGTTGCTCTTCCGGGGTTTCAGCAGGTTCGACTGCAACCTCCGGGGTAGATGGGGCCACCTCGGCGACAACGGGCGCACCATCAGATGCCTTTTCTTCCTCAGCAGCAGGAAGCGGAATTTCCTCTACTTTCGTCGGCGCAAGGGCGGCGCTTTCGATAAATTCCTGCGAGGCATTCAGCTTTTCCGGCCTTTTTTCCGGAATGGGGGGAGCGACGGCGACGCGATGATTCTTTGCTGAATCCGGCTTCTTTCCGGGAATCGGCGGCGCAGCAGGTGCGTAATGCGACTCCGGATTTATCGGCAAGGAAGGCGTTGCAACCGGCACGCGCTCAACCTCAATTATTGGCGACATTGTAGCTTTGACAGGTTGCTGTGCCGGGATTGCCGACTGATGCGGCTGGAAATTGGGGTTCATGGTGTTATGGCGCGTCTCAACCGCCATAGGAAATTTTTTTACTTCGTTCCCGCCCGGTGCGCCATGTCCGGTCAGCGGCGCTTGCTTGTTATCGAACATCGGTGGCGGTTGGTACTCGCGGATATCCTTGAGCACATCGAGATTGACCTCGACGCTGCCCTGATTGTCGTTCTGCGCAAGGGCGGAGGATGCTGAGTGAATCAGAACCCATGCCGCAAGAACAGCAAACGCTATAGAAAGTCTGTACATAAACATGGTTGTTAATATTGCTAAACGCTATTCAGCACTTTTTTCAGCGGCGCAAAAAGTCCCTGATTGGCCGCTAGCACGTTGCCTGTTTGAACAGGATCGTTCTTATCATTATCGATGTCGCAAATAAAGCCCCCGGCTTCTTTTACGATTAAGGCACCAGCCGCAACATCCCAACTTTTCAGGTCGCGCTCCCAGAAACCCTCGTAACGCCCGGCGGCGACATAAGCCAGATCTAGCGCCGCAGCACCGAAACGGCGCAGTCCCGGAGAAAGAGCCTGAACGGCCTTGTATTCTTTAAAGAACAACTCGCGCTTGGCTTCGGAACGGCGCGGCGCGCCGGTTGCAATGGTGGCGATCATGAGATCATCGCGCCCGGAAACGCGCAGGCGTTTGCGGCGCATAAACGCGCCCTGATTTCTTTCGGCGCTGAACATTTCATCTTTGACTGGGTCATAAACAAGCCCCGCAACAATCTGGCCTTTGGCCTGAAGCGCGATGGATATGGCCCAATGCGGAATGCCATGCAGAAAATTCGTTGTGCCGTCGAGAGGATCGACGATCCAGATATGGTCAGTGTCTTTGCCGGGGACCGACCCGCTTTCTTCCATCAGGAAAGAATGATCCGGGTAGGCCTTTTTGATTTCCTCGAAAATCGATTCTTCAGCGCGGCGGTCAGCGGCGGAGACGAAATCGCCGGGGCCTTTTTTGGAGACCTGTAGCTGTTCGACCTCGCCAAAATCCCTGACCAGCGACCGCGCAGCCTTTTCCGCCGCACGGATCATGATGGTCATCAGTGGCGAGGTTTTGGCCATTAATTTTTAATCCTTGGCCCGCTCAACATAGGTGCTGTCTTCGGTGCGGACGACGATCCGAGTACCGGCCTCAACGTGCGGCGGCACCATGACCTTTTCACCGTTTTCAAGGATGGCAGGTTTGTATGAGGTAGTTGCCGTCTGGCCCTTCACAACCGGCTCGGCTTCAACGATTTTCAGGATAACCGTTGCGGGCAAGGTCACGCTAAGCGGCGTTCCTTCGTGGCTTTCGATCTCAACGATCATGCTTTCCTGCAGGAAGACAGCCGGATGGCCGACCAGTTCTTTGGAAATGGAAATCTGTTCATAGTTCGTCGTATGCATGAACGTCAGCAAATCGCCTTCGGCGAACAGGTACTGATATTCGTCCTGACTTAGGGTAACGCGCTCCAGCGTTTCCTGTGTGCGAAACCTTACATTGGCCTTGGTGCCGGCCTTGACTTCGCGCATTTCAACCTGCGCAACGGCCGCACCCTTGCCGGGCGACATCAGTTCGTTTTTAACCACAACCCATAATTTGCCGTTATAATCGATGACGTTTCCGGCACGCAGTGTATTCGCAGCTACTTTCATGTTCGTTCTTCCGTTAAAAGGGCTTCCCCGAGATTTTCCAATTTATGGCGGATATCGGGGTCGCTGATACTATCCAGAAGTGAAGATAGATGCTTTTTTTCGGCTTCCGTCAAGGGTGCTTTTGCTTTTTTGAGCCTTGATCCTTGTGTATTGGAGGGCATGGAAACAAAGCGGATGGCGTTGATCCAGCGCTCCCCGAAGATATTGTTGAGCCGCTCAAGGATCAAATCCTTCTGATAATGGAGGAGGGTGGCCTCGGCACCATTCACGGCAATATCGAGCGAGGCATCAGGCTTGGCACCTTCTTTGCGCTTTTTGTAATGCAGTTTTACGGGTTGGGCTTTAGATGCTAATTCTTTACCCACAACATCGTCCCAATGCGACAGAATCCGCCCCAGCGAAATATACTTGCGGGAAAAGCTCTGCCCGGTAACGCGGCGTGTGGCTTCGGAAACAGGTCGCATAGATAATCCAGATTTGTTAAGCAGATAGAATGACAAGTTCAAAGACAGGTAACAAGAGGAAGCTGAAAGAAATTCGGGAATTTCGTAAACAGGTATTGGCCTGGTACGACAGGCATGCCCGCATTCTACCATGGCGCAGCCCGCCGGGGCAAAAGCCGGACCCTTATCATGTCTGGCTTTCGGAGATCATGCTTCAGCAAACCACTGTCGGTGCGGTTATTCCGTACTTTGAGAAGTTTCTTCGCAAGTGGCCAGATATAAAGGCTTTGGCCAATGCCGAACGCCAAGACGTCATGAGCGCTTGGGCCGGGCTTGGATATTATACGCGGGCCAGAAACCTCCATACATGTGCCAAAGTTGTTTTAGAAGAAATGAACGGAATTTTTCCGGAGGAAGAAAAGGCGCTTTTGGCACTGCCTGGGATCGGCCCCTATACGGCGGCGGCAGTTTCGGCCATTGCTTTCAACAAACCTACCAATGTCGTAGACGGAAACATCGAAAGGATTATGGCGCGTTATTTTGCTGTAACGGAACCGTTGCCGGGGATAAAAAAGAAATTGAAGGCACATGCTCTTGCCTTGTCTAACAAGCAGTCCGAACGTCCCGGCGATTACGCGCAAGCCTTGATGGACATCGGCGCGGGCATCTGTACGCCACGTACACCCAAGTGTGGGATTTGCCCCATACAAGCGGGTTGTAAAGGATACAATCAAGGAATTGCGAAGGATTTGCCTGCACGGGCCGTTAAACCTTTAAAGCCACAAAGATTTGGTTTTCTATACTGGATACAGGACAAGGAGGGTAGGGTGTTACTGCATCGCAGGCCAGAGAAGGGATTGCTCGGTGGGACATACGGCCTGCCGACCTCGGATTGGGTGGATGCATCTGAAAGGGACAATCTTGAGCACCTCAAGCATTTTCAAGAGATACGTTTTGAGGGAGACGATCGCAAAAAGATACGTCACAGCTTTACACATTTTGACCTTGAGCTTGAGGTGAGACGCTCCGCACCCGTTAAGTCATTAAAAATTGGTAAAGACTATTTTTGGCATCGAACTGAAGATATTGGCGATTTCGGCTTTCCTTCAGTATTCAAAAAGGCTTTAAAGCTGAACCTGTGAAGTTGCAGTTAAGCCCTCAAAGGCATATAATTATATCGGGGGCCGGTAACAGTTTCGTGGTGGTAATATTTGAAAAATTTCATCTATAGCAAACTTCTTCTTCTGGCCCTTTTGGTCGCCCTTGTCGTTCCCGGGATTCCTGTATCTGCTCAATCATCTTCAACCGATCTGCTGGGTAAAGAGCGCAAATACCGTTACGAAAAGGTAACGATAAAGACCCTTTCACAGCTTTATTGGGCCCTGGACAAGCTCGACATCGAAAAAGTCGCCGACGTTGACTACTTCATGATGATAAATGAATGTGACATATACAAAGACTATAACCAGCATGAATTCGAGTGGCGGGAGATTAGAAAATCAGCGAAAAATTACATACAAGACAATAAAAAATCTTTTCCGCTTCGCTTCGAATTCATTCAGGAGCTCAGACTGAAGGAATACGACCTCAAAAATCAACAATTTGAGGTTGAGGATGAGTACAAGATACCCAGAACGCGCAGATTTGAGGTTGAGGCTTTGGATGCAGCGGATGCTACAACCTGCGGCCATATCGGAAACATCCCCGGTTATCCTCGCGGCTTGATTGTCGAATTCAGTCGGCCGTTTGAGTTGTCGTCTCTCCCCGTTACGCCCGAGATAGCTGAAAAATACATCGACCAAAAGATGATTGCTTTCAGGGCGCTCCCGGAACACCAGCAAAACGAGAAGTTCCTGTCTTCAACCAGGGACATATATCTCGTTATGAAGATTAAAATCTTCTCCTACCAAGGGGGCGCAAGGACGCGTGAAGGTATGGATTTAGCCAATGTGCTTGGCGTTCTTGAGGGCTATGAAGTTTACGCAGATCAGGACAGGAAATTCCTGCTGCACTCCGAAAACTACATACGGGCAAGAAAGAAATCGAAGCTGGAAGAAGACCTGATCAGGCAATACCAGGAATCCAAGAAGAAGCAGGAAGACCTGGAGGCCAAGCAGGCAACGGAAGCTGCTGCCAATACCGCAAAGTATCAGGAGGAAAAGGCAATAAAAGAAGTTTCCGAGGACGGACAGGCGCCGGCGGCACCGTAACTATAACGTCTCCGCCCTGATTTTCTGCCGCAGATTATCAATAGGAATGTTTTTCCCCTTATCCGTGTAATGCCAGAACGTCCAGCCGTTGCAGGATGGCGCGCCTTGTAATTCTGCGCCGACCTTATGGATAGAGCCGCGCAGGGGCTGTATGCGGTTTTGAGCAATGACGCTGCCATCGGCGTGAACCTTGGCGCGGAATTTGTTTTTTGAATCGGTCAGAACCGCGCCGGGCTTAAGCATCCCGCGCTCCAGCAGCCATCCGAAGGGAACGCGCACTTCCTCACGTTTCGGCAAAGTCTCAATAAGATTTTTATCGAGTTCCTTGATATCGGCAATGCGTTCCTTTGCATATTTCGCGTAAGTTTTGTCGCGCTCGATGCCGATAAAATGGCGGCCCAGTTTTTTGGCCACGGCACCGGTTGTGCCAGTGCCGAAAAATGGATCAAGAATCGTATCGCCCTTTTTGGTGGAGGACATGAGAACGCGGGCGAGCAGGGCTTCGGGCTTTTGCGTCGGGTGGGCTTTGTCGCCGTTTTTATCCTTGAGGCGCTCGCCGCCCGTACAAAGAGGCAAATACCAGTCGCTGCGCATTTGCAGGTCTTCGTTCAGCGATTTCATGGCATCGTAATTGAAATGATATTTCGACTCTTTGGACTTCGCCGCCCAGATGAGGGTTTCGTGCGCGTTGGTAAAGCGGCGGCCGCGAAAATTTGGCATCGGATTGGATTTGCGCCAGATCACGTCGTTCAAGATCCAGAACCCCATATCCTGGAGTATATAGCCAAGGCGGAAAATATTGTGATAGCTGCCGATCACCCAGATCGAGCCGTTGGGCTTGAGCGTATCACGCGCGGCGGACAGCCAGTCGCGGGTGAATTCGTCATATGCCTTCAGGCTTTCGAACTGGTCCCAGTCGTTATCGACCGCATCGACTTTCGTATTGTTGGGGCGGTGAAGATCGCCGCCGAGCTGGAGGTTATAAGGCGGGTCGGCAAAGATCAGATCGACGGATTCTTTTTTGACGGAACGCATGATTTTAACGCAATCGCCAACATGGACGGAATCAGTGGATATCTGAATCTTTTGACTCGACATTTGATTTTTCCTTTCGTTCAGAAAGGCGAATCATGATTCATCGGCGAGTCGCTGTCAAGGCATTATTTTGAAATAACCTTACGATTCACATAACGGAGTCAACGAGTTAAGGAGGAAAATTAAACCGCTATCGCAGACTGGCTTTGCGTTTTGCCGAATTCAATAAAATTCCTTACCGGGGCAAAACTCCGCCTGTGGTGGGGGGTGATGCCGAAGCGGTCGATGGCCGCAAGGTGTTCGGCGGTTGGATAGCCTACGTTCCGTTCCCAGCCGTAATGCGGATGTTCCGCCGCCAGTTCCGTCATGATGCGGTCGCGGGTGACTTTGGCCAGAATGGAGGCTGCGGCGATGGAAACGGATTTGCCGTCGCCCTTCACAACCGCCTGCGCCTTGCAGGGCAGGTTTTTGGGGATGCGGTTGCCGTCGATTAATGCCACTCTATCATTCTGAAGGGCTTGCCCCGAAGAATCTAGATCCTTCAGCGTAAACGCTTCAGGATGACAGTTAGAAAAAGCCTTTTCCATCGCCTTAAGGCTGGCCTGCAAAATGTTGATCTCATCAATCTCCTGCGGAGAGACTTCGGCAATCCCGTAGATAAAATTCTCGGAAATTTTCTCAAACAGATATTCCAGCATTTTATCGGAGAGTTTTTTGCTGTCTCTGATTTCCCCGACAAAATCGAGGCTGCGCTTGTCATCCGGGATATGAACACACGCCGCAACGACAGGCCCGGCCAGCGGCCCGCGCCCGGCCTCGTCCAGACCGAAGACGGGGCCGTTATGGGCGTTTTCGAGGGTAAAGTTGGGGTAAATCATACCGTTTTTTAAGCTGAAATGAATAATTTAGTTGACGTAATTATATTTCTGTAATAATTTACCCGCAAAATCACTTTTTATAATAGGGATTTTACAATGTCTGAAGAGCATAACCAAATTCATGTTACTACATTACCTCAGGTTGCGGGACATAAGATTGTCAAGGACTTGGGTGCAATCTTTGTTAATGTTAGCTCCAGTCTATTGCATGCCAACCAAGATTCCTTGTTTGCAGCCTTAAGAAAAAAGGCTTCGTCTTTAGGCGCTAATGCAGTTGTTGGTGTCAGTTGTCAATTTAATACAAGCAGCATTAACAGCGATCCCTTAATTTTAGGAACAGCCGTTCAAATTGAGCCGGAAACACTTGACGCCCCTCGTGCTTAACCCTTCAACGATTTAGAGACGATTTCGAATACATCGGGAGAAAGTTTCGGCTCCTTCAGTATCCGTTGCAAGCTTGCCTTCATTAATTCCTGACGGTCCTGTGTATAACGCCGCCATTCCTTGAGCGGGGTCAGCAAACGCGCGGCGATTTGCGGGTTGATGGCGTTGAGTTCGATAACGGCATCGGTGAGGAAGTCATACCCCGAGCCATCCACGGCATGAAAACGAACCGGATTGTTCATCGCAAACCCGCCGTAAAGCGCGCGCACGCGGTTAGGGTTTTTGATGTTGAAGTCCGGATGTTTCCGCAGCTTTTTAACGGTTTCTATTGTTTTGGGCAGATGGATTTGCGCCTGCGCCGAAAACCATTTGTCGATGACGAGGGGATAATTTTTGTACCGCGCATAAAAATCAGCGCCGATTTCATCGGCTATCGGCCCCTCCAGCGCACAAGCCAGATACAGCGCCGCCATGCGATCGGTCATATTGTTGGCATCTTTGTAGTGCGCCTTTGCACGGAGAGCGTCTTCATCGGTCAGACGATTGGCCGCAATCAGCATGACGGTGTTTTGCAAAGCGCGCTGGCCCATAGCCTCGGGCGTAAGCTGGAAATTATCGCCGGTCAGATTTGATGTATATATTTCTTCCAACTGCGGGAAAAACTTATGCGCGATGGTGTTCAATAAAAGTTCGCGCGCGTCGTGAATGGCCTGCGGGTCGACAACTTCATGATCCTGCGCGATGCGTGAAATGTCGGGGAGACTCAAAGCACGGGCCATGAGCGCCTTGTCGGATTTCCTGTCCAGGGCGCGATCCAGAAGGTTTTCGTAGGTTTTAAGAAATCCCTCAATTGTCATCTCGACCGAGGGCGCAGCCCGAGCGGAGAGATCTCCGTCGGAAGATGGCTGAGAAGATCCCTCGGCTGCGCTCGGGATGACATTGATGAGTTTGTTAATGGTTCGCAGGAAATAACTTTGCCCGGATTCCCATTTATTGAATCCGTCACTGTCGTGAACCATAAGGAACTTCAGTTCATCGTCGCTGAGTTCAGTGTGAAGTTTCACTGGTGCTGAAAAATTGCGCAGAACAGATGGAACGGGTTTTGAGGGGATGTTGTCGAGTATGAAGGATTGTTTTTCTTCGGTGAGATGAAGGACAACAGAGTTGTCATCCTGAAGGCTCGCAGAGCCTGAAGGATCTCCTTTCTTCTTGGCATGAGATCCTTCCCCCGGCTCAAGGCCGGGGTCAGGATGACATTGAAGGGTAATGGCGTCACCATTTCTATCCAGCAACCCGATCCTGACCGGGATATGCATCGGTTTTTTGTTTTTCTGGCCGGGGGTGGCCGGGATTTTTTGTTCCAGTTCAACGACGTAATTTTTACTGTCGGCATTATAAATGCCACGGAAATGAACTTCCGGCGTTCCAGCCTGCGAATACCAAAGCTTGAAATGCGATAAATCAATACCGCTCGCATCTTCCATAGCTTTGACAAAATCGTCACAAGTTGCGGCCGTGCCGTCATGGCGGGAGAAGTAAAGCGCCGCGCCCTTGCGGTAGTTTTCCGGCCCCAAAATGGTCTGCATCATGCGGATGACCTCCGCGCCTTTTTCGTACACCGTCATGGTGTAGAAATTATTGATCTCGATGTAGTTGTCGGGCCGGATCGGGTGGGCGAGGGGGCCACCATCTTCGGCGAACTGAAAGCGGCGCAGATGCGTGACATCGTCGATGCGCTGGACGGCGCGGGAGTTCATATCGGCGGAAAACTCCTGATCGCGGAAAACGGTAAGGCCTTCTTTGAGCGAGAGCTGAAACCAGTCGCGGCAGGTCACGCGGTTACCGCTCCAGTTGTGAAAATATTCGTGCGCGATCACCCCTTCGACGCGCATGAAATCCGTATCCGTCGCCGTATCCTTATGCGCCAGCACCAGCGCCGTGTTGAAAATATTGAGCGATTTATTTTCCATCGCCCCCATGTTGAAATCGCTGACCGCGACAATGTTGAACACGCCTAGGTCATATTCGCGGCCATAGACGCGCTCGTCCCACGCCATCGACGCTTTCAGCGCCGCCATCGCATGGCCGGTGCGCTCGACATCGCCATCGCGCACCCAGATATTCAGCTCGACTTCGCGCCCGCCCATGGTGGTGAAGCGGTCGTGATTGGCGACCAGATCGCCCGCGACCAGCGCGAAAAGATAGCTCGGCTTGGGCCAGGGATCCTCCCATATTGCCCAATGGGTGCCGTCGTCATGATCGCCGCTGTCGATCCGATTGCCATTGGACAGCAGCACCGGGAACAGCGCCTTGTCGCCGGTCATGGTGACGCGATAGACGCTCATCACATCGGGCCGGTCGGGGTGGAAAGTGATGCGCCGGAACCCCTCGGCCTCGCATTGCGTGCAATAGGTGTCGCCGGATTTATACAGCCCCTCCAGGCGCGTGTTCTCTTCGGGGTGAATGCGTGTTTTGATTTCCAGCGTAAATTCCGGTTTGTGCGGGCAGGGCAGGGTAAGCCCCTTATCATCGGCTTTGAAGTTTTCGACCTTTGCGCCGTCCAATCTGATGTCCATCAGTTCCAGACCTTCGCCATTGAGAAACAAATCCTCCCGGCAATGGGGCGGGGCGCTGAATCGCAATTTGGATTGAACCAGCGTATAGCCGTCATGGATATCGAAGTTCAGGTCGATATGATGCAGCTTATACGGATAGGGCTTGTAGTCCTTGAGATAAACGGTTTTCGGTTCTTCTGTTTTCATGCTTGTTTTTACCACAGAGCGCACAGAGGACACAGAGGTTTTCGCAGGAATTAACCTTTTACGTCATCCCGGAAAGTGCGGAGCGCTTATCCGGGATTTATGTCGCTGTTGCCTTTCTCAGGCACAAACCCCGGATAAAGGCTTGCGCCTTTTCCGGGGTGACGACGGGATTTAATCGGGTTTAGACTGGCGTTTATTACGTTTGTAAAGCCATGTCGTTCCTGTGGACGAGGGCGTCGCGCCCGGAAAAGCCTAGAATCTCGTGAATCTCGGCGGTTTTTTTGCCGATGATTTTTAAAGCGTCCTCGGAGGCGTAAGCGCTGAGGCCGATGCCGACAATTTTTCCATCGGCGGTTTTGATGGTCACGGCATCGCCGCGCTCGAAATCGCCTTCAATTTTCTTCACGCCAATCGGCAAAAGGCTTTTGCCTTCCTTCAGCGCCTTGAGCGCCCCGGCATCAATCACCAGAACACCCTTGGGGTGCATATGGGTTGCGATCCAGCGCTTGCGTGAATTGGGCGCATGCTCCATTGCTTTGAACAAGGTGCATTTGCCGTCGAAACTTCCGGCGATCACGAGCGATATCCCGGCGCGGGTGGCCGCTTGCGCGGCCTCAATCTTGCTCCGCATTCCTCCGGTAGAGAGGCCGGGCAGGGCATCACCCGCCATTTTGATATGTTCTTCGGTGACAGTTTCGACAACCGGAATGTGTTCAGCCTTCGGATCGGTGCCGGGGTCGGCGGTGTAAAGGCCGCTTGTCGTCGTCAAAAGAATAACCGTGTCAGCCTCGATCATCTGCGCCACGCGGGCGGCAAGGCGGTCATTGTCGCCAAAACGCAGCTCTTCGGTCAGAATCGTGTCGTTTTCGTTGATGATGGGGACAATGCCCTTTGAGACAAGTTCTTGTAATGTGGCGCGGGCGTTCAGGTGAGTCCGGCGGTTTTCGGTTTCACCCATCGTCAAAAGAACCTGCGCCACGCCAACGCCGTGCTTGGCAAAGGCAAGCGCATAGCCGTTGAACACATGCGGCTGGCCGACAGCAGAAGCTGCTTGTTTCAGAGGAAGCGGGATTTTGCCAGGCGGTATATCCGACGAAATTCCCATCTCTTTCCTGCCGAGCGCCACCGCACCCGAAGAAACGATGATGATTTCTTTATGGTCTTTGAGAAATGCGCAGATTTTCGCGGAGAAATCATCGACCCATGCCTGATTAAGCTCACCTCGCGCCTTATCCGTCAGCAGGGCCGAACCGACCTTGATGACGATGCGTTTTCCGTTGGCTATGGCTTCAGTCGCGCTCATCTTCCGGTTCTTCTTTTCGCTTTATCTTCTTTGCAACGGCAAACAACACATCTTTGACGCCTTCGCCGGAAACAGCGGATATGCAATAAACTTTCTTTTTGATTGCTTTTTCGAGCGTTTTGGCCTGATCCTGCGACAGCTCGGGGCCGAGGGCATCGCATTTATTCAATACCACAAATTCCTCCTTGGCATCCAGCCCGTGGCCGTATTCCTTGAGTTCCGTGCGGATGGTCTTATAGGATTTGACGATATCGTCGCCCGTTACATCTATCAGGTGAATGAGCGCTGCGGTACGTTCCACATGCCCCAAAAAGCGGTCGCCAAGCCCGGTGCCTTCATGCGCGCCCTCGATCAGGCCGGGAATATCGGCCACAACAAATTCCCTGTCGCCCGCCTTCACAACGCCGAGATTGGGGTGAAGGGTCGTGAAGGGGTAATCGGCAATTTTCGGTTTTGCGTTGGAGCAGGCCGAAAGAAAAGTAGATTTCCCGGCATTGGGCATTCCGACAAGGCCGACATCGGCAATAAGTTTAAGCCGAAGCCACACGGCGGCTTCCTGTCCCGGCCAGCCGGGACCAAAGCGGCGAGGGGCCTTGTTGGTCGAGCTTTTATAATGGGCATTGCCGAAACCGCCATCGCCGCCCTTGAGAAACAGCATGCGTTCCCCGGCATGGGTAAAGTCGGCCAGAACCGTTTCCTTGTTTTCATCGAGAATTTGCGTACCGACGGGAACCCGGATGATGCAATCTGCGCCGGCCGGGCCGCTGCAATCCCCGCCCATGCCGTTCTGGCCGGACTGGGCCTTGAAATGCTGCTGATAACGGAAATCGATGAGGGTGTTGAGTTCAGCCACAACCTCGAATATCACATCGCCGCCCTTGCCGCCGTTCCCGCCATTGGGCCCGCCGAACTCGACATATTTTTCCCGCCGGAAGGAGACGCATCCGGGGCCGCCTTTGCCGCTTTGCAGGTATATCTTGGCTTCGTCGAGGAATTTCATTTCTTTTTATCCAATAAAAAAGGAAGGTTTTAAAACCTTCCTTTCAAAAAACCATTTGTATCCGAAGGTTACTCAGCCGCTTGTGCGCCGCCATCGTTGGCCGGAACAACATTGACGATCGGCTTTCCGCCTGCGCCTCTTTGGAACAGAACCTGGCCGTTGAGCAGGGCAAACAGCGTGTGGTCCTTGCCCATGCCTACATTCTTGCCCGGCATGTATTTCGTGCCGCGCTGACGGACGATGATGTTACCGGCAAGAATTTTCTCGCCGCCGTATCTTTTAACGCCCAGGCGACGACCTTCTGAATCGCGTCCGTTTCTGGAGCTACCGCCTGCTTTTTTATGTGCCATTTTACGTCTCCTGTTCCTTTAAATCCTAGGCCGCTTTAATGTCCGTGATCTGGATCACTGTCAGTTCCTGACGGTGGCCGTTCTTGCGGCGGTAATTCTGGCGGCGCTTTTTCTTAAAAATAACGACCTTCTCGGCGCGGAGATGCGAAACAATCTTCGCCTTTACCTGAGCCCCTTTCACGAGCGGATCGCCAACCTTGGCGGTCTTGCCGTCGCC
>DIHF01000064.1:79612-119196 GCA_002420015.1 Micavibrio sp. UBA5703
ATCTTGTCGTCTTTTTGGACTTTATACTGTTTTCCGCCAGTCTTTATTACAGCAAACATAGTCTTTCCAGCCACCATGATTTACGAAGACGCGTATATATACATGTATTTACAGGAGTGTCAAGGAATACTGGGCGTTTTTAGAGGTAAGAAATGGCCGGGAAGATCGAAAGATTATGGATAAATCAGCGTATAAGTTGTGACTAATTTATAAAAACCGCATCAAATCAGCCCGTTATTGGTAGTAAAATTCGGGCAGAACATAGATCAACCATTTCAGAAAGAAATGACAATGACCATAGGTATAGGACTGCCTGCGTTCGACATCAACAAACTAGCCCAGTCTTTATTAGGGCGATCTTCCTCCTCCGACCATGTCCAAGAACATCACGGGCACAGCGGCCCCGGCAAATCGGGTGAGGCGAGGGGGCATCACGGCGATAAGGTCGTCCTTTCCGAGGAAGCACAAAACCTTCTCAGCAACCTACAGAATGCATTTTTTAGTCAGCGCCAGAAAGATATCGGCTTTGCCTCACAACAGCTAAAGGCGTTGCAGGAGCAGATCAGCTTTGCCTCGGCGCTTCTGGAATCCGCTACAGATGAACAACAGGGCATTATCCTTGATTTCATCAATGACCTGATCGGAAGCCTTGGGGAGGCCGGCGGCGCCATTGGCGGGTTACTGGGTGGAGATCAGGGCGGGCTAGATAGCTTGTTTAATGGAGCAGCCGCCAATACGGGCAACCTTTCCCTCAGTTACGCCGAAAAGCTTAATGTCGAGTTGAACATTACCCGTATCTCCGAGCGCACCGAAAGCCTTGAAGTCACGCAGGGTGAGGATGGCAGCATTACGGTCGAGCATAATGTAACCGAAACCGAAATCATCCAAACCGAACTCAAGATCGAGCGCGAGCAAAGCCTCGTTGTGCAGCAAAATGCCGGAAACGACAATTCAGGACCTGGCGCGCATGGAAGACAAAACGCCGATCTTCATCACCTTTTGAACGAGTTCCGCGATACGATCCGCCAATTCGCCGACCTGCTCAAAAAATTCGGGGAGCGTTTTGGCAATAATGATGATCTGTTGAATACGCTTGCTCAACTTGTCGGGCAGTTGCTCGGCGGTGAACAGGCCCCGGCTCCCGAAAGCAGCAGCGAGCCTGTTCTGGTCGATCTGGCGGCTTAGGATCTAAGCGCGCCGTATTTCGGTGCAAAGAGCATGGCCGCTACCTGTAACGCGCCTGCGGTGACGGCAATCACGCCGGACGCGCTTAAGGAATGCTCAAAGCCGATCCATAACGGCACTATGGCCGCGAGCGCATACCCCAAAAATCCGCAAATGGAACCGATAATAGCCGCCAGTTTAAGTTGTGCCGCGAGGTCATCGCAAAACATACGTGCTGTCGCCGCCGGACAGATGAACATTGCAATGACGATGATCGAACCTGCGGCTTCAAACGCCGCCACGGCGGCCAGCGCAACCAGCACCATCAGCAAGCTGTCGTAGCGCGAGACTTTATAGCCCATCGTCGCGGCCATCACCGGATCGAAGCTGGTGATTTTAAATTCCTTGAAGAAGGCAGCCACGGCAACGATAACCAGAACCAGCAACGCCGCCAGCATCACAATTTGATGCGGTATCGTTGAAAAGTTTCCGGGATCTGGCCAGTAGGTCAGTTCGAGCGCGCCATAGAGGGCATGTTGCGCGTCGAGGTGAACCTTGGAGCCTATTTTCGTTTCCAGCAGAACGATGCCGAGCGCAAACATCGCCGTGAAGACAATACCCATCGCCGCACCGGGTTCTATTTTTCCGTAGGTCTTGATGAAATTAATTAAAAGAACCGAAACAAGACAAGCCGCCAGCGCGCCACCCATCATATACAGGGGGTTGATGCCGCCGAAGAGGAGAAAGCCCACGGCAATCCCCGGCAGCACGACATGGCTGAGCGTATCGCCCATAAGCGCCTGCCGCCGCAGCAGAAGAAAACTTCCCAATATCGCGCAGATGGCGCTGGCCAGAACAGCAACCAGAATTGCAGGCAGGTCAATTTGAAGAAACTCTTCAAGCGGCATGACGCACCCTAAAGAATGAGGAAAGAGCGCCCCGGCGCGGCGAAAATAAGAAACCAAATGCAAAAAATACACACGCCGTTAGCACGATCGTTGCACCTGTCGGAAGATTGGGAAGGGTGGCCGACAAAGCGCCGCCGATAAAACAGCTTGACGCGCCGAAAGCGGCAGCAAGAAAAACAAGTCTTGGCATATCGTCAGTCCAAAATCTTGCCGTGACGGGAGGTATGATAAGGAGGGCGACGATCAAAACAAGGCCAACCGTTTTTAAACCGACGCAAACGACGACAATCATCAGAGCCAGCAGTGCGATGTCGAGCTTGGCGTAAGGCTGTCCGCTGCTTTGTGCGTAGGAAAAGTCAAAACAGATAAGCGTAAGTTCCTTGAACAATAGTATTGCGGCTACAGCTACAAGCGTGCAGGTAACAAGGATGATAATGGATTCATTCGCGCTCAATCCAGAAACCTGCCCGAGCAGAAATGTTTCAAGTCCGGCTTTGCTGCCGGCCTGCAAACGCTGGATGATACTAAGCAGAACCACACCGCCGCCGTAAAAGACACTGAGTACGCTTCCGATGGCGACGTCCTCGTTCAGGCGCGTATTTGTCTTTATCCATTGCACGCATAGTCCGCCCAAAAGCGCCATAAGCGCAGCGCCCGCCATCAACGTAGGCAGGTGTCGTCCGTCGTTAAGGCCAAGAGCCAACGCGGCAAGAAACCCAAGGCCAACACCTGGCAAAGTGGCATGACTTATCGCATCGCTGAGCAGTGCGCGTTTTCTTAGATAAACGAAAGAGCCTATCACGCCGCAAGCAGCGCCCAGCACAAACGTACTGAGCAGAACAAGGTTGCTGTTATATCCCGCCTGAAATGTCAGGACATTAAGGAGATCACGCCACATCGGCTATCACCGGCATTTTGTAGGCCCGCGCCAGGTTGCCAGCAGACAAAACAGTTTTGATCGGCCCTTCGCTGATTTTCGTTCTGTTCAAAAGAAGGGCTTCATCAAAAAAACTGCCCACGCTTTGCAGATCGTGGTGAACGACTAAAATGGTTTTCCCTTGTTTCTTAAGCGCAATCAGTATGTCGATAATGATTTTCTCGCTGGCCATATCCACCCCGGATAATGGCTCGTCCATCAGATAAAGCTCTGCGTTCTGGGCCAGCGTGCGCGCCAGAAACACGCGCTGCTGCTGGCCGCCGGAAAGCTGGCCGATCTGGCGTCCGGCGTAATCGGCCATGCCGACCTGTTCGAGATAAGAAAGAGCTTTGTCTTTATGCTCTTTCTTCACGCGGCGCATAAAGCCGATCTGGCCGTACAGCCCCATCGCCGCAACATCGAGCGCCGAAATCGGGAAGTCCCAATCGACGCTGCTGCGCTGAGGCATATAGGCGATTTTGTTTCTTTGAGAATCCAGTTTTTCGCCGAAGAACTTCACTTCCCCCGTGCAAGGTATCAGCCCCATTGCAGCTTTTAGAAAAGTCGATTTTCCTGCGCCGTTCGGACCGATAACGGCGATCAGGCTCGACTGTTTCGCTTCAAAATCTATACCGGAAAGGGCAGGCTCATCCTGCAATCGGTAATGAACGGAGAGGTTGCTGACGGATAACGGCGAAGGCATGCTTTACCGCCCTTTTTTAAAAGACCCGGCATCGCCGCCAAGGGCCGCAGCAATGGTTTTTACGTTGTGGTCCATCATGCCGATATAGGTGCCCTCGTAGGTTCCGGCCTTGCCCATGGCGTCGGAATAGAGTTCGCCGCCAACTTCTACTATGTGGCCTTGCGCGGCTGCACCCTCGATAAGTGCCTTGATATTGCGGTCGCTGACGGAGCTTTCGACGAATACGGCGGGGATTTTGCGCTCAACAATCTTATTCACGAGTTCTTCTATTTTTCTAAGGCCGGCTTCGCTTTCCGTTGAGATGCCCTGAATGCCGATCACTTCGATGTTGTACGCCGCGCCGAGGTAACCGAAAGCGTCGTGCGCCGTAAGCAAAACCCTGTTTTCCCCGGGAATTGATTTAATGCCCTCCCGCACATGCGCATCAAGCTCCTTGAGCGCCTCCTTATAAACAACAGCGTTTTCGGCAAAAAACTCTATATGCTCGGGATATTTAGCACCGAGGGCATTTTTAACAATATCGGCAGCGGCAATCCATTTTTTTACATCCATCCAGATATGCGGATCGTGCCTTTCGTTACAGGGAAGACCGAGAAGAGAATCTTGCGGCAGCCCATCGGAAATGGATACGGCAGGTTTTTCAGAGGCCAGTTTTTCAAGCATTTCCACCATCTGCCCTTCAAGGTGGGAACCGTTGTAAAATACCACATCTGCGCGCTCGAGCTTGACGACATCGGAACGGGTAGGGCGGTAAAGATGAGGATCGACCCCGCTGCCCATCAGAACATCTACCCTGACCTTGTCACCGCCAACATTGGTGAGGATATCGCCGATCTGCGCCGTGGTAACGACGATATAAGGTCTGCCGCCGATCTTTTCCTCCGGCTGCGGCCTCAAAAGAAAGGCCGAACCAATCGAAACAAGGAAAATAAGACCCGCAACCGCAATAAAGATTTTCTTCATGAATATGCCATAAACTTATAATTACAGTGTACAGTAAATAATGTAGCACAGGCAACACTTTTGACAATAGGCTGTAAATGGAGCATATTCAGGCCATGGTTAAGAATCCTAATCTTGCGGACCCCAAAAAGCAGGCCAGGCGCTTCGAGCGCGTGCGCGAGGCGCACCAGACCGAAACGGCAGAGGATTATGTCGAACTGATTGCCGACCTGATCGAGGCCAACGGCGAGGCGCGGGTTGTCGATCTGGCGGAGCGTTTCGGCGTATCCCATGCAACAGTCAACAAAATTATCCTGCGTCTGAAGAAAGAAGGGCTGGTTAACAGCCAGCCCTACCGCTCGCTTTTTCTAACACAAAAGGGGAGCAAAATTGCCGAAAGTTGTAAGGAACGGCATATCCTGATCGTCAAATTTCTTAAGTGCCTTGGCGTCAGCGATGAAAATGCCGAACTCGATGCCGAAGGGGTCGAACATCATGTCAGCAAGGAAACCCTCAAAGCGTTCGAGCAGTTTATTGCGAGCAAGAAATAACCAAGACCTACCCGTGCAGCTTGCCGTTATAGAAGTCGAAAAATACAACCATTATCACTGTGGCAATCAAAAGAGTGGCGATAACAATCGGCGTACCCTTTCTGAACCAAAGGCCGGGGGTTATCGCGAGGCTGGGATCGCCTTTTTCCTTTGCGATCCGCTCGCTAAGCGAGACAACAAAGACGTTCGCCGTTGCCCCGATATGCGTGCCGTTCCCGCCGATCCCGACGCCAACCGATAGCGCCCACCAGAGGGGCGTTACATGAATGCCCTGCGCCTCCATACCCAGAATGATCGGGATCATGGCCGCCGTGAAAGGTATGTTGTCGATAGCCGCTGAAAGAATGGCCGAAACCCACAGCAACACAATAGTGGCCAGCAACAAATCCTTTTCAACAAAAGGCTGGATATTTTGCGCTATCATTTTCAGGAAATTGCTGTGCTCAACCCCGCCGACGATCACAAACAGCGCCACAAAAAACATCAGGAGAGAAAGCTCGATTTCCACAAAATAGTCATCCGGATTTGTATCTTTCGTGAAAAGAAGCAAAACGGCCAATCCAAACGCCGCGACGACCCATGCCTCCCAGTGAAGTTTGCCATGCATGATAAAAAGGCCGATCATCAGGACCATCACAACAAGCGCAATGTTCCATGTGCGCTTGTCCTTTATTACGGGCTTGACGGAAACACCTTTTCCCTTGGACGGTTTTGAAAAAGTGTCGTTGAACACCAGGCGCATCAGCGCCAGCGTCCCGAGCCAGATGCAAAATACGATCCCGCCCATGTGATAAAAGAAGGTATTGAAATCGATCCCGGCGGCCGAGCCTATCATCAGGTTCGGCGGGTCGCCAACAAGGGTCGCCACGCCTCCGGCGTTGGAGAGCATGGCCGCCGCCAGCAAGAAGGGAACTGGCGTTACCTTCAATGCCTGACAGATCAAGACAATTAGCGGGCCGAAAATAACCACGGTCGTCACGTTATCCAGCAGCATTGAAATCAAGGTTATGGCGGTTCCCATCAAGGCCATAAGCAGGAACAAGCGGCCCTTGCTGAAATTGGCGATGGAATAGGCCATAGCCTCAAAACCGCCCGTGGGAGCCATAATTGCAACAACAGTCATCATTGCTCCAAGCAGCAATACAACGTTCCAGTCTATCGCCTCAAGCGCGAGCTCCGGGTTGTAAAAGCCCGTGATCTGCCCCGCGATGACCATCGCCCCGGCACCCGCCATGGCCACCCGCGTTCTGTGGATATGGTGAAGCCCTTCGGTAAAGAGAGCGGCGAATGTAGCCACAAGTATTATTGCGGACACCAGCATTGGCGTGTCGAATACGTAAGGCCCCTGATGTATGACTTCCTGCGCCGCCGTTACCATGATTTCAATCTCCTATAAACTCTAATAACGCCAAAAATGAGGTGAAAAAAGTACAAGTACCGTAAGAATTTCAAGCCTCCCGAGAAGCATACCAAAAGACAACATCCATGTAGCGGAATCCGGAAGAGATTGAAAATTACCCACCGGGCCGATAATGCTTCCTATCCCGGGACCGACATTGGCGATCGCCGTTGCCGCGCCGCTAAAGGCAGTTTCGATGTCCAGCCCCGTCCACAAAAGCCCCAGCACCAGAAACACATTCAGGACAACGTAAAGAAACATAAACGCCATGACGTTGATGGTAAGGCTGGTATCCAGAAGTTTTCCCTGATAATGCGGCGACGTCAGCATGATATTGGGGAATATCAACCTGATGAATTGCCGCTTTGTCGTTTTGAAGGCAACAATCAGCCTCATAACTTTTATTCCGCCGGCAGTCGATCCCGTACAGCCGCCCACATAGGTCAAAAAGAAAAATATGCCGGTAATGAAGGGGCTCCAGATTGTGTAGTCGGTGGTGGCAAATCCCGTCGTAGAAAGCACCGATACGACATTGAACGATGCTAATACGAAAGCCTCGTCGATCGGCTTGACACCATGGAAAACAAGCCATGCAACGATTACAACTGTTGAAGCAAGCACGATCGCCAGAAACCACTTTGTCTGCTCATCCTTGTGGTAGGCAAACTGGCCAAGAAACATGTGCCGGACAAATAAAACGAACGGCAAGCTTCCAAGAAACATAAAAACTGTCGCCGTAAGTTGAATCGGCGCACCCTTGAAGAAAGCAAAAGAGCTGTCATGCGTTGAGAACCCCCCGGTCGACAATGTTGCCAGCGCGTGATTTACAGCATCGAAAAAGCTCATACCCAAAAAGTAATAGGCAACGGCGCACAATGCACATAGCGCAACATAGGCAATGATAAGGCGTAAAACCAGTTCGCGGGCTTTGGGAATGAATTTATCCGAGCGGTCCGATGACTCAGCCTGGAAAAGCTGCATCCCGCCAATGTTCAGGAAGGGGAAAAGAAGCATGGCAAAGGCGATGATCCCCATGCCGCCGATCCCTTGCAGCATGGAACGCCACAGCAATACGCCTCGGGACATTGAATCGAGCCCGGTCAGTATCGTCGATCCGGTCGTCGTTATCCCGGAGACGCTTTCAAAGAAGGCATCGGTAAAAGAAATGTTGATGTCGGCAAAATACAAAGGCGCAGCGCCCACCAGCGCAAACACCAGCCAGCTCACCGTTGTAAGGAAAGCACCGTCCCTGATGCCAAAACGGTCAAACTTTCCCCACGATGAAATCGTAAGCCCACCGCCAAGAAAAAGACACACCGCCGCGCAAAACAAAAATGCAAGCACATTGGGCGACCCGGCAAAGTAATCGACGATCGCCGGAATAATCATCGCCACACCAAGAATGACCATGATCATACCGCACGTAAAAAAAGTAACTTTGAAATTCATTCAGGCCTTTCTTTAGACTTTCACGCCTGAGGGTATATTATGTAGTTTTCGAGGCTTTGGGGAGTGCCTTATGGTTTTACTGATGAAAATATTGGGCGGCCTTGTATTTTCGCTCACCTTGGCGGGGATCGGCTTTTACCTGTGGATGTGGTGGGCCTGGACGCCCAAGCCGCCGAAACCTTCCGAACCGTATATGTCCGGCGTGGTCAAAGAGGGGATTATCGGCCAGGATATTGCCGGGCAGGGGGTATCTTATGCAATCCACTGGGAGGCACCCGATCCTCAATCGCCGAAAAGCTACATGGTCGACACATGGCTGTCCTCTGCCCCGGAAGAACGTAGAAATATCCTTTACGTTGAAGGCAATCCCACCCCCGTCGATGTAAAAATCACGGAACCCGGATTTATTGAGGTTTATTTCGATGGCCCTTTGTCCGGCGGAGCAGACGGGATGAGGATCGGTGTTGACGAAAATTACACCCGCTACGGCCAGATTACCGTGATTAACGGCAAGGTTAGGGCAGACTAAGCCCGTATCTTCAAATGGCGGACGGGGTGAGATTCGAACTCACGGGCCCCGTGAAGGGCCGCCGGTTTTCAAGACCGGTGCAATCAACCGCTCTGCCACCCGTCCGCGTACAAAAAATGGGCCTAACTCAAGACGTTACTTATTAACGAGTTTTGGTGATGGATGTCTAGGGCTAATAGATTTATAATGAACATTAGGCATCCAATATATAAGTTTACATAAATGTTGCCATGCTGTGTGTTTTGGGGTATAAACGTACGTTATGAAGCCATATTCGCTGATATTATGGGATTTTGACGGCACTCTTTACGAGGAAACTCCGCAAATTAAAGAGGACTTCGCACGTTCTGCACGACGCGCAGTGAGAAATCAAATTCAAGAGCAACTGCATAAATGTTTATACACAGTGACAACAGACGAGACTATCGATTCTCTACTAAAACAGTCCAGAGAGATGTATGGAGATTCGTTCACTCTGCTTGCCCTTGGTAAACATTCAGAGGAGAAACGAGGGCTTGGCCAACTTTCTGAACAAGAACTTCACAGAAAACATCACGAAAATCTTAATTCATCTCTGCTAAAACCCAATGAGAAACTGGTTGATGCTTTCGTACGTCTTGAACAAGCGGGGGTTGCCAGCGCCATTGTTACGCACGGGCATATGATCTGGACAAAGAAAGCGCTTGAGCGTTGCGGCTTAAGCCCATTCTTCCCTGAAGATAAGATCGTCACGGCAGAAAAAATCAACTTTAAGAAAAAGCACAGAGACATAGAGGCGTTTTCTTTGGCGCTGCAAACAATGGGCATGAACGCCGATAATTTAGATCCTGAGAGTGTGATGTTTGTAGAAGACAAAGCTAAAAACCTGTTTTTTCCCAAAAATGACTTTAAATGGACGACATGCCTTATAACACCGGAACACAAAAAAAATCTGAGCCACGTCGATGTTCAGTGCGCCGCGCCTGAAGATGTTATTGACCTCGTCATAAAGTACAACCTCATGGTTGCGCCAGACCGTATCGCTCCCGAGCCTGTGGTCTAACCGCAAAAGACTTTTGCCTTCCTGCCGGTTTCTGTGTATCCCTTACTGTAATAAAACAGGGGATACGGGAGCATTCGCAATGCGTTTAACGGGCATACTTGGAGCGCATTTTCTTGCGCTATATATTTTTTTTATAGCTTTAGGACAAAGTGCTTTTGCGGGGCAGGGGTTCGACCAATGGCTCCACAATTTCAAGCAAGAGGCCGTTCAAAAGGGGATATCGCAGAAAACGGTCAATTCCAGTTTGAACGGGATTGAGCCTATTCAGCGCGTCATTGAACTCGACCGCAAGCAGCCCGAAGGCACGATGACCTTTGCGGAATACAAAAAGAAAGTCATCAGCCAGTCGCGCATCGACAAGGGCCGGGCGCTGCTCAAGCAACACCGCGCCGAACTTGAACGCGCCAGCCAAAAATACGGCGTGCCGCCGCAGTACATTGTTGCCCTCTGGGGCATTGAAACAAGTTACGGCGAGAACACGGGCGGCTTTAGCGTTATCGCAGCACTGGCGACTTTGGCCTATGACGGACGCCGCAGCGCATTTTTCCGTGGCGAGTTGCTTGACGCCTTAAAAATCATTGATGCCGGGCACATCACCCCCGAAACCATGAGAGGCTCATGGGCGGGCGCGATGGGCCAGAACCAGTTCATGCCCTCCAGTTTTCACCGTTTTGCCGTCGATGGCAACAATGACGGCAAGCGCGACATATGGGCAAGCCTGCCCGATGTCTTTGCTTCCACGGCCAATTACCTCGGCACAAGCGGCTGGAAAAGCAATGAAAAATGGGGGGAAACCGTCACGATGCTGCAAGAAATACCAGAGCATCTTACGGGAATTAAAAACAAAAAAACCTTGCAACAATGGAAAAATATGGGCATTAGGCTTTCAGGGGGGGGCGCTTTGCCGAATGCGCCGGGGATAAATGCCGCGCTGGTGCGCCCCGATGGTGCCGATGGCAAGGCGTATCTGGTATACGATAACTACGGGGTTATTATGACCTGGAATAAATCAGTCTATTTTGCCACCTCGGTCGGCTTGCTGGCCGACCTGATCGCTCAATAAGAGGAAGTTTATCAATGCGTATAGCCTCTCTGTTTCTTTTC
The DNA here is from genome assembly GCA_002420015.1 of Micavibrio sp. UBA5703. Classification (GTDB taxonomy): domain Bacteria; phylum Pseudomonadota; class Alphaproteobacteria; order Micavibrionales; family Micavibrionaceae; genus UBA5701. The sequence continues at coordinate 90,320 of DIHF01000064.1, forward strand.
CTGTCATTGTTCATCTTTGCCGGTTGCAGCGAAATCAATCTCGCCTCGCACGTGGCAAAAAAAACGGTCCCGGATTCAAGCCAGGGAAATTTCAAAGTCGGCAACCCTTACAAGGTTGAAGGCAAATGGTACCAGCCGCAGGAAGATTACGGTTATAGCGAAACGGGTATTGCATCCTGGTACGGCCCCGGCTTCCACGGCAAGAAAACCGCCAGCGGCGAAACTTTCAATATGAATGAGGTCACCGCCGCCCACAGAACGCTCCAGTTGCCCTCTCTGGTGCGCGTAACGAACCTCGAAAACGGGCGCTCGGTTGTTGCCCGCGTCAACGATCGCGGCCCATTTAAACGTGGCCGGATTATTGATATTTCAAAGCGTGGGGCTGAACTCCTTGGGTTCAAGGGGAAGGGAACAGCCAAGGTTCGCGTACAGGTCATGCCGGAGGAAAGCAGGAAAATCGCCGATCTGGCAAAACGCGGCCTCGACACGCGTGGCTATGAAGTGGCCATGAACGCACGTGCAGCCGGAGGACAGCAGGCATCTTACCAACCGGCAGCCGCAACAACCTCCATACCGGGGCATGGCGAGCCAAGGGCCGTTTATCAGGAGGCCTCCCTGCAAAGCAAGCCTGTGGATAGATCTGCCCTGCAACCACCGAGCACACCCGGCCATACATCACCGGAAGGAATATTCTACCCCGACCAAATCGTCGAGCAGGTTCCGGTTACGCAAACCAATATTTTCGTTCAGGCCGGCGCTTTTACGGATAAAGCCAACGCCGAAAGACTCGCGCAAAATCTTCAACCTATCGGCAAAGCCAATATTTACACAGCGACTGTCCACGGCACGCAATTTTTCCGCGTCCGCATACCGGTGCCTGACGTCGATACGGCCGATGCCCTCCTTGCCCGTATGGTAAATTCAGGCAATGGCGATGCCATCATCATAGTTGAATAAGCGCCCATAGCCTGTATATTGTCTGTATGTCCAGATTCCTGACCCTTTTGTCCATACTGCTGGTTTTCGCCGCCCCGTGCGCCCATGCTGCTGTTGTTGAACAAACTCCGGCGAAACAGGCCATCATGATCGATTTCGACACCGGCATGGTGCTGTTCGAGAAAAATCCCGATCAAAAAATGCCGACCTCGTCCATGAGCAAGGTAATTACCGCCTATCTGGTGTTTGAGGCCCTCAAAGATAAAAAGCTGGCGCTTAGCGATGAATTTACCGTCAGCGAAAAAGCCTGGCGTATGCAGGGCTCAAAAATGTTCGTCGATGTTAATAAAAAGATTTCGGTCGAAAATCTTCTGCGCGGCGTTATCGTTCAATCCGGCAACGATGCCACGATTGTTCTGGCAGAAGGAATAGGCGGCACGGAAGATGAATTCGCCCGCGCCCTGACGAAAAAGGCGAAAGAGCTGGGCATGAACAACAGCAATTTCGTCAACGCCAGCGGCTGGCCAGACCCCAATCATTATTCAACGGCCCGGGATCTTGCGATACTGGGCTATTCCCTGATTAAAAATTTCCCGGAATATTACTCCTTTTATTCCGAGAAAGAATTTTCCTATAACGGCATCAAGCAGGAGAACCGCAATCCGCTGCTCTACCGCGATATGGGCGCAGATGGAATTAAAACGGGCCATACCGAAGATGGCGGTTATGGGCTTATAGGCTCGGGTGTACGCGACAGCAGGCGCGTTATCCTTGTGGTGAACGGCCTTGCCGACGACAAGGAACGCGCCGCAGAATCCGCAAGATTGCTGGAATGGGGGCTATCTGGTTTTGAAAATCACAAGCTCTTTGGCGCTGGCGAGGCGGCCGGAACAGCCGCTGTGGTTATGGGACAATCCGCCACCGTGGATATGGTTAGCGCCGACGATATCAAAGTTACGGTTCCGAAGCTGGCCCGCAACGATTTGAAGGTCGATATAAAATACAACGAGCCTTTGGTTGCGCCGATTCAAAAAGGTCAGGAAATCGGCGTTGCACAAATCCACATCCCGCAAGGCGCGACCATAGAAATACCGCTTCTGGCCGCGCAGGATGTCCAGAAACTGGGATTCTTACCGGGCATGCTCGCCAAGGCTAAACTCAAATTGCTCCCGAGTAGGGGCACAGGGGGCTGACATGGAAAAAACGCCCAGCCTGTTCATCACGTTCGAAGGCGGGGAGGGGACGGGAAAAACCACCCAGATCAACCTCCTCTCCAAATCCCTGACCGCCAAGGGCTACAAAGTTGTCACGACGAGGGAACCAGGCGGCACGCGGGAGTCCGAGAAAATCCGCAGCCTTCTGGTGCAGCGCGATTCCGGCGACTGGTCGCCGATGGCCGAATGCCTCATGCTTTTTGCCGCACGCTCCATGCACGTCAAAAAGGTCATCGCTCCGGCGTTGGAGGAGGGGCGCATCGTTATCTGCGACCGCTTTACCGACTCCACCCGCGCCTATCAGGGCTACGGGCAGGGGCTTGACCTCAAAAAGATTGAAGAGCTTAACGACATTGTATTGGAAGGGTTCACACCTGATTTGACGATCGTGCTGGACATAGAACCCAAGAAAGGCCTGATGCGCTCGAACCGCAGGATGGCTGCCGATAATCTTCATCTGGATCAACCAGAAGACAGATATGAAACCATGGACATGGAATTTCACAAAATGCTTCGGAAGGGATTTCTTGAAATCGCCAAAAAGGAAAAGAAGCGCTGTCATCTCATTGACGCCGACGCCTCGATTGAATCCGTCGCTAAAAAAATTGAGAAAGTCGTTTTAGGGGCGCTCAAGTGATGGACCTGTTCGGAGAAGAGCCGGAAGCGCCAAAAAAGCTGGAAAAATCCGAAACAATTGATATGACCACTGAGGCGCCACCCGCCGCCGATAACGGGCCGCGCAGCGTAAAATTGTGTTACGGACACGGCGATATTGAATCCACGCTTATTTCGATGCTGATGTCGCAGCGCCCGCCGCAAGCCTTGATTTTCGCCGGACCTCAAGGGGTCGGCAAATCCACCATGGCTTTTCAGATTGCGCGTTTGTTACTGGCCAAAGGTTCGTCGCAACCCGAAAATATCGTGGCGCGACGGATCGCTTCGGGCGCACATCCCGACCTGCTGACGATTGAGCGCGCTCTGGATCCCGTTAAAGACAAACGCAAGGACAACGTCGACATAGCCGAGGTTCGCAAAGTTACGCCCTTTCTGCGCCGCACGGCTTCGGATGGAAGCTGGCGCGTTGTTATCGTCGATGACGCCGATACGATGAACCGCGCCGCGCAAAACGCCCTTCTTAAAATTCTGGAGGAACCGCCAGGCAAAACCCTCCTTATCCTCATCGCGCACAGGGCAGGGGCGCTGATCCCGACGATCCGCTCGCGTTGCCGCCTGATCCCCTTTCAATCGCTTGATGATGCTGTCATGACGCGGCTTTTGCATGAGTCAGGGCATGCGCTTTCGCCTCGCGATATCGACATGCTGATTGCGCTCTCCGGCGGCAGCTACGGCCGGGCGCTAGGCTATATCGAGGAAAATGCGCTTGAGGTGCTGGATAAAATATTAAACCTTCTGGAGAGCTACCCGGCATGGGATTGGCCCAAAATCCACGCGATGGCCGATGAACTGGCCCGCCCGGGGCAGGAGCAAGCCTTTCAGACCAGCCGCGCTTTGCTCTGCCACATCTGGACGCAGATCGTCCTGACCAAGGCCAAAGGCCGGAATGCAGCCGCAGCGCCGCTGGACCGTGACGTTTTCGCCGAATTGCTGCAAAACTCTTCTCTTGAAACCTTAAGTAAAATCTGTGAAAACCTTAAGGAACATTTTGATAGCGTGCAAAGGGCCAATCTGGACGTGCGCCAGGGCGTTCTCGGCGCGTTTTCCCTGATGCGGCAGGCCGCCTGAAGGGAAGTTTAGGGAGAGAGTTTCATGGCTGCGAAGAAGCCGTTTTATATCACCACCGCCATATCCTACGTGAACGGATCGCCGCATCTGGGTCATGCGTACGAGGTCATTCTGACCGACGTGATGGCACGATTCAAGCGACTGGACGGCTATGACGTCATGTTCCTGACCGGAACGGACGAACACGGCGAGAAGGTCGCCAAGACCGCCGAAAAGAACAATATGTCGCCGCAGGATTTTGCCGACAAGAATGCCGCCGAATTTGTGGAGATGGCAAAATTTTTGAACATCTCCAACGACGATTTTATCCGCACAACTGAAAAACGCCATTACGCGGCGTCACAGGCGCTTTGGCGCAAGCTGGAGGAAGCAGGGGACATATATCTCGGGAAATACGAGGGTTGGTATTCGGTCCGCGAGGAAGCCTATTTCACCGATAGCGAATTGAAAGAGGGGCCGGATGGCGCAAAACTTTCACCCAACGGCACCGAGGTTAAATGGGTGAAGGAAGAAAGCTATTTCTTCAAGCTGTCGAAATATAGGGATGAACTGCTCGCCTATTACAAAAGCCACCCGGATTTTATTACGCCAACTACTCGCGCCAACGAAATCATAAGTTTTGTTTCCCAGGAGGGGGGCTTGAAGGATTTATCCATCTCCCGCCACAAAGACCGCTTGACCTGGGGCATTCCGGTGCCGGGCGATGACAATCACGTCATGTATGTCTGGCTGGATGCCTTGACCAATTACATGACGGCAATTGGATATCCTGAAACGGATTCTGGTGCCTTCAAAAAATTCTGGCCTGCCGATTATCACGTCATCGGCAAGGATATCATCCGCTTTCATGCCGTGTACTGGCCAGCGTTTTTGATGTCCGCCGGGATTGAAATCCCGAAACGCATTTTCGCGCACGGATTTATCAACGTGCAGGGCGAGAAAATGTCGAAATCCGTCGGCAATGTCATGGCTCCGGCTGCGCTGATTGAAACATACGGCCTCGACAATATCCGCTACTTCCTGATGCGTGAAATCCCGCACGGGCAGGATGGAAATTTCTCGCACGAACAAGCGGTTCAGCGTATCAACGCCGACCTTGCCAACGGTATCGGCAATCTGGCGCAGCGCACACTTTCGATGATTCACAAGAATTGCGACGCCGCGTTTCCGGCACCGAATGAAATGAATGCAGACGACAAGGCGCTTCTTGCAGCAGCGCGAGAAAATCTTCTCGCCGCCGTTCGTTCAAACCTCGACGAATTGAAATTCCATCGCGCCCTTGAAGAAATTATGAAGGCGGTGTCGCTGGCCGACGGCTATGTTGACGCGCAAGCACCGTGGACCCTCAAGAAAGAAAACCCGGAGCGCATGAAAACCGTTCTTTACGTTCTGGCCGAGTGCATCCGCTGCCTTGGCATCTTCATGCAGCCCGTAACGCCAGCAGCAGCGGCAAAAATTCTGGATCAACTGAAGGTGCCGCAGGGTGAGCGCCAGTTCGTGCATATCGACGCTCAATATGCTCTGAAACCCGGCACAGCCATCGACAAACCCGAAGGTGTATTCCCGCGCATCGTAGAGGAATCGGAACAGCAAAAAGCCGCCGGATAAATCAAATGTGGATCGACTCCCATTGCCACCTGACCCACGAGAAAATGGCCTTGCCGCCGGAGCAATTGGTTAACAACGCAAAATCCGGCGGCGTAGGGGGCATGTTAAACATTTCCTGCCAGATAAACGGCGATTTCCCGGACGTTCTGGCGACAGCTAAAAAATTCGATAATGTCTGGTGCTCGGTCGGCACGCATCCGCACGATGCCGGACTTGAAACGGAAAAATCCGTTACGCTGGAAAAGCTGATCGAGATTGCCAATTCAGGTTCAAAAATCATCGGCATCGGCGAAAGCGGCCTTGATTATTATTACGACCGTTCGCCGCGTGGCGATCAACAGGAAAGTTTCCGCAAGCATATCCGCGCCTGTATCGAAACCGGATTGCCGTTGATCGTTCACACGCGGGACGCGGAAGACGACACCATCGCCATTATGCGCGAGGAGGCGGATGGGAAAGAGTTAACAGGGGTCATGCATTGCTTTTCCTCCGGGCCTGATCTGGCGGCAAAGGCGCTGGATTTCGGATTTTATATTTCCTTTTCGGGCATATTAACTTTCAACAAGTCCGATCAATTGCGCGAAATCGCCAAAACCGTGCCGCTGGAGCGTTTACTGGTTGAAACTGACGCGCCGTATCTTGCGCCCGTGCCGCATCGTGGAAAAGACAACGAGCCGGCCTATGTCGTTCATACCGGAAAATTTCTGGCGGAATTAAAAGGTATCAGCGAAAATGAAATGGCGCGCATAACGACGGAGAATTTTTTCAGACTATTTAAAAAAGCGAAATTATCATGAAGGGCACTTTAACCATTATGGGCTGCGGCAATTCGACGGGCGTTCCGGCGCTCGGGAATTTCTGGGGTCAATGCGATCCGTCCGAGCCACGTAATATCCGGCGGCGCTGCTCCGTGTTAATACAGATTAATGACGTTAATATAGTCATCGATACCGGGCCGGATTTCCGTGAACAGCTCAACCGCACCGGCGTAAATCATATTCACGCCGTTTTGTTTTCACATGCCCATGCCGACCATATAAACGGCATCGACGAATTGCGCTTCATGGCCGTAAAGGAAAAGCGGCTTATACCTGTCTATGCCCATGATGAGTCGCTGGAGATTCTAAAGTCGCGCTTTCATTATCTATTCGACGGCGGCAACCACGAGCTATATCCGCCCGTGGTCAAGGGTCATGAAATCGCCTCCGGGCAGCTTGGAAAGGTTAATAACGTTAACGGGGTTGAATTTATACCGTTCAAGCAGGACCACGGAAGCTGCACATCGCTGGGCTACAGGTTCGGCGATACGGCGTACAGCGTCGATGTCTGGGACCTGGACGAAGCCGCCATAAAGGTTCTCAAGGGCGTCAAAACCTGGATCGTCGATGCGGCCGCGTATAAAAGCAAAACCAATCCGGTTCACGCGAGCATCGAAAAAATTTTTTCTTTGAACGAACGGATCGGCGCGAAGGCCGTATATCTGACCAGCCTGTCGCTGGCGATGGATTACAAAACTTTGCTGAACGAATTGCCTGAAGGGTATCTGCCGGCCTATGACGGGCTGGAAATAACGATAGAGTGCTGATTTAAGGCCCTATCTGCGCCCTATTCCTCCTATACCCATTAATTACCATAATATACATTATCACACAATCAGATCAAGGATGGCCAAAGAAAGCCACAGGCCCTATCCTTGACCAATGACCGATTCAGCGAAGAAACACCCGATCGAAGATTTGATTGCCGTTATGGCGGCGCTGCGTAATCCGGACGGCGGATGCCCGTGGGATCTAGAGCAGAATTTCAAAACCATCGCGCCGTACACGATTGAGGAAGCCTATGAGGTTGCGGATGCTATCGAACGCGGCGACATGAACGACCTGCGCGAGGAACTCGGCGATCTGATCCTCCAGCCCATCTACCACGCCCAGATGGCCACCGAGGAAAACCTGTTTACCATTGAGGATGTCATCCGGGACGTCACGGCCAAGATGATCGCCCGCCACCCGCATGTATTCGGCAATAAAAGCGCCCGGACGGCGGCGGACGTTAACGCCATATGGGACGAAAAGAAATCAAAGGAAAAGAGCAGGGAGAGCGCGCTTGATGGCGTGGCACAGGCCCTTCCCGCCCTGCTCCGGGCTGAAAAACTGCTGAGCAGGGCGGCCAAAACGGGGTTTGAATGGCCCGGCCCGGAGGACGTTTTAACCAAATTCGAAGAAGAACTCGCGGAAATGCGGGAGGCCCTGAAAAACGGCACGATTGACGAAAAGGCCGATGAACTGGGGGATTTGATGTTCCTGCTCGTTAATTTCGGGCGGATGCTGGGCATTAACGCTGAAACGGCTATGCGGGACTGTAACAATAAATTTGAGCGTAGATTCAAAATGATGGAAAGTTTTTTTAAAGAAAAAGGTAAAGAGTTAAAATCCGTTTCTCTGGAGGAAATGGAGGCACAGTGGAAGGTGCAGAAGGTAAAGGAAAATTCCTGATTTTCGTCATTGCGAGCATCCGCAGGATGCGAAGCAATCCAGTTTTTTTCGTATGGCTCTGGATTACTTCGCTCCCGTTGGTCGCTCGCAATGACGACGGAGAAAATGACTCTTCGCGTGCTCTGCGTGCTTTGCGTTTAAAAAATCTTCGTGCCGCTTCGTGTTCTTCGTGGTTTAAAAACTCCGCGCCTCCGCGGTAAAAATCCCCCCCTTGACAAAAGAGGAAATTTTTCCTATACTGCCGTTATGAGAAAATTGCACGAAAAAGAAGGGCCAGAAACGAAGGAAAACACAAAAAAAAAGACATAACTCCCCAACCCCAAAACAAAAAAATGACGAACGAACTAATGGAAACGAACAAAAGTAATATATTTCAAATACTTAATGTCCTTTTTCAAATTCGCCACGTTGAGGCGAAAATGCCGGATTTCGAGAACCGGAGCGGAGCGTACATTTGGGTACGCGAGCACCGGAAGCGTAGAAAAACGGTATTTGCAGCCCAACGTGGTAGAATTTCAAAACGGACATTTACATGCTATAATCCCGCCCCATGAACAACCTCGCCAACATTCTGACCCTGACCCGCCTCGTGCTGTTGCCACCGATGATCGTGTTGTTTTTCCTGCCGTTTTCCTGGGCGGCGTGGGTTTGCCTTCTCCTTTATATAGTGGGCGCGGCGAGCGACTGGCTGGACGGCTGGGTGGCGCGGCAGTTCAATCAGGTTTCCGAGTTCGGCGCGCTGATGGACCCGATCACCGACAAGATTTTCGTTATCACCACCCTCCTGATGCTGGTGGCGGTCGGGCGGATTGAGCATTTATGGGTTCTGGGCGTTGTCATTATTATCGTGCGGGAATTTGCCGTGTCGGGAATCCGCGAATATCTCGGCGGCAAGGGCATAAAAATGCCTGTGACGAAACTGGCCAAGTGGAAAACCGCGCTCCAGATGATCGCCACCGGAACTTTGATCGTCGGGCCGTTCGTTGCAGGCGGCCAGATGATCGGCCAGATCGCGCTCGCCGGCGCTTCGGTGCTGACAATTATCACAGGCTGGGGATACGTCAAAACGGCGCTGGACCATCTGAGGAAAATACCCCGCTAACGCGACTTCTCACATCTCGTTTGCAAGTGCCGTCGCACCATTAAAAGGGTTTCCTCTAACATGCTCACGAACCCAGGTCTCGTTGCCGGAAGGCAAAACCCGTTGATGCCGTCTCACCATATGCAGGGCAACCCCGCCTTCTCTTTCATGACCAACCAGCGCGTTACCTCTGATTTCTGCGCCGCTAACATCTTTTGGCCTGTTAACCTGAACTTCCATGTAATCAAAAATGCGCGTACGACCGTTTTCTTTGCGCTTTTTAAGAAGGCCCTCTCCCGGACGATGGGTCAAAATCCTGTTTTGCGGCTCGTTAATGGCTGCCACCGTGGACAATATCCTGCATAGGGCATTGTCATTCGGGCCGTGCCGACCATTATACTCCGGGCACGCTTCTGCAATCTCTACAAAAGGTGTCGCATGGCAAAGGTCTTTAACCTTTCCGTCATCGCTCAATCGCCACCCCGGCCCCATCCCGAAGTAGATAAACGGGCTATCTTTCACCTTTCTGAACAAACGAGAATAAACCACGTTACTGCCTTCTTCCGAATGCATGATAACAATATCCCTGAACTTTATCTCTGGAAGTCCATTACCACCTTCCGTTCCTTCAATATCAAATACAGCGCATTCATAAGGGAACCTGTAATCGCCGGGATAAAATGCAAATTCATGATTTTTCTCGAACTCGGCGATAGCCTCCGAAGAACGCTTGTGGGCAAGCTTGAATTTTGGAGCTCTAAGTCCGTACTGAATAGTGGCATGCGCATCCGCAAGGAATACACCGAAATCACGTTCCGAAAGTTCAGGAAAATTCGGCATAAGTTGCAAGCCATGCGCATTATATTCATCGCACAACTGATGATAACTTCCAATAACAGTTTTTGTCTTCTCGCTGTCTTCTTTGAGCAAGGCATGAAGTTCGCTAACTACAAAAAAATCACGCCGCCTCATGGCAAGTTCGGTACATACCGTTAAGTAGGTCTGCTGATCCTTGCATGAAAAATGAACCATCCTGCAACCGGTTTTGGTGAGGACAGGCTCGATTGTACCGACGGCATCGGTTGGCGATTCTATCTGCACGGTAAGAGTTTGCCCGTTACAGTCTGAAAATGTTTCCGAAAGAGAGTCCGGCCTCAACACCCTGTCGGGTGACAGCATCTTCGCGCGGATCTCTTTTTCTGTAGCTTTGACTCTGGATGCTCTCATATCCCCTTCCAAAAGGGATACGGCGACAAGGTAGTCCTGCCCGTTCTTATTTACGCAGCCAAGAACCGTCTTACCTGTATTAATGAACCCTGTTAACTCAAACACAGCATCTCTCCAGACACACAGTATTTTTTATACCTGCCCAATTCAAACTTGGGAAGCTAGATTACATTTATGAAAAATTCAAGTATTTTGTTGCATATAGATACTCCCGGTCTAGACCATCTGAGGAAAATGCCGTAAACCATTGGGTATGCCCGATTTATATCACTTAGCCCGTCCCCTCCTTTTCCGGATCGACCCGGAGCGCGCCCACGCCATGACCATCAAGGCTTTCAAGGCCGGGCTGGTCCCTGCGTGCAAGCCGCCGGTCAAGGATCCGGCGCTGGAGCAGACGATCTGGGGCTTGCGTTTTCCCAATCCGCTGGGCATGGCAGCGGGTTTCGATAAGAACGCCGAGGTCATCGGCCCGGTCTTTGAACTGGGCTTTGGTTTCGTCGAGGCCGGAACCGTGACGCCCAAGCCCCAGCACGGCAACCCCAAACCGCGCCTGTTCCGCGACCCCGATCACGAAGCCGTCATCAACCGCCTCGGCTTTCCAGGCGTGGGGATGAACGCCTTTAAAACTAATCTGGAGAAGTTTCTGGCCGGGAAATCGCGGCCTCCCGGCGTTGTCGGCATCAATATCGGCATGAACAAAAGCCAGACGGAACCCGCCAAGGATTACGCGATCCTGATCCGCATGCTGGGGCCGATGGCTGACTACCTGACCATTAATATTTCATCGCCCAACACGCCGGGCCTGCGCGACCTCCAGCAGAAGGAGCCGCTGACCGCGCTGCTGGAAACCGTGATGGAGGAACGCGCCAAATCCTGCGGCAAGCATCCGCCGCCGCTGCTGGTGAAACTCGCCCCCGACATGGACGACGACCGGCGCGGCGAAATCGCAGCGACACTCATGAATGCGGGAATCGACGGGATTATCCTGACCAACACGACGCTGGCGCGGCCGGATTACCTTCCCGAACCCTTCAGGGCGCATCCGGGCGGGCTTTCCGGCGCGCCGCTACGCGATATGTCAACACAGGCTATCGCCGCGTTTTACAAATTCACCAAGGGAAAAATCCCCATTATCGGGGTCGGCGGAATCTCCAGCGGCCAGAACGCTTACGACAAAATCAAGGCCGGAGCCTCCCTGCTCCAGCTCTACAGCGCCCTTGTGTTCAAAGGTCCGGCTGTGGCAAATTCCGTGAATGAGGAATTACTGATGCTGCTTAAAGCCGACGGATATGGCAATATCGGTCAAGCCGTTGGCGTGGGATTAAATAATAAATAACAAACGTTAAACAAAAAGGCGGCAGGGCAGCCTATGGCTCTCGAATTTTTGAAAAAGACAGCAAAGAAAAAGAATAAGAGCAAGCGCGAGCCGAAGCCTCAGCGCTCCAATCCCGTATTCACCGCCATCGCCATCACGATCTCGGCAACCTTTGTCGCCATGATCGCCATGGTTTCTATGGAACTTGCGATCCTCACGGGCGGGTTTACTGCCGTGGCCTATATCATCCTTCTCGACTCCACCCAGCGGCGCAACTGGGAGAACAAGACCGATTACAACATCAGCGCCCTGCACAACCGCCAGGAAGATACGGCAAAGGAACTGGCACGCCAGGCCGATGAAATCGTCAACATCAGGGAAAAAGTAATGAACACGAGCCAGAGCGTGAACTGGCAGAATTTCGTGGCGCAACAAAATGACGAACCCATAGAGCTGACCGTCAAAGCGAAGCAGTCCAAAGTAAACAACCCTGTAGCCAAAAAACCCGGCCCCAAAACCGCACGCCAGCTTTTCGCGGAGGAAGAGGAAGCGCAAGCCTCAGCCGCAGAAAACGAAGGGCCGGACATGGACACGGAAAGCTTCCCGGTCGCAAGACCGCAGGAGCTTGTCGCCGCTCTCACCAATAATTTTTCCAACGACGATCCTTACGCCGCCAGAACCAACCTGACCGAGATGGTCATCAAGGATCTTGTCCAGAGTGCCGTACGCGACGGGCGCGTCGATATTTTCGTCCAGCCCATCGTCCGCCTGCCGCAGCGCAAAACGCGCTTTTACGAGATCTATGCGCGCATCGGTGCCAAACCCGGCGTTTATCTGCCCGCGACGCGCTATATGCAACAGGCCAGAGAAGAAAATCTCGGCGAGAACATCGATCATCTTTTGCTGGTTCACTGCCTCAAGATCATCAAGAAGTCGGAGAACGTCAAAAAAGCCGCGCCGTTTTTCATCAACGTCACGCAGACCACACTCAAGAATACGGCCTATATGAAGGAGCTTCTCGGATTCCTCGCCAGGAACCGCGCTCTTGCCTCGCGCCTGATCTTTGAAATCCCGCAGGCGGATTTTGAGTCCTTAAGCATGCCGGTGCTTCAGATCATCGACGGCATCGGCAAGCTGGGCTGCGCGTTCTCGCTCGACCACATGCGGCAGGAAGAGCCGGACATCGCGCTTTTGCAGAAATACAAAATCCGTTTCGTGAAACTGGATTCCGCGTGGCTTTTGCGCGAAATGGCCACCGACAGACAATTCAACGACATGGTGCGCATGAAGAAAAAACTGGAGGCCAACGGCATCGGCGTCATCGCCGAAAAAATCGAGAGCGAGCATACCGTCAAGGAACTTCTGGATTACGACATCAACTACGGACAGGGATTCCTGTTCGGCAAGCCCGACCTGCCCGGCGCATACCGGCGGCAAAGGGCGGCGTAATTCTTGCAGCGAACCAATCTACGGCTTTGGAACCGACGGTGGTGCGATATTTTTGGGCTCACCCAAAGCATTCATAACATCGTCCGCGCCCATCTTACCGAAATCAGAGTTTTGGATTTCATTTTTAAACAGAACATTGCTTATTTCATTTGTAGGTATACCTGCTAAAACCTTCGGATCAAGATCCGACAAAAACTTTGCCAAACCTGTAACATCTGTTTTATCGGCACCAATCACTGTATCGGCGGCCTTTTTAACATCCGGCGTCCATCTTGGATCGCACGCCATAACTTCTTCTTTCCGAATCTCGAGAGAAAATCCCTTCAAGATGCTAAAATGCGTTTCTACACTCGCCCGGGAACTTGACCCACCACAAACCGCACGATTGATTTCATCAAGGCCAACCTCTGGAAATGTTTTTCTGAGCGTCTCTGCCGCATCGTATAACTCTTTCATTCCTGCATTATTATCTTTATCGGCCATTTTCCACCCCTTTAATTATTTAAGATTTGCTTCCCTACCAAGGGTAAAGGTTAACCATTAATAATTATTTAAAATGTGGCTATTCCTCCAATTCCGGCGTGACTTTGGGGGCCAAAACGTTAAAATGGCGCTCTTCGACGGACATATGGGTTTGTTATCACTCTTATCTATAGGGCTTGATAGAATGAAAATATTTTCTCTTCTGAGTGTTTTCCTGCTGCTCCTCAATTTCTCTGCCGCCGCGCAGGAAACCGAAACGCCACCGGCCGCCGCCGTGGAAACCCCCGCGCCGGTCATCGGTCCGGCAATCGCCGAAGAAATCGTGCAGCCCGTACACGCCCTCGCCCTGCACGGCGCACCGAAATACGGCCCTGACTTCAAGCATCTGGACTACGCAAATCCCGATGCGCCGCAAGGCGGCATGCTAAAACTTGGCGCGGTCGGCAGCTTCGATTCCCTCAACCCCTTCATCGTCAAGGGCGAGCCTGCGGACGGCCTCAACTTCCTGCGCAGCGGTTTCGTCTATGAAAGCCTGATGCAAAACTCATGGGACGAACCGTTCACGCTTTACGGCGTGCTGGCCGAAACCGTTGAAATGGGCAAGGACCGCGACTGGATCGCCTTCAACCTGCGGCCCGAGGCAAAATGGCATGACGGCCAGCCCATCACCGCCGACGATGTCGTGTGGACGTTCAACACCCTCATGGAAAAAGGCACGCCCTTTTTCAAAGCCTATTACCACGACGTGAAATCCGTCACCGCCGTAACCGAGCGCCGCGTCAAATTCGAATTCGCGGTCAAAGGCAATGCAGAACTGCCGCTGATCGTCGCGGAAATGGCCGTCCTTCCCAAACACTACTGGACCGCCGAAGGACGCGATTTCGGCGTGACCTCGCTGGAGCCGCCGCTCGGCAGCGGGCCGTATAAAATCGGCAAGGTCGAGGCGGGACGCTCTATCGAATATGTCCGCAATCCCGATTGGTGGGGCAAGAATCTCCCCTTCTTCAAGGGCTTTTATAATTTCGAGCGCGTGCAGTACGATTACTACCGCGACGGCAACGTCGCGCTCGAAGCGTTTCTGGCCGGGGAATTCGACGTACAGGTCGAAAACATGGCCAAACTCTGGGCGACAGCCTACGACACCGAAGCTGTCAAAAACGGCAGCATCGTGAAAGAAGAAATTCACAACGAACGTCCGGCGGGAATGCAGGCTTTCATCTATAACATCCGCCGCCCGGTGTTTCAGGACCGCAAGGTGCGTCAGGCGCTGGCTTATGCCTTCGACTTCGAATGGTCGAACAAGCAATTCGCCTATGGCACCTACGAGCGCAGCCAGAGCTATTTTGCCAATTCCGAGTTGGCCTCCGTCGGCCTTCCCGAAGCGCGCGAACTTGAAATTCTGGAGCAATTCAGGGGCCGCGTCCCGGAGGAATCCTTCACCGGGGAATACAAAGCCCCGGCCACCGACGGCAGCGGCAACAACCGCGACAATCTGCGCAAGGCCCAGCAGCTTCTCGACGAGGCCGGATATAAACTCGGCCCCGACGGAATCCGCTCCAACGGCACGCAGCGGCTTGAATTTGAAATCCTCGATTCCAATCCGCAATTCGAGCGCTGGGTTCTGCCCTTCATCAAGAACCTCGACCGCATCGGTGTGAAGGCGACATTCCGCGTCGTCGATACCGCGCAGTATCAAAACCGCATGAATGAGTTCGACTTCGACATGACCGTCGGCGTTTTCGGCCAGTCGAGTTCACCCGGCAACGAGCAGCGCGACTTCTGGGGCAGCGACAAGGCCGACCTGCCCGGCTCGCGCAATTATATCGGCATCAAGGACAAGGCCGTGGACGAGCTTGTCGAGCAATTGATCCAGGCATCCTCCCGCGAAGATCTGGTGGCGCATTGCCGTGCGCTTGACCGCATCCTGCTGTGGAACCACTACGTTATCCCGATGTGGCATTACCCGAAATGGCGCATTGCGCGCTGGAACAAAATCCAGCGCCCTGAAACGCTCTCAGGCATAAGCCCGCTGATCGAGAGCACATGGTGGACAACCCCTGCTCAGGCACAACAGGCAACCCCGGCGCCATGAAGATAGCCATCGCCATACCGGCCCGTTACGGCTCCTCGCGCTTCCCCGGAAAGCCGCTGGCGAAAATCGGCGGGCGAACGATGCTGGAGCGCGTCGCGGCGATCGCCAAAGCCGCCACGGTGGATATTAAAAACGCCACCGTCTTCATCACCACCGAAGACCGGCGGATCGAAAGTCACGCCAAGGAAATCGGCGTTCCCTGCATCATGACCCCCGCAAGCTGCGCCACCGGATCGGACCGCGTCTTGTCTGCGCTTCGTCAATTGGATGAATGGCCGGACTTTATTGTGAACCTTCAGGGCGATGCGCCCTTTACGCCGCCTGCGGTCATTAAAACGCTTATCAAGGCGTTCATCGAAAAAGACAGGCCCGAAGTCGTCACGCCCGTCCATCAACTAAGCTGGGAAGACCTCGACCGCCTGCGCGAGGCCAAAAAGAAAACGCCCTTCAGCGGAACAACCGCTGTCATCAACAAAGAAGGCCGCGCCCTGTGGTTTTCAAAAAACATCCTTCCCGCCATCCGTGCCGAAGAAACCCTGCGCGAAAAGGGCGATAAATCCCCGGTTTACCAGCATATGGGGCTGTACGGGTTCCGGTCCGACATCCTTGAGAAGTTCTGCGAACTGCCACAAAGCCCCTATGAGAAACTCGAAGGGCTGGAGCAGCTCCGCATGCTGGAAAACGGCATCCAGATTCAGGCGGTCAAAGTCAAAATCCCCTCCGGCCTCATCCGTTCCGGCATCGACGCGCCGGAGGATATCAAACGCGCCGAGAAAATGCTGGCCGCGTATGGCGACCAATTCCCATGACCACGCTGATTATCGCCCGCCACGGCAACACCTTCGACCCCGGCCAGACGCCCACCCGCGTCGGTGCGCGCACCGATTTACCTCTCGTTGACAAAGGCCGGGAACAGGCCCGCGCCATAGGCCGCTATTTAAAAGACAATCGGTTAATTCCCGACGTGGTTTACGCCTCGCAACTCAAGCGCACGCAGGAAACGGCTCAGATCGCCGTTAAAGAATCCGGCGTAACAAACCCGGTCTATACGCTCGATATCTTCAATGAAATCGACTACGGCCCGGATGAAAACCAGCCCGAAGACGCGGTTATCGCCCGCATCGGAGCGGACGCCATAAAGGATTGGGACGAACGCGCCATCGTGCCGCCCGGATGGAACGCCGACCCGGCGCAGATTATCCACAACTGGCAGGGATTTGCCGAGCAGATTCGCGCCCATGACGACAACGAAACCGTCCTTGTGGTCACCTCCAACGGCATCGCCCGCTTCGCCCCGCATTTAACGGGGGACTTTGAAGGCTTCAAAAAACAGCATACACTTAAGCTCGCAACCGGCGCGCTGGCGGTTTTCAGATATGAAGGCAATCGCTGGACCGTTAAGGACTGGAATATTAAACCGTAATCATGGCCTCATACATCCTGAAACGCCTGCTCCTGATGATCCCGACATTGTTCGGGATTATGCTGGTGTCTTTTGTGATTATCCAGTTCGTCCCCGGCGGCCCGGTCGAGCGCATGATCGCCCAGCTTCAGGGCCACAACACCGAAGCCACAGCCCGCTTCGGCGGCTCCTCCGGCGGTGATATCGGCGGATCGGTGCAAAGCGCCACCGGCCAGACCAGCAAATACCGGGGGGCGCAGGGCCTCGACCCCGAATTTATCAAGGAACTTGAAGCGCTTTACGGCTTCGACAAGCCCGCTTATGAACGCTTTTTCATGATGGTGAAGAACTATGCGCGTTTTGATCTCGGGCAGAGCTATTACCGCGATATCGGCGTGCTGGAGCTGGTCGTCGAGAAAATGCCGGTGTCGATTTCTCTCGGCCTGTGGTCGATGCTGATTATCTACCTGATCTCCATTCCGCTCGGCATCAAAAAGGCCGTGCGCGACGGCACATCTTTCGACATCTGGACCAGCGCGGCGATTTTCGTTGGCTATGCCATCCCCTCTTTCATGTTCGCCATTTTGCTGATCGTCGTGTTCGCGGGCGGGCGGTATTTCGACCTGTTCCCGCTGCGCGGGCTGGTGTCGGACAACTGGCAGGATATGGGGCCGATCCAGCTGGCGCTCGATTACATGTGGCACATGACGCTACCCATTATCGCCATGGTCATCAGCGGCTTTGCGGGGCTGACGATGCTGACGAAAAACTCGTTTCTTGATGAAATCGGCAAACAATACGTCATGACCGCCCGCGCCAAGGGGCTAGGCGAGCGGCAGGTGCTTTACGGCCACGTGTTCCGCAACGCCATGCTGATCGTGATCGCCGGTTTCCCCGCCGCCTTCGTGCATATCTTTTTCACCGGATCACTGCTCATCGAGGTTATCTTTAGTCTCGATGGATTGGGCCTTCTGGGCTACGAAAGCGTCATCAACCGCGATTATCCGGTGGTTCTCGGGACGCTTTATTTTTATGCCCTGATTAACCTTGTCATGACGCTCGTGCGCGATATCGTCTACGTGATGGTCGACCCCCGCATCGATTTTGAATCGAGGACGGCGTGACCCTCTCCCCCCTCACCCGCCGCCGCCTTGCACAATTCCGCGCCAACAAGCGCGGCTTCTGGAGTCTTTGGATTTTCCTGTTCCTGCTGCTGCTGGCCCTGTCCGCCGAATTCATCGCCAACGACAAGCCGCTGCTGGTGAAATACGAGGGCAAATATTTCGCGCCTGTTTTCTTCAACTATCCCGAAACAACCTTCGGCGGCGACTTTGAAACCGAGGCCGAATACCGCGATCCTTATGTCAGGGAGAAAATCGCAGCAAACGGCTGGGCGCTCTGGCCGCCGATTCCGTTTTCCTTTGATACCATTAATTACACGTTGCCCCAGCCTGCACCCTCCCCACCCACGCGCGACAACTGGCTCGGCACCGACGATCAGGGGCGCGACGTCGCGGCGCGGGTGATTTACGGCTTTCGCATTTCGGTGCTGTTTGGCCTCGCCCTCACGCTGGTCAGCTCCGTCATCGGCATCGCGGCGGGCGCGGTACAGGGCTATTACGGCGGGCGGCTCGACATGACCATGCAGCGCGTCATCGAGGTCTGGTCCTCCATGCCCAGCCTTTATATCCTTATCATTTTCTCCAGCATGTTCATCCCCGGCTTCTGGACGCTTTTGCTTATCCTGCTGCTGTTTTCGTGGATGTCGCTGGTGGATGTCGTGCGCGCCGAATTCCTGCGCGCCCGCAATTTCGACTACGTCCGCGCCGCCCATGCGCTGGGCATTTCCAACCCGGTCATCATGTGGCGGCATGTGCTGCCGAACGCGATGGTCGCCACCATCACCTTTATGCCCTTTATCCTGACCGGATCGATCACCGCCCTGACATCTCTTGATTTTCTGGGCCTCGGCCTGCCCCCCGGTTCGCCGTCATTGGGTGAATTGCTCGCACAAGGGAAAAACAACCTTCAGGCGCCGTGGCTGGGCATTGCGGCCTTCTTTTCCCTTGCTATCATGCTCTCGCTTTTGACATTCATAGGCGAGGCTGTGCGCGATGCCTTCGACCCGAGAAAGATGAATTTATAAACCACAGAGAACCTTGAGGTTTTAAGAGGCCACAGAGTTTTTTATAAGCACTTGAAACAAAAACAAGAACTCTGTGAGCTCAATATTTACTCTGTGATCTCTGTGGTTTAAATAGGAAGCATGACAAAATCAAACTCCATCGCCGCCATGAAGGATGAAATCGCCGCCTACCGCCGTGCGATGCACGAAAACCCGCAGACCGCCTATGAGGAGGAATTCGCCAGCAACCTTGTGGCCGAAAAACTCGCCGCATGGGGCATAAAATTCGAGCGCGGCATCGCCAAAACCGGAATCGTCGCCACCATCGAAGGGCAAAAAACCTCCTCCGGCAAAGCCATTGCCCTCCGCGCCGACATGGACGCGCTTGATATCACAGAGGCCGACAACAAGCCGTGGAAATCCAAAACCCCCGGCAAGATGCACGGCTGCGGCCATGACGGCCACACGGCCATGCTGCTGGGCGCGGCGAAATATTTGAGCGAGACGCGCAACTTCGACGGCAAGGTCCACCTGATCTTCCAGCCCGCCGAAGAAGGCCAGGGCGGCGCTATCCTGATGATAAAAGAAGGCCTGTTCAAAAAATTTCCCTGCGATGCCGTTTACGGAATGCATAACTGGCCTGGACTCCCCAAAGGCACGATCGGCCTGCGCCCCGGCCCGATCATGGCGGCGGCGGACCGTTTTTCCATCACCATCCACGGCAAGGGCGGCCACGCGGCCCAGCCGCACAACACCATCGACCCGGTGGTTGTCGGCGCGCAGATCGTGACCACCCTGCAAACCCTCATCAGCCGCACGCTTAATCCCGTCCAGCCGGGCGTCATCAGCGTCACCAATTTCAACGCCGGCACCGGCGCGTTCAACGTCATCGCGGAAACGGCAACGCTCACGGGCACCATCCGCAGCTTCGACCCCGCCGTAAGGGCCATGCTCAAAAAACGGGTGGAGGAAATGGCGACCGCTAGCGCGGCCCTGCACGGGGCAAAAGCCGAGTGCAGCTTCACCGAAGGCTACGACCCGACCATAAACGACCCCGAAGCCACGGAATTTTGTGCATCCATCGCCCGCCGGATCGTCGGCGCAGAAAATGTCGATACCGATATCGCCCCCAGCATGGGCGCGGAGGATTTCGGGGCCATGCTGGCCGAAAAGCCGGGCTGCTACATCAAAATGGGTCAGGGCGAAAAAGACCCGGCCAGCAACCACAACCGGGGGCTTCACACCCCGCAATACGATTTCAACGACGACATCATCCCGCTGGGTATCGAATACTGGGTGACGCTGGTGGAAGAGGCATTGAAGCTGGAGAAATGATAATTTCCTTGACAATCCAGGCCATTGAGAACATTTTCAACAGCATGTACACAGGAAACACACAGATTATTCCCGTCACCCTCGGGCGACGTACCCGCTGACAACACCCGTCTGGCGGCTTTTTTCCTTTGTAATTTTCAGCACAAAAAATTAAGACGTGTAGATGGGAGCGGAGCCGATAAGGCTCTTGCAAGGCCGGTTAAACAATTGCATGCTCGACACCTATAAGGCATTTGAAAACATGAAAAAAATACAGATTGATAAAATCAGCTCCGTCACGAAAAACCTGGCGCTGGCGCAGAAGGAAAACCTGACGGACGACCTGTCCTGCGATATGGGAACGGTGCTGGCGGCACAGGTCCTTGAGGACAAATCGATTTATAACGAGCTGGAACTGCCTTCCGGCCGCATGTCCAAACTTAAAAAAGGCGACATCATCGCCGTGGCGCTGGGCGAGCGCATGGCACTCAAGGGCTTTGTCGGGCGCCTGCCCAAGACTCTCAAAACGGGCGATGTCATTCACCTCCTGAACATGGGTGGCGTGGCGGGGGAATGCACCTCGGCCAACACCAAGGAAGTCGGCGACCCCTTGAGAATCCGCGTGTTGGGCGGGATATGCCGTAACAATAAACTCCTTAACATCGGTCAGGCCACCTTGTTCAAACCATCCAAAACCCTGAAATCCGATGTGCCGCTGATCGTCACCACAGGATCGAGCATGGACAGCGGCAAGACGACCGTTGCCGTGGAAATCACGAAAACGCTTGTGCGCATGGGCATGAAACTGGCCGGGGCCAAGCTCTCCGGCGTGGGCGCGATGCGCGATCTGTTCAAGATGGAAGATTATGGCGTATTCAACGCCGTTTCCTTCGTCGACGCGGGCATTACCTCCACCGCCAATCTGGACGATAAAACCATCGTCGAGGTGGCCAAGGGCGCAATCAACCATTTATCCAAAAAAGACCCGGACGCGATCATGGTCGAATTCGGCGATGGGTTGCTGGGGCGCTACGGTGTCATGCCGCTGCTCAAGGACAAAGAAATTCAGAAGAACGTTTACCTGCATATCGGCTGCGCCCGCGATCCCGTGGGGGCGATCAAGCTGGCCGAAGAATGCGCGAAGATCGGCCTGCCGATCGACGTCATCAGCGGCCCCGTGACCGATAACCAGGTCGGGCGGGACATCGTGGGCGAGGCGCTCGGCATCCTGACCTATAACGCCTTCAACCCCAACAATGAATGGCTGAACCTCGTGATCTCCAGATGGGCGGTTGGCCATGCCGCCTAAGAAGATCCGCGCATCCATCATCGGCGTGACCGGCTATACGGGCCTTGAGCTGCTGCGGTTGCTGCTCGCACATCCGCATGTGGAAATCGGCGATCTGACCTCGCGCCAGCATGACGGCGAGCCGGTCGGCAACCTCTACCCGCATCTTGCGCATCTCAGCCACAAAATCACAGGGGCGGAACCTCTCAAGGTTGCTGAAAATAGCGACATTGTATTCCTATGCCTACCACACAAGACGGCACAAGACACCGTGGCGGCGCTGATCGGCAAAACCAAAATCATCGACCTGTCGGCGGATTTCCGGCTGGACGATGCCGAGACGTATCAAAAATATTACGGAGTCGCTCACAGCTACCCTGACCTCCTGAAAAAGGTCGTCTACGGCCTGCCCGAAACGGGATACAGGGATAAAATCAAGGGCGCGGAAACCGTCGCCAATCCCGGCTGCTTTGCCCTGCTCTCCCAGCTTTTGCTCTACCCCTTTAAGGGTGCAATTGAGCATGCCGACATTATGGCCGTAACCGGTTCCAGCGGCGCGGGCAAGTCGCCGGGCGATGGCACGCACCACCCGGTCCGCAACCACAACATGAAAAGCTACAATGTAAACTCCCATCGACATATTCCGGAGATTATCCGCGCCGGGGGCATCACCCCCGCGCAACTTAATTTCGTCCCGACCTCCGGGCCGTTCACGCGGGGCATCTTCGCCACGGCCTTTGTGAGCACTTCAAAACCTATCAATAGCGACATTGTCGCTAAAACATATTCCGGCCACCCCTTTATCAGGCTGCAAAAAGAAGTCGCGCTGGCCAATATCGTCGGCTCCAACTACGCCGACCTGTCGGTGCAGGCGGCGGGTGAAGACCGCTTCATCGTCCAGGGTGCCATCGACAATCTCATCAAGGGCGCGGGCGGCACCGCCGTTCAGAATATGAACCTGATGTTCGGGCTGGAAGAAACGGCGGGGCTTGATATTCTCGGGCCTGTCTATCCATAGAGGTGAAATAAAATGGCAAAGAAAAAAACCGCGCCGGTAAAGTCGGCAAAAAAGAAAAAAAGAACCGCGAATTTTTTCATCAACGCGTTCTATGAAAGCAAGTTCCGCGATAATCTGTTCGTCATCAAAGCGGGCGGCAAGATCATCGAGGACCGCAAATCGCTCGACAATCTGCTCGCCAACATCAAAAAGCTGAACTTCCTTGGTATTAAAGTATTGCTGGTTTACGGCGGTGGCCGCGCCGTCGACGAGGCGCTCGAAAAACGCGGCATCGGCATCAGGAAAAAAGACGGCCGCCGCATCACCGACAAAGCCACGCTCGGCGTTATCAAAGAAGTCATCGGCGGCACCCTGGCGCTCAGCATCAATGAAAGCATGGCCAGAAACGGGCTTGAAGGTTACGCCTTCAACGCCGTGCCGCATGAATGGCTGCGCGCCCAATTGCGCCCGAAGAAGCCCGTCGATTACGGCTATGTCGCCGACATACGCGGCGCGAACAAACGCCCCATCATGCGTCTTTTCAAGGTCACGAATTTTGTCGCCTGCGGCTGCCTCGCCACGCTGGAGAACGGAACGCTGTGCAACGTCAATGCCGACACCATCGCCACGGAACTCGCCATCGGCGCAACTGCAGACAAGCTGATGTTCCTCAGCGATGTCGACGGCGTCCTCATCAACGGCAAAGCCGCCTTCACGATCACAGATGTACAAATCCCCCGCTACATCAAGGACGGCACCGCGACAGGCGGCATGAAGGTGAAGCTGGAAAACTGCCTCAAGGCGCTGGATGCGGGCGTCAAGCGCATTCACCTCATCAACGGCCTGCGGCAGGATGCGCTTTACAATGAAATTTTCGAGCCTGTCGGCCCCGGCACCATGCTGTTCAAGGAATCCGAACGCAAAAATTACATGAACGAAGTTGAAGCCCAGAAAGCCATCGGAGGAGCAAAAGCGTGACATCTGATTCTCAAAAAATTGTTGAGGAATCCGCAAAGTACCTGATTAAAAATTACGAGCCGCAGCCCTTCGCACTGGAGCGCGGCGAAGGCGTCTACGCCTGGGATGTCGAAGGCAACAAATATATCGACTGCTCGATCGGTTATGCGGTGGCCTCGCTGGGCCATGCCAACCCCGCCATATTAAAGACAATCAACGATCAGGCCGCAAAGCTGATGATCTGTCAGGCCTCCTACTGCACGGAAGCCAAGCTGAAATGCGCCAAGCTCCTGATCGAAAACTCCTGCTTCGACAAGGTTTACTTTTCCAACTCCGGCACGGAAAGCGTGGAAGCCGCGCTCAAGCTCGTACGCAAATGGGCCTATGAAGAAAAAGGGCCGGAATGCAACGAGATCATCGCCTTCCACAACAGCTTCCACGGCCGGACCTTCGGCGCGGCCAGCGTCACCGAAAAACGCCACACGCAGCCCTTCTTCGGCCCCTATCTTCCCGGCGTGCATTTCGCCGATTTCAACAATGCGGACTCCGCCGCCGCGTTCATCAGCGAAAAAACGGCAGCCATCATCCTTGAACCCATACAGGGCGAAGGCGGCCTCAACCCGGCCAATATCGGCTTCATCAAGGAAATCCGCGCTTTGTGCGACAAGCACGACATCGCGCTGATCTTCGACGAAGTGCAGGTCGGCATGGGCCGCCTCGGCACCTTCTTTGCCTATGAATCCTTTGGTGCCGCGCCCGACATCGCCGCGCTGGCCAAGGGGCTGGGCGGCGGCTTCCCAGTCGGCGCGATGGTCGCCAAAGACCGTTTCGCCAAACACATGACGGTCGGCTCGCACGGCACCACCTATGGCGGCAACCCGCTGGCAACTGCCGTAGCCCATACGGTCATCAGCGAAATCCTCAAGCCCGGTTTTCTGGAGAATGTTCAAAAGGTCGGCGCGTTCATGCTGGAAGGCATAAAGGAAATCCAGCGGCAATCCAACAAGATCACGGATGTCCGGGGACAAGGCCTGATGCTCGGAATCGACACCACGATTGAGATCAAAAAGCTCCTGCGCGCCCTGCAGAAAAACGGCCTGATGGCCAGCCAGGCCGGCAAGGCGACTCTGCGCATCACGCCGCCGCTTATCATCACCAAAGCACAGGCGCAGGATACACTCGACATTCTGGACAAAACCCTGAAACAGGAAGATTGAAGGTCAACAGGCAATGAGTAATCTGCACATCAATGGAACGGAAAGACATCTGAACATTCTGGCTCCCATTTTTCTGATGTGCAGGCCGGATTACTACGACCCGCGCATCGAAAAGCACCAGAAACCCGGACACCCCGCCCCGAACAGGTTTATCTCCGGCAACGATTTTGACCCCGGCCTTGCCGTCGATCAATGGAACGCGCTCAAGGAAAAACTTGAATCCCTCGGCGCACAGGTCATTCTCGTCGATCCCGTAGAAGGGCTGGTTGATCAGGTTTTCACAGCGGACTCCTCCGTTTCTCTTATGACTCTGCCCCCTGACAACGCAAACGCAGTGAAAGCCCCACCGATCTTTCATACCCTTTACAGCCGTTTTAAACATGCAGCCCGCACACCGGAATTGCAGGCGCAAATGTGCGCCCTGGAATCTTTAAAAAGCGATCTCGAGAAAACGCATCTCAACGGCTCCCGCCCGACATTCATGCTGGGCCGAAACATCCAGAACTTTGAAGGTGGTGACAATTTGTACGATCCGTACCGGGATATGTTCTGGTCTGGTTATGGTGACGACGAAAATATCGACACATGCAGGTCAAGCATAGGTTCGCACGGGCTTTTGAAAGAGTTCATGGAAGTCAAGGTACAGGGAATCGAAGTTGCGAACGGGTTTTATCATCTAGACACTTCGCTTGCCCCGCTTCCCGGCGGACATATGATTTGCTATCCGGGCGGCATGAACCGTAAATCATTTGAATCCGTCCAAAAAGCGGCTGAAAATGAAACGATTATTCTTGTACACGAAGAAGACGCACAAAAATTCGGCTGCAACGTCATTACCGTCGACCGCCATAACATCGTCATGCCCCTTTGCAGCGACAATCTGCGCCGTGAAATAGAAAGCCATGATTACGCCGTGCACATGGTCGATGTCGGCGAATTCATCAAATCCGGCGGCGGGCCGCACTGCCTGACCAACCGCGTAAACCAGCCGCGAACACCGGGCGGCCTTAGGAAATTTCCCAACTTTTACGACATGCTGCGATACCAGCGATAGGGGCAAATGCCATGAAACCTGTAAGACATTTTATTGATCTTTCTGAAATCCCCGGCGACACGCTACGGGGGATACTCGCCCACGCCCACGACCTCAAGAAAAATAAATTCAACCCGCCGCAAATCTTCAAGGGCCTATCGCTGGCGATGGTGTTCGACAAGCGCTCGACACGCACGCGCATGAGCTTTGATCTGGCCATGAAACAGCTCGGCGGCCATACGGTCGTCATGAACATGGACGAAATCCAGCTCGGCGGTGCGGAAAGCGTCGAAAGCACGGCCAATGTGCTGTCGCGCTACGTCGATGCCATCATGCTGCGGATGAGCAATCAGGACATGATGAAGGAACTGAGCCGCCATGCCTCCATCCCCGTCATCAACGGCATGACCAACCAGTCGCATCCGTGCCAGATTATGGCCGATATCCTGACCATCGAGGAAAAGCTCGGCCCCATCGAAGGCAAAAAAGTCGCGTGGTTCGGCGATATCAACAATGTGTCCAATACGTTTGTGCAAGCCTCAAAGATTTTCAATTTCGACCTTGTTCTGGCCGTTCCCGAGGATCTGCACGGCAAGGCCCCGAAAGGCGCGAATGTTACGGCGGACGCAAAAGCCGCCGCGAAGAATGCGGATGTCCTTGTGACCGATACCTGGGTGTCGCTGGGGCAGGAAGGCAAAGCCATCGAGAAATTCTGGCCCTATCAGGTCAATGGCGCTTTGATGAACCTTGCAAAAAATAACGCCATTTTCATGCATTGCCTGCCGATCCACGAATGGGAGGAAGTCTCCGAGGATGTCGCAAAATCCCCGGCAAGCGTCATATACGACGAGGCCGAAAACCGCCTTCACGTGCAAAAGGCCATACTGGCGTGGTGCCTTGAAAATGCCGGGGTGTCACTGCAAGAAACGCCGGACTCCGAGGCCGAGTAAGCACTGTTGCCAAAGCCCGGATGAGGTATTAAAGTTCCCCCATTCGTCATCCCCGCGACCTGCGAAGCCTTGGCGAAGCAGGTTTAAACAGCGGGGATCCAGAAATGTCAGCGGGCTTTGCCCGCTGTCTTTGTGGACCCCCGTCGTCTTAGCGAACCTTGCTGCGCAAGCTTCGCCACGGGGGTGACGGGACGATGGAATATGGAGAATACTCATGACAAAAAGGGAACAAGACGACAGCGACGACGGGTTCGAGGAAATCGCCCGCGACCTTATCAAGGGGGAATTTCCACTGGTCGAAGCCTTCTGGATTTACTTCTTCCTTCCGGCAGTCGCAGGCGAAGTTCTTGCCACCGCAGCGGGCAGCATCGGCGGCTTTATCGGTCTCCTTTCCATTCTCATTCACCTGCTGGTGCTGCTCTGGACCGGGTTCATGGTCATACCGATCTGGAAATCCTCGGAAAATTACGAAGGGCGGCGGGTTTTTGTCTGGCTGGCGAAAACATTCATTGTGCTGTTTGGCATAAAAGTAGCGCTGGCATTTCCCGTATTCTAACCGTATAAGAAGAACAAATTTAAAAAGGAAAAACTCATGAGTGCAAAACCAAAAGTCGTCCTCGCCTACTCCGGCGGCCTCGATACCTCCATTATTCTCAAATGGCTGATCGAGGAAGGTTATGACGTTGTCGCCTATATCGCCGATGTCGGCCAGAAGGAAGACTTCAAGGCGGCGGAAGCAAAAGCCAAAAAGATCGGCGCCAGCGCCGTCTATATCGAAGACCTGAAAGAGGAATTCGTCACCGATTTCATCTTCCCCGTTTTCAAATCGCAGGCCGTTTATGAGGGCCGCTACCTACTCGGCACATCCATTGCGCGGCCTGTCATCGCCAAGCGCCAGATCGAAATCGCGCAAAAAGAAAAGGCGCAATATGTTTCGCACGGTGCGACCGGCAAGGGCAACGACCAGGTGCGTTTTGAACTCTCCTATTACGCGCTCAAGCCCGACATCAAGGTTCTCGCGCCGTGGAAAATGCAATCCTTCCTCGACCGCTTCAAGGGCCGCAGCGACATGATCCATTTCGCCGAGCAGCACGGCATCGAGATCAAAGCCTCGCGCTCCAAGCCGTATTCCGAGGACGACAACCTCCTGCACATTTCGCACGAGGCCGGCATTCTCGAAGACCCGAATGCGGCGGCGGATGAAGACGTGTACTCAAGAACCGCCAGCATCGAAAAAGCGCCGAATACGCCCGACATCATCGAAATCACCTTCAAGGACGGCGTGCCGGTGAAAGTTGAGAATAAAGGCGACGGACGGAAAGAAACAAAGCCCCTGCCCCTATTCGAGTACCTTAACGAACTCGGCACGAAGCACGGCATCGGGCGGCTTGATATGGTGGAAAACCGTTTCGTCGGCATCAAATCGCGCGGCGTTTATGAAACGCCGGGCGGCACGATTTTGCACAACGCCCACCGCGACCTCGAAGGCCTGACAATGGACCGCGAGGTTATGAAGCTGCGCGACTCCCTTTCGCCGAAAGTGGCGGAGCTGGTTTATAACGGCTTCTGGTTCGCGCCCGAAATGGAATTCCTGATGGCCGCCATGAACAAGGCGCAGGAAATGATCGACGGCACGGTAACGGTGAAACTGCTCAAGGGCGTGGCCTACCCCATCGCCCGCACATCGCCGGTGGCGCTGTACGATCCCAAACAATCCAGCATGGACGAGGAAGGCGGCTACGACCAGAAAGATGCCGCCGGGTTCATCCGGATCAACGCAATCCGTCTGCGCGCCCACAGCCTCATCACCAAGGCGGCCAAAGGCGGGAAGAAAAAAGCGGCGGCTTAGTTATAGTCGTTTAAAATAGCATCACAAACTTCGTCATCACACGCTTTATGCGTGTGATCCATTTGGATTGCACGGACAAGCCGTGCAATGACGGTGTTTGATGTG
>DIHF01000014.1:0-8147 GCA_002420015.1 Micavibrio sp. UBA5703
CTTCATCGATGAAAAAAAGCATATTGCTCCTGCAACGGCATACAGGGTTTGCGTGATGTTTCCCGCGCCGGGTGCCAGTGGTCTTGCGTATTTTGATCCGAGCGCGTCCCGTGCGCTCCAGACAACCTGAATTTGGTCTGCAAAAAATCGGGGCGCAAAAAAAGTAACGAGAAAAGAATACAATAAAAAGAGAAGAAAAAAGACGCCGCTTTTACCAATCCGCCAAGAAGGCGCGATCAAAAATGCCTTGAAGGCAAAGATCGGCAGGAAGAGAAGGGCGGGATTGATTGTAAGCGGGCCGACAGACAAAGCGGCGGCGGCAACAAGCATGGAAAGGACGCCCATAACGGCAGCCGTATTTTCCGCTTTGGCCAGAAGGCCAAATGGCACTAGTATAACGGTAATTAACCCTATCAATTCAACAGACATGCGGCCAATCCACTTGAGACAGGTTATCGAACATGAGCCGGATCAAAACATCAATGAAAAAGTACAATCAGGTCGCCATATCCATTCTTTTCCTTGCTTTAAGCGCCCCGGCTTATTCTGAAACGCAGGAACATCCCGAGCAGACGTTTATCTGGGGGGCGGTCGGCCACAACGACAGGCCGGATCGCGGTCGGGCATATCCTTACAATTTCTTCTCTGTCAGCGAGCAAATGGACATGGTGACCACAGCAGGCATGAACGCGTATCGTGCCGGGTGTAAGGAGGAAGCGTGCGAAAAGCTGATCGAGGAAACCGGAAAGAGGGGAATGGTCTTTTTGCGCTCCATCGAAATGAGGCCGGATGCCAAGCTTACGCCGGAAGAAAACTATCGGCGCGGCTATAATCATGGCCTTGAAGAAGCACAAAAATACAAGGGCAGAATAAAATACTATGAGGCGTCCAACGAGCTGGATAACTGGACAAAGCTGGCCGGAGATGGCAGCCACAAGGTCATGTACAATCCTTTCCGTTACAGGATGGCCCGCGAATTTCTCCGTGGTCTGGTTGATGGAATCCATGCAGGGGACAAAGAAGCCAGGGTTTTGATAGATAATGCCGGCTGGTGCCATTACGGATTTCTGAAAGCATTATGGGCAGATGGTGTCCGGTGGGATATTACGGCTTTTCACTGGTATTCCGATCAGGGAGACATTGAGCGTGCCGGGTGCCAAGCGGCTAACGTGGCTGAAATTCATGCATCATTTGGCAAGCCCGTCTGGATAACAGAATATAACTACAGGCCGAAAAAAGACGGTTACGATCAGGAAGAAGCCGGAGAATGGGTTGCCGCTTTTATTAACCAGGTCAAGGCGGTTGCCCCGAAATACAACATACAGGCTGCTTTCATCTATGAACTGTTTGATGAGCCGGATGAAGGTGGTACTGAAAAATACTATGGAATCATAGAGGAGGATGGAAAGAGAAAGAAAACATGGCACTCTATAAGAGAAAGCCTCACTGACTAATAGATTTGCCCTGAAGTTTTGAGTCAAAGAGCCTTTCCAAAACCTGTTCTGCGCTTTTACTCCATGAAAATTCCGCATAGCGGGTAGCGCCCTTCTGGCGCAGGGTCTCGCCCATGTCAGGGTCATCAAGAAAGCTTTGCAAACAACGCGTGCAATCCGCTGTATCCTGCGCGCTGAAATAAAGCGCTGCATCGCCGCAGACTTCGCGTACTGCCGGGATATCGGCTGCCAGAACCGGGCAGCCATGCACCATGGCTTCAAGCGGCGGAATGCCGAAACCTTCGTAAAGGCTGGGGAATACAAGGGCGAGGGCATGTTGGTACAGCGCAACGATTTCCCCGTCGGTCAGGCGGCCCGGCATCAGAATGTTTTCTGCCTGCGCGTCCAGGCTTTCGCGAAAAACCTTTGGGTTTGCCGCGCCGACGATGACGAATGCGATGTCGCTTCGTTTCAGTGCACGGAAGGCTTTTATCGCCATGCCCAGATTCTTCCGGGGTGCCGGTGAGCCGATGAACAGGAAATAGGGACGATCCTGCAGACCGAGCTTTTCGATCACCATATCATCGGAGGGGGCGCGCAATATATGCTCGTGCCCATTGTAAAAAACGGGTATGCGTTCGGAATCAAGGCTCAGGACGGCGGCCAGGTCGGAGGATGAAAACTTTGAAACGGTTGCGATCTGGCTTCGCTTCGCCAGAAGCCGCCCGAGTATCCGGTGGAAGGCCTGATAGGAAAGGGAAAAATCTTTCGGCATGCGGTAGGGTGCGACGTCGTGAATGATAACGGTCTGATGCGGATGGAGCACGGGGCCGCTGTTGGTCAGGCTCAGCAATGTGCCGTCACTCGCGGCGCGGTAGAGATCCCATTGTTCCCACGCATGGCCCTGCCGTGTGCCGCAGGTTTGGAATTTGATGTTTTTCAGTCCTTCGGGCGCCGGCGTTCCGGGCGGAGCGAGAATTGTAATGGCGTCCTTGAGGTTTGTAAGGCCCGCCAGCGTATCCATCGCCTGCACGATCTCGCGTGCGAAGCGCTCCGTGCCCGTTATAGGCTTTTGCAGGAAGCGTCCGTTGATATAAATCATTAGCGGTCTTTTTGTTTTTTCCCAAAATCGAACGGGATCCGTAAGTTTGGACCCTAAACCGACTACTGTTATATATAGTGGAGGCAAAGGATTCGGTGCAAGATGTCTTCTGTTTTTTAGATTGTTTCCTATAACACTCGTAAGAAAATTACTGTTTTGTGCGAATATTTTTTTGTAAATTACCGCATGTTTTCTATATTGCAGACAATACGTCAGTGCTGAGGGATTGTTTGGAAGTGCCGGCTGCTCAGGAGAATTAATGAAGCAGGAAAGTTTGAAAAGTTTTTATCACAGATCCGGAGCTTTCATCCTTTTGTTCGGGGGATCTCTCCTTGCGACTGCCGTTAGTTTTTTTCCTTCTCTGGGTACGCTCTGGGCCGCATGGCAGACACCGGAATACAGTCATGGCATGCTTATTCCGGTCATAGCGCTCCTTATCGGTTCTCATGAACTGGCGAAAAAAAAGCCTCTCATTCTGCCGTCGTGGTCTGGCATACCTGTAATTCTGATTGGCTATGCGTGTTTTGCTGTTTCGCAGCTTTCCGCCTTTGAGCCGCCAGCTCATTATGGTTTGTTGTTTTGTATTTTCGGGATCACGCTGTCTTTTTTCGGTCGCCAGACGACGAGAACGCTTTTACCTGCCTTTGCTTATCTTATCTTTGCCATACCCTTGCCGCGTCTGATTCAAGTTGCTCTGACGGCCAAGCTGCAAATCCTGTCGACAACCACCGGGGTTTTCGTTTTGCAGATATTGAACATCCCGGTGTTTCAGGACGGAAATATCATTGACCTCGGAACGGAAAAACTTCAGGTCGTGGAGGCCTGCAGCGGCCTGCGCTATATGTTTCCACTACTTAGTTTCGGGTTCCTTGTAGCCTTCCTGTTTGATGGTGCCATGTGGAAGCGGGCCGCTATTTTTCTATCCGTTTTCCCTTTAACACTCGGTATGAACGCGCTGCGGATTGCGCTGGCTGGCATCCTTGTCAATGCATGGGGTAGCGGCATGGCTGAAGGCTTGGTCCATGAGTTTCAGGGATGGGCGGTGTTTTTATTGTGCCTCGGCATCCTTCTGGCTGAAACATGGGTTTTGTCGCAAATTGGTAAGGGCAGGGGAAAATTACGCCTAGATTATTTCAGTGTGCCCGCAGGCCCATTTTTCGACGGGTCGTTAAATACGAGACGAGCGAGCATCGCGGCGTTTACGGTTTGTGCAATCCTTGCAGCGGTATCCGTTTTTTCCAGTCTTAATGAGCGGCAAGAAATTATTCCCGCCAGAATACCTTTTCTCTCGTTTCCGCTTGCGCTCGGCGAATGGCGCGGGCAGCAGGAAATACTGGACCCGTTAATAGTTGAAACATTGCAAGCCACGGATTACTGGAACGCCAGCTACAAAAGAGAAGGGGATGAAACTCCCGTCAGCCTGTTCATGGCCTATTACGCCAGCCAGCGAACGGGCGCGGCGGCGCATTCACCCTCCAACTGCATCCCCGGAAGCGGCTGGCGTATCGTGCAGAGCGATATTCATCCGGTTGCCCTTGATCACATGTCGATCCCCGTAACCCGCATCGTTATTCAAAAAGACAGCGCAAAGCTTCTTGTCTATTACTGGTTCGATCAACGGGGCAGGATTATCAACGAACAATACGGCGCAAAATGGTATTTGCTGGTTGATTCAATCACGAAAAAACGCACGGACGGTGCAATTATCCGCGTTATGACACCTATATCCGAAGCGGAAGATATAAGCACCGGGGATGCACGGTTAAGCGATTTCCTGCGCGGCATGTATCCTGCAACGAGGAACTTCATACCTGAATAGGTGAAAGAAGAAGTGGTGGAGGGGGTCGGATTCGAACCAACGTACTCGTGAGAGGGCAGATTTACAGTCTGCTGCCATTAACCACTCGGCCACCCCTCCATCCGGGCACCGACTTTGAGGCCCTCAGAAAAAAGACTTTCCCCCGTTCTGTCAAGGGTGTAAATCTGCGGGTGGCATGAAAACAGGGCAAAACAGGCAAGGCACACAAAACAAACCCACTCTTTACGGCTTTCATGCCGTGCGCGAGGCATGGCTGAACCCCGAGCGAACGGTTATTAACCTTTATGTCACGGATCAGTCCCGCAAGGGGTTTGAAGCCACCTTGCAGGAAGCAAAAAATAAGGGCCTGCGCCGCCCGGCCCCCACCATTATCGATAAAAACCAGATTGACAGGATGTTGCCCCGCGATGCCGTGCATCAGGGTCTGGCTTTGGCTGCAAACCCATTGCCCGAAACCGGCGTGGATGATTTTGTGATCAGCGCCGGCAACCGCGCCCGCACGGTTCTTATCATGCTCGATCAGGTAACGGACCCGCATAATGTCGGGGCCATCCTGCGGAGCGCCTGTGCCTTTGGCGCGAGCGGCATGGTTTTGCAGCGTATGCACGCCCCGGCGCTGGAGGGCGTTCTGGCCAAGACAGCCTGCGGCGCGGTCGAGCATGTTCCGGTCGCCTATGAAACGAACCTCAGCCGCGCTATTGAAACCCTCAAAGACGGCGGGTTTTTTGTGATCGGCCTCGACGAGCACGACAAAAACAGTATCGGTAAAATCAACTTTCCCGAAAAAACGCTCCTCGTTTTGGGATCGGAGGGCGAGGGAATCAGGCGGCTGGTGAAAGAAAACTGCGACGTGGTGGCTTGCCTCCCCACACATGGTCCCATTCACAGTCTTAATGTCTCGAACGCGGCGGCTGTCGCGCTTTTTGCCGCAACAAAATGATGGCTAAAGTTGCCGCTTTTTGACAACGCGCTTTTTGCCGCGTTACAATGAATTTAAGAGATAAAAACAAAAAATAATAAGAATAGAGGGCAGAATGATGATCGTTTACGCGCTTTGCGGCGTTAGGTCTCTTATTTTTATTTCAAGGTTTACCCCCGGCAGGTCTGACATGCATCCGCACAAACACACGCCAGCGCCTGTGTACGGGATTTCTGCGTTGCTGCGTAGCTATACACCCCAACATCAATACAGCAAAGGAACCCACACGCTTTCAGGTTATTCCCCATAGCCTGAAAGCAACTTTCACCCCCAACTCGAAAAAGCCCTGCGCTCCCCCGCAGGGCTTCTTTTTTTGTAGCCGAACACTGGACTCTTGCCCTCTGCTGGGTCATGGTTCGGAGATGAGCGCAGCGCAGGAAAAACAGGCCCCGGAACAAGACGGCGAACTTTATCTGGTCGACGGCTCCGGTTTTATTTTCCGGGCTTATTACGCCATGGCCTATAGCGGCCAGAAGCAAATGACCAACCCGCAGGGCGTGCCGATCGGCGCGGTTTTTGGCTTTACCAACATGCTGCTGAAACTCCTGCAGGATTATCACGCGCCTTATATCGCCGTGATTTTCGACGCGGCGCGCCGGAATTTCCGCAACGACATTTATCCCGAATACAAGGCCAACCGCGACGAAACGCCCGAGGATTTAATCCCGCAATTTCCCATCGTGCGTGAGGCGACGCTCGCGTTCGACATTCCGGCCCTCGAACTTGAAGGCTATGAGGCGGATGACCTCATTGCCGCCTATACGAGGCTGGCGCGGGAAAAGGGCAAAAAGGTTGTCATCGTTTCCTCCGATAAAGACCTTATGCAGCTCGTCGGCGAGGGCGTGCGGATGCTCGATCCGATGAAAAACACATTCGTCACGGAGAAGGAAGTTTTCGAGAAGTTCGGCGTCACGCCGGACAAGGTCGTGGACGTGCAATCGCTGGCTGGCGATACGAGCGACAACATCCCGGGCGTGCCGGGCATCGGCCTCAAGACGGCGGCACAGCTTATCAACGAATACGGCAGCCTTGATGAGTTGCTGGGCCGCGCCGGAGAAATCAAGCAGCCCAAGCGCCGCGAAGCCCTTGTTGAAAATGCAGACAAAGCGCGTATGTCACGCAAATTGGTCAAGCTGGACGATAACGCGCCCGTGCCCGTTGCTCTCGATAATCTCAAAACCCGCGATGGCAAGCATCCCGGCCTTTTCCCGTTTTTGCAAAAGCAGGGGTTTAACTCTATTCTCAAGCGTCTTGGCGGCTCCTTTGATGCTCATCCCGCGCAGGCGGAGGCCCTGGAAGATCCCCGCTTGCGCGGGGAAGGCAACGACGTCGTTGCCAACGACACATTACCCCCTATCAAGGACAACAAGTACACCCTCATCACCGATGCGGAAACGCTAAAAAAATGGATCGCCGAGGCCGACGAAGCGGGCGTTCTGGCGATAGACACCGAAACCACTTCACTTACTCCCGCCAAAGCAAAGCTGGTCGGGATTTCAATCTCCTCCATCCCCGGAAGGGCCGCCTATATTCCGGTTGGCCATACGCAGGCCACGGATCTGTTCGGCGAAAGCGCGGGCAAGGAAATAAAACAAATGAAGCTGGAGGAGGCTATAAGGCTCCTCAAACCGCTACTGGAAGACGAAAGCGTTCTGAAAGTCGGCCATAACATGAAATACGACTGGCAGATTTTCGCCAGGCACGGCATCCGCATGAACCCCTGCGATGACACGATGCTGATTTCCTATGTTCTGGACGGCACGGCGCACAGCCACGGGATGGATAATCTGGCCCTGCAGCTTTTCGGTCATCAAAATATCGCTTACGAGGACGTGACGGGCAAAGGCAAAAACCAGATCGGATTCGATCAGGTGCCGGTTGAAAAGGCGCTGGATTATGCCGCCGAGGACGCGGATATAACCTTGCGCTTTCACAAGACGCTCAAGCCTCGTCTTGCTCGCGAGAAAATGACCTCCGTATACGAAAACATCGAAAGGCCGCTTATTCCCGTGATTGCCGAGATGGAACTGACAGGCATCAAGGTTGATCCGGCATTCCTGAAAAACCTTTCGCAGGATTTCGGCAAGAAGCTGGCCGCGCTGGAAATG
The DNA here is from genome assembly GCA_002420015.1 of Micavibrio sp. UBA5703. Lineage (GTDB taxonomy): Bacteria > Pseudomonadota > Alphaproteobacteria > Micavibrionales > Micavibrionaceae > UBA5701. The sequence continues at coordinate 7,442 of DIHF01000014.1, forward strand.
GAGATTCATAAACTCGCCGGGCATCCGTTCAACATCGCCTCGCCCAAACAGGTCGGCGAAGTTCTGTTTGGCGAAATGGGCCTTGCGGGAAGCAAAAAGACCAAGGGCGGCGATTATTCCACGTCTGTGGATGTGCTCGAAAAACTGGCCGAGGAAGGCCATGAGATCGTCCAGAAAATTCTGGATTACCGCCAGCTTGCCAAGCTCAAATCCACCTATACGGACGCGCTGCAGGAAGAAATAAACCCCGAAACGGGCCGCGTCCATACGTCCTTTGCGATGGCGCATGTCAATACGGGGCGCTTGTCTTCGAGCGACCCGAACCTCCAGAACATCCCAATCCGCACCGAAGAAGGCCGCAAGATCCGCGAAGCCTTTGTCGCCGAAAAAGGCCACGTTCTTTTATCTGTCGATTACAGCCAGGTCGAATTGCGTTTGGCCGCCGAGCTTGCCGGTGTTGAGGCGCTAAAGGCTGCGTTCAGGGATGGTGTCGACATTCACGCCCTGACCGCCTCGCAGGTCTTCGATATGCCGCTTGATAAGGTCACGCCGGAAATCCGCCGTCAGGCCAAGGCCGTGAATTTCGGGATCATCTACGGCATATCGGGTTGGGGGCTGGCGAAGCAACTGGGGTGCGATCCGCAGGACGCCAATGAATTTATCAAGAAGTACCTCGGCAAATTCCGCGAGCTGCAAACCTATATGG
>DIHF01000014.1:8474-18530 GCA_002420015.1 Micavibrio sp. UBA5703
GGGTATCAACGAAAAAGGCCCGCAAAGGGGCTTTGCCGAACGTCAGGCCATCAACGCGCCGCTGCAGGGCACGGCCGCCGACATCATGAAAATAGCCATGGGCCGTATGCCCCGCGCTCTGAAAGAGGCGGGCCTCAGCGCAAAAATGCTTTTACAGGTCCACGACGAACTGGTTTTCGAAGTGCCGGAAGCAGAACTGGAAAAAACAAAAGAGATCGTAAAAACCGTCATGGAAAGTGCGGCTGATCTCGGCGTTCCTCTTGTGGCCGAATCCGGCAGCGCCAAAAACTGGGCACAGGCGCATTAAGTACGATTTAGATTTTTAATGCTGCGGTAGGCTTTGCAACTTCGAACTCTTGCGCTGCTCTGAATTGATCAAGATCGGAGGTTTGGATTTCAGCCTTGCTTAGAATGTCGCTATTGATGGCCTTCTGATCTTTTGTAAGAAGACCAACCTGTATCCTGCCGTCGGTTCCTTCATGCACCCATAGATCGTATTTTTTGTCATTGAGGGAGCCCCAACCTTCAACTTCGGCCAAGCAATGCACTTTTATTCCTGCCCTTGGATCAAAGACATCCATAGTCTTTGCTTTACGAAACGCATCAGCCGCTATCTTGAAATCTTTTTGTGAAATCGGCACTTCACCCAGACCCGGAATGTTGTCGATTTCATTCGTAACATCATGCGCCACGATTTTGGCGGTATCGCCCTCGCCGGTTTTGCGGATCAGGATAATATGGCCATCATCGTCAATATCAAGCACGCCTTTTCTGGCAGCGTTATCGCTGACCCCCGCGACCATGCGCAGGGTATGCTTCATATCTTCCGTTACCGGAACGGGTGGTATGCGGTCCCAGTCAACACCGCTGTATAGTTGCCCTTCCTGTGGCTGAATTTCCGGCTCCTTCGGCACATCTTGTTTTGGAGGTGCAGGTTCATAAGATACAGTGACAGCCGGATTTGCAGCAGCTCCTTTGAATTGATTCAAAAGATTTACTTTTTGGCCGTACTTTGGATTTGCCTCACAATTGAAGCACTCCTTTAAATCTATTACTCGAACCGGCGGCCTGTGTTTGTCCTTGAAGTCGCTTGCTGCTTGGCCGTAGTCGTCCCTGTTTTTAATGTGATAGCCTAAGCCTTGCAGCGCCCGCCCCGACAGCACATGGATTTCGTTCCTCTTGTCCGATTTCATGTGGGTGTCGATATCTTTCACCAGCGCGTATTGCATCCTCGGATTAGACTCAAATTTGTTTTTCATCTTGCCGAGCGCATCATCGAGCATGGCACCATTAAAATTGCTCATTTGCTCAAGGGAAAACCCCAGTCTGGCATTTGTGATGGCGCTTAAAGTCGCGCTCATATTGGTGCGGTTGTTGCCGAGCGCGCCGTCATAATAGCCGCCGTAATACAGGAGAGCCTGCAACTGCTGGACTTTTAAGCCCAAATCCTCGCTCATTCCGGTACCCTCAAAACCCTGCGTTTCTTGTAATTTTTATGATTTAATTTTATGGCTAACGGATTAATGGAAGGTTAATTTTTCCAGTTTTATAGGGGTTTTTTTGGCCTTTAAGTCCGATTCCTCGTGCTTTACATGGATTTTCTTTTGTTTATAGTGTCTTAGCCAAAACCAAGAGAAAGCAATAAAAGGCCATGAAATTCACATTAAGCTGGTTGAAACGCCACCTCGACACGAACGCCTCCGTTGCGGAAATTTGTGCCAAACTCACCGCCATCGGCCTTGAGGTCGAGGCGCTGGAGGACCGGGCAAAAACTTATGCGCCGTTCAAGGTCGCTTATGTCGAAAAGGCCGAAAAGCACCCCGATGCCGACAAGCTGAAAGTCTGCGTCGTAAAAACCGAAAGCGGCACTTTGCAGGTCGTGTGCGGCGCGCCCAACGTCCGCACCGGCATGAAGGGGATTTTCGCGCCGGAAGGCAGCCTCATTCCCGGCACAGGCGACGTGCTGAAAAAAGGAGTTATACGCGGCGTTGAATCCTGTGGGATGCTGGTGTCCGAGCGCGAGATGGGCCTGTCCGAAGATCATGACGGCATTATCGAGGTCGATGCGAACCTTGAGATCGGTACGCCCTTTGCCAAGGTTTACGGCCTTGACGATCCGGTCATCGATGTTAACCTCACGCCCAACCGCGCCGATTGCGCAGGCGTGCGCGGCATTGCCCGCGACCTCACGGCGGCAGGGCTGGGCAAGCTGAAAGCGCAGGATGAAAGCGCGGTTAAGGGCAAAGGCAAATCCCCCATCGATGTAAAAATTGAAGACACAGATGGTTGTCCGCTTTTCGTCGGGCGTTACATTAAGGGCGTCAAGAACGGCCCGTCACCGGACTGGCTGCAAGCCATGCTCAAATCCATTGGCCTCCGGCCCATCTCGGCGCTGGTGGATATCACCAATCTCATGAATATCGATCAGTGCCGACCGCTGCACGTGTTTGACGCGGATAAGATCAAGGGCAACATCACTGTGCGCCAGACCCGCAAGGGCGAAAAGCTCGATGCGCTCAACGATAAAACCTATGAGGTGATTGATGGCGCGGTCGGCATTTGCGACGATAGCGGCATTCTGGCTCTGGGCGGCATTGTCGGCGGCGTGCCGAGCGGCTGCACGGATTCCACCTTGAATGTTTTTGTCGAATCCGCCTATTTCAACCCGATGCGCATTGCCCGCGCCGGGCGCGCATTGCAGATCGACAGCGATGCGCGTTACCGCTTCGAGCGCGGCGTCGACCCCGCATTCACCGTGACGGGCATGGAAATGGCCACGCGGCTGATCCTTGAGATTTGCGGCGGCGAAGCCAGCGAAACCGTTACCGCCGGGAAAATGCCGGAGTGGAAACGCGCGATCGAATACGATCCTTCCTACGTTGAAAAACTTGCCGGGTTTGACGTTCCTGCGGCGAAACAGACGGATATTTTGACCGCGCTCGGCTTTGAAGTGGGTGGCAAAGGGCCGTTCAAAATCACGCCACCGTCATGGCGCGGCGATGTTGAAGGCCGCGCCGACATTGTGGAGGAAGTCGTCCGCATCGCCGGATACGAAAATATCCCCGCAATCTCTGTGCGCTCGGAAATGCCCGTTACGGCCAATGCCGAAACGCCGCTACTGACTCGCGCCCGCAAGGCCCGCACCGCCATGGCCGCTCGCGGCATGCAGGAATGCGTGACATGGTCTTTCATGGGCAAGGACATTGCCGCGCAATTCGGCGGCAACGACAATGCGCTCGATCTTTCAAACCCGATTTCATCGGAACTTGACCGCATGCGCCCGTCGATCATGCCCAATCTTATCGCAGCCGCTGGCCGCAACGCCGCACGCGGCTATGGCGATCTGGCTTTGTGCGAAGTCGGCCCGGTTTTCCGTTCGCCCAAGCCCGACGGCCAGCAATTCGTAGCCGCAGGTTTGCGTGCCGGAAGCGCCGCGCCGCGCCACTGGGCCGATGCCAATGCCGCACGCGAAGTCGATGTTTACGATGTGAAGGCCGATGTTCTGGCCGTTCTGGAAGCCTGCGGCGCGCCCGGCGCAAACGCCCAAATATCAAAGGATGCGCCCGACTATTATCACCCCGGCCGTTCAGCTACGCTACGGCTTGGCAAGAATATCCTCGCGCAGTTCGGCGAAATTCATCCGGCTGTGCTTGAGGACATGGACGTCAAGGGCCGCGTCGTTGGCTTTGAGGTTTTCCTGCAAAATCTTCCCGATACCAAGCGCAAGGGCAGCGCCAAAAAGCTTTTGGAGCTTGCGCCGTTGCAACCGCTTTTCCGCGATTTCGCTTTCGTGGTTGATGCGGGCGTCAGCGCCGAGGACATCGTGCGCGCCGCCAAAGCCGCCGATAAGAACCTGATAACGGAGGCTTATGTTTTTGACGTTTACACCGGCAAGGGTGTCGATCCCGGCAAGAAATCCGTGGCGCTCAACGTCACCATCCAGCCCAAAGACAAAACGCTGACCGATGCGGAACTTGAGGCGCTGTCGAAGGAAATCACCACCAACGTTTCCATGAAAACCGGCGGAACGCTGCGGAGCTAGTGCTTCTCCAACTCCTGCGCCACAACGTCTTTGCGGGATAGTTTTCCGATCATGGTTTTTGGTAAAGCCTTATCACGAAATTCAACTTTCTTGGGAATTTCCATCGGCGAAATTTTGTCGGATAAAAATTCTTTCAAATCTTCCGCGCTCATCTCGCGGCCCGGTTTTAGCTTGACCCACGCCTTGACGATTTCGCCGCGCTGCGGATCGGGCAATCCGGCGACGATGCATTCCTCGACGCTCGGGTGTTTGTAGATCGCTTCTTCGACATTGCGCGGATAGACGTTATAGCCGTTGGTGATGATCATGTCCTTCAGCCTGTCGACGATATAAACGTAACCGCGCTCATCCATGATCGCGATATCGCCCGTATGAAGCCGTCCGTTCTTCAGGACATCCGCCGTTTCCTGAGGTTTTTTCCAGTATCCCTTCATGACCTGCGGCCCCTTTATGCACAACTCGCCGCGTTCGCCGATCGGCATCGGCGTCGTTTTGTCCTCGACATTGATGATCTCGATGATTGTCTGTGGAACCGGAAGGCCGATCGATCCCGCGATGTTGTCGCCATTGACCGGATTGATGGTGGCCACAGGTGAGCTTTCCGTCAGGCCGTAGCCTTCAACGACCACGCAGCCGGTTTTTTGCTCGAAGGTCTTTTTAACCTCGACGGGGAGCGGCGCACCGCCCGATATGCAATATTTGATCGACGACAGATCGTATTTCTTTGCTTCCGGCGAATTGTTGATTGCGCCGTATATGGCCGGAACGGCGGGGAAGAAATGCGGTTTCTTTTTGTGAATGGCTTTGAGCGTGTCCTTCAGGTCAAAGCGCGGCAGGGCGATGATCTCAAGTCCCGCCATGACACTTAAATTCATCACGGCGATCATGGCAAAGACATGGAAAAACGGCAGAACGCCCAGCATTTTATCTTCGCCGTACCGCACGCCCGTAAACCACGATAAGCTTTGCACGGTGTTGGCGTAAATATTCCCGTGCGTCAACATCGCGCCCTTGGGCGTTCCCGTCGTGCCGCCCGTGTACTGCAGAACGGCAATATCTTCACGGGGATTTATTTGCGGCGCGGTTACCTTGCCGTTATTGTTCGTCAGGTCGTGAAACCAGACGATGCGCTGATCGGCCGGGATTTTTGCGATCTCTTGCGCCTTCGCCAGCCGGAACAGAATATTTTTCGGGAACGGCAGAATATCCGTGAAGCGGCACATTACAAGCTTTTCCAGCCGCGTCGCGTGCAGCATCTTATCCATCTTGACGTGCAGCATCGCAAGATCGGCAGTCACCATGATGCGGGTTTCGCTGTCTTCGATCTGGTTTGAAAGCTCGGCCTCGGCGTAGAGCGGGTTGAAATTCACCACTGTCGCGCCAGTCTTCAATATGCCGAAATAGCAAATCAGGTAATACGGCGTATTGGGTAAAAACAGGCCGACTTTATCGCCCTTGCCTACGCCCAAGGATTGCAGCCCGGCGGCAAATTTATCGACCAGAGCCGCAATTTCCGACCATGTATATTTCTTTCCCAGGAAATCGAAGGCGCCGCTTTGCGGGTAGTGCGCAGCCGTTTGATCTAGCATGTCGAAAACAGGCTTTTCATCTATTGCCATATCCCACTTTATCCGGTCCGGGTAGGATTGCAGCCAAGGGTATGTTGTTTGCGGCATGGGTCAATTATTCTTTCGGGAACGCTTTGTAAAAATGTAAATATTTGAAATCACTAATACTTATCATCTTAATGCCAAAATATTTTTTTTTCCATTATTTATAATCGACTGGATTTAAAACCGCGTTTAAGGCATTATGGAGTTGTAAAATTCTTCTGCGTATTCTCGCACTGCGTTCATTACATTCTTGTTTCTTGTTTCTTGCTTAGGGAATTACCAAGTTGCAGAACGTCCACTTTGATTCCTCGTCCGGGGAAGATCTCGCACCGCAAAAAATGTATCTGAAATGGTTCAACGGCACCAAGGGCTTTGGTTTCGTTGTGCCCGAGGATGAAAGCTTCGACGCTTTCCTTCATATCACCACGCTTCAGGAAGTCGGCCTCCATTCGATCGGCGAAGGTGCCGTTCTGGTGTGCACGGTCTATGACGGTCCGAAAGGCAAGCAGGTCAAGCAGGTTATCGAGGTCGTCGACAAAGGCTCGGTCGGAACAATGCCCGAAGCCAACGAGGAGGACGGAACCATCACGATGGGCGGAATTGTGAAATGGTACAAACCCGACAAGGGTTTCGGTTTTATCATTCCGGACGATGGGATGAAGGACGTTTTCGTCCATAAAAGCTGCCTCGACAGATTGGAACTTGAGGAATTGCAGGCCGGACAGCGTGTCCGTGTTACCCTGCGCGCCGTCGACAAGGGCCGCGAAGCCGTCGATATAAAAATTATAGGCTAATCAATTTTTAAAGCAGAACATGCACTGTGAAGTCGATCTTCACACCAATGTTTTTGTACAGCTTTTGCGCGGCTTTGTTATCGGCTTCGGCGATCCAGTACATCCGCGCCCATTTCTCGCGCTTGTGAATCTGTACCAGATGCTCGACAAGTTTGCGCGCCACGCCTTTGCCCCGGTGCGTCGGATCGACATAGAGATCCTGCATGTAGCAAACCGGCGCCAGCGAACCCGTCGTCGGATGCAAAACGTAATGCACCAGACCAATCATCTCCCCACCGCGCAGGGCGCACAGCCCGTGAACGGAAGATGCCGGATCGCTCAGGCGCAGCCATGTCTGCGTCGTTACGGCTTCGTCGCGCTGGCCCGTGTTGTTGCCATCCCACAGCGGCAGCCATTGCGGGAAATCATTTTGTTCTATAGGGCGAATTTCTATGCTTTTTGACATTTTTTAACCACAGAGATCATGGAGAAGTTTAGAGTTCACAGAGGATTATATTACAAAGCGCTTTATGCCGTCTTTAATAAGACCTACATTAAAGTTGATAAGCAGTCCGGTTTTTGTGTTGGAAAGTCGCATGTAAGTTAAAATCTGCGCTTCATGTATTGGCAAAATCTTTTCTGTGCTTTTTAATTCAACGATAACTTTATCTTCTACGAGCAAATCAACCTTGAAGGCATTAGAGATTATTAATTCTTCGTATTCAACCGTGATAGAATGCTGTCTTATAAATTTGAAATTTCTTTTTTCAAGCTCATAGGCCAGACAATCCTCATACACCTTTTCATACAGCCCGGGCCCCATTTTTCTATGTACTTTTAGGCTCGCGTCAACGATTTCACCCGTAATATCATTGACTTTCTTATCGCTCATTTTTCTCTGAGAACTCCTGGTACCTCTGTGTACTCTGTGGTTACTGCCCGGTCGCGTTGTTAGGACGGCTTAGAGGGTCGAAGCCGTAATGATCGAGCCAGCGCACATCTGGCTCAAAGAACGTCCGCAAATCGGGAATGCCGTATTTGAGCATGGCCATGCGCTCGATGCCCATGCCGAAGGCAAAGCCTTGGTATTCGTTCGGATCGATGCCGCAGTTTTTGAGAACATTCGGGTGAACTATGCCGCAGCCGCCAATCTCCAGCCAGTCGCCGCCGGCACCGATCTTCAGGCCGCCACCTTCGCGTGAGCAGCCGATATCAACTTCGGCTCCCGGCTCGACGAACGGGAAGAAGGAGGGGCGAAAACGCAGCGGCAAATCATCAATCCCGAAAAAGGCACGCACGAAATCGAGCAAACAGCCTTTCAGATGGCCCATGTTCACATCCTTGTCGATCATCAAACCTTCGATCTGGTGAAACATCGGCGTGTGGGTCATGTCGTAATCGGAACGGTAAGTACGCCCGAAACAGATAAATTTATGCGGCGGCTTATGACTTTCCATGTGGCGGATTTGCACCGACGATGTATGTGTGCGGAGCAGTTCGCCGGAGTTCAGGAAAAACGTGTCCTGCATTTCCCGCGCCGGGTGGCCGGGGGGAAAGTTCAGCGCCGTGAAATTGTGAAAGTCGTCTTCGATGTCCGGCCCTTCGGCAACTGTAAAGCCCATATCGGCAAAAATCGCGGTCAGTTCCTCAACCGTCTGGCTGATGGGGTGAATGCGGCCCCTTTTTTCCGGGCGCGGTGAAAGGGTGATGTCGACGCTTTCACCCGCCAGACGTCCGGCCATTTCCTGTTTCTTGAGGGCGCTTTCCTGCCGCGCAATCAACCCTGCGATTTCATCCTTGAGCGCATTGAGCGCCTGTCCGGTCGTCTTGCGCGTTTCCGGGTCCATACCGCCCAGCGTCTTCATCAGGTCGGTAATGCGCCCCTTTTTACCAAGGGCGGCCACCCGCGCCGCATCAAGGCTTTGCAGGTCATTGGCGGCCTCGATCATCGTGGCCAGTTCGGATTTTAATGCGGTAATATCGGTCATAACGAATTTTTCTAGCATTATTAGGGGGGGAACTCAATCGTTACGTGAAGTCTGTGCACCCGTTTATACCCCGCAAGCTTCTGATTTCGCTTGTATATCCTCGTTTCTATCAGTTCGTTCGTCGTTTTTTGCTTAGGGGGGGGCGCTCCTTTTTCCGATGCTTTCTTTTTCACAGTTTTTCTTCATGACGACAGTATATGAAATAATTCCTATTTTGTCAAGGGGTGTTTTAAACGCAAAGCACGCTACGGACGTAACGAGTCCTCTCTTTTTGTCATCCTGAAGCGCTGGCGCAGCGGGTCGCATTCTGCGGATGCTCGCAATGACGGATTCTTATTTTTCACCACGAAGCCAGTCGATTATGCCGTGAGCGGCGCGCGTGCCGGTGGCAAAGCTCGCTTGCAGAAGATAACCGCCCGTCGGCGCGTCCCAGTCAAGCATTTCCCCCGCAACAAAGACACCGGGCTTTTCCAGGAGCATAAGACTTTCATTGACGGAATCGAATATGACCCCGCCGGCAGTTGAAATGGCGCGTTCGATTGAAAACGGAGATCGTAAGTGCAAGGGATAGTTTTTAATCAAGGCTGCCAGTTTTTCAGGCGCGTAATGCGCGAGCATCGTTCGTTCCGGGCTTTCCATCAATAATCCGATGGCTACATCGGATAAATCCGTAGAGCTTCTTAAATAGTTTGAAAAAGATTTTCGAGCCCTGGGCTTTTTCAAGCGGTCCGCCAAAGATTCAAGGCTTAAGCCGGGTTTAAGATCAAGGTAAAGCACGGCAGAACCCGAAGCGTTAATTTCTTCGCGCAGCAAAGAAGACAGAGCATAAATCGCACCGCCTTCGATACCTTCGCGGGCGATCATAATTTCGCCGCTGTCTTTGTTGTTTTTGAATGAAGCTGTAATAGTTTTGAGAGGTTTCCCGGAAAATCTTTTAGAAAAAATTTCGGACCAGTCAACAAAGAATCCGCAATTGGCGGGCTGCAACGGCGCAATTTTTATCTTCTCTTTTTGCAATATATCAACCCACATGCCGTCCGAACCCAGGCGCGGCCATGAAGCGCCGCCGAGGGCCAGTAATGCCGCGTCTGCATTTATTTCTGTTTTTCCTTCTGCCGTCTGGAAAACCAATAAATTATTGCGCCATCCGCGCCATTCATGGCCCAGCATAAAGCGCACGCCCTGTCGTTCAAGCCGTTTTATCCATGCTCTTAAAAGCGGCGATGCTTTAAAGCTTTCCGGGAATACGCGGCCGCTTGATCCGACGAAAGTTTTTTCGCCCAATCCTTCGCACCACTCCCGCAAGGCTTGAGGCGGGAATGCACGGATAACCGGACCTAAAATTTCCGCCCGCTTGCGATATTTTTGAATGAAAGAATCGATGTCTTCCGAATGGGTGAGGTTCAACCCGCCGCGCCCCGCCATTAATAACTTTCTTCCCAGGGAAGGCTTGCGTTCATAAAGGATTACTTCAAGGCCATGCGCGGATAAAATATCTGCCGCCATCAGGCCCGCCGGTCCACCCCCGATAATTGCGATTGTCTTATGTTTCAGGAAAGGCCTCCGGCTTCAGGATTGACGATACAGATAGATATTCGATGTCTTCGAGCAGGCCCCCGCATTCGCGGGGGGGGGGGGGT
>DIHF01000014.1:18762-20539 GCA_002420015.1 Micavibrio sp. UBA5703
CCCCCCCCCCCACCCCCCCGCGGGGGGAGGGGGGGGGGGCAGTCATTAGACAAGCTTCCTCTGGGAAAAGTGAAGTATTATGTCAAAGTTTGGAACTCTCTCTGAAAACCCCTTTAACCCACATTAAGGCTCAGTGAAATTACGTCTTCGATAATGCCATGAAAGAACGGGCTTCGCACTTATCTTCCAGAATGACGTAGATGATATACAGCGTCATCAAAGCTGCGAAGAAGCATAGCACAGAGACATGCGCGTATGAAAAAAAGAAATAGGTGAGCGGAACAGCAGCTATCAGTCCCGCTCCGAATATATTCAAGGCACGATGCGATGATAGAAGTGGCGGCAAGCCGATCATGGAAAGATAAAAAAGATAGGTAACAGTCTTGGGCATAATATTGTCTGTAATTAATGTGCATTTATAGGCAATAGAGCGATTGATAATCTCTACGTTCAGCCATTCCGGATGCCAGAAATTCGGAAGATACAAAATCAGGCCGAGAAGAAATCCGGCCTGAGCGAAGTTAAGCAGTATTTTTTTTCTTCTTGGTTCTTCCTCCAGCTTCGCAGTCATGTACGGGACAAAGCTCGGCCAGACAATCCACGCAAAGAATAGATAGCCGAGCGCTGCCATGCGTAGATAGAAAACGCTGCTCTCAACTCCGATCCAGACAAATCCTTCGAGCATCTGCTGCACGGCGACAAAAATCGGGAAAAGCGCCAGAGGAACATAACGCATATCCGTCTTCGACGCTTTGTAAACGGAAAAAATCCCTCCCGCCGCCAGGAGGCTCGCCATACCAAAACTCACTTCCGCTGAAACGCACATGCTATGACCTCCTCTGTTGAGCACTATATTTCACATTGCGTCCTCAATAACGCCCAATATTCAATTTTTTGACTTTTATCAAACTTCAGGTGTGATTGATGTGGTCTCCTCGTGGCATAGAGATCATATTTTAACTTTGATAAGGAGAATAGCCATGACCTTGCGTGAACTCATTCACTGGAATCGCCCCTTCAATATACCGGTTAGCAGAAGGACGGGATTTGAAAGATCTTTGCTATCATTGCAGGACGATATGAATCATTTGCTGCAAAGCTTTTTTGGCGAGAATGATTTTTATCGCCCGGCGAGCAGTTATGAGACGTTCCCTGCTGTTGATATCATTGAGAATGAAAAGGATTTCAAGGTAAAAGCCGAGCTGGCCGGGATGCAGCCCGAGGATATAGAAATTTCCGTTACCGACGGTTTTCTTACGATCAAGGGCGAGAGAGAGGAAGAAAAAGAGGAGAAGGACGAGAGTTACATCCGCCGCGAAACCTCTTACGGCTCCTTCCAACGTACGATTGCATTGCCAGAAACTGCCGATACGGAGAAGGCGGAAGCCTCCTTTAAGAACGGCGTTCTGAGCCTGAATGTGCCCAAAAAAGCCGAGGCCATTCAGAAGCCCAAAAAGCTTGAGATCAAGAAAGTGGCTTAAGTTCGTTATCGGTTAAGAAAAGGGCTGGATTTTTTCCCGAAACTTTCGGCCCTTTTCGTGTCTTTTATCAGGGAGGAAATCATGAAGATTACAGGAAAAATCGAGAAGGAAGGACTAAAGGCATTCGCAAAGAAGCCGTTGTTTCGGCTGGGCAGGCCTGTCGCCCGTATATGGGCTGTTGTGGCGGATAAGGGCGCTGCAAAAATATTGATGAAGTCGGGCGGCGATCTTGAGTTGTTAGGCGAGTTGTATCCCGAAGAAACCATGCAGGCAGAACTGAACAATAAAAACATCGT
>DIHF01000014.1:20805-29253 GCA_002420015.1 Micavibrio sp. UBA5703
AAACATCGGCCGCGTGGCCAGTTCGGGCGGCAACCGTCATCATAAATTCGAGCCGCATATGGAACAAAGCAGGCAGGATGAGTTTGCATTCGCGCAGGATATAGCGAATTTGCTGGATGAAGCGCAATCAGTGGCCGCATTTGACCGCCTTGTTCTGGTTGCTGCACCGCGTATGCTGGGTGATCTGCGCGCTGCTATGAGCGGGAACGTGCAAAAGCAGGTTGTTGCCGAAATAGATAAGGATCTTACAAAACTGGATGAAACGGGCCTGCGAAACGCATTGAACGAGATTCTGTGGTTTCAACGGGACTGATTGGCTCTTTTAGGTTCTTCATGGGGGAATGATCTTTTGTCGCCTTCGCACGCCTGACGCATGGCTGAGCAATGCGCGCAGGAGTATTCTGCCAGATGCTCGAAACTCTCTATTGTGATTTCCGACCCCCTAGCTGTTACGCCGTAAGGCTGAAGCTCCTTTAAAGCGCGGGAGAAAGTTTCGGGCTTCATGCCCAGATTGGCGGCTGCCAAAGATTTGTCGTAGGGCAGCGTGAACGTCCCGCCTTTACCGATCATACCGGCAGATAGCCGCAGCAACATGCACCCGACGCGTTGGGCAGCAGACATGCTCGCAAGACGCTCCTTCTCCCTTTGCATTCCCAGCACTTCATGGGACATCAGCGCCATAATCCTGGCGGTCAGCTCTGTGCTTTCTTTTGCTCTTTGCTTGAAAATATCCGCCCGGATCTCATAAACTTCGGCGTTTTCCGCCACACTGGCCGAGAACGGGTGTATGGCACCGTCAAATATAGAAGCCTCGCCAACCGTATCACCTTTGGTCAAAAGGGCTATAACGGACTCTTCTCCGCCTTCCGTGGTGCTGTACAGTTTTATACAGCCGCTGATGACGACAAAAAATTTTTCTGCCCTGTCGCCATGTAGAAAGAGATGCTGATTTTTTTGGTAAGAACGACAAGCGCCTGCCGTAAGAAGAACCCCGACATCCGCCTCCGGCAACCCGGCAAAAAAAGGCAGGTTTTTCAAAAAATTTCCGACACGGACTTCAGCAGCGGTCATATAAATTCCTTATGGGGATAAGGAACTTATACACCCCGGCCTGTGCAAGACACAAGTTTTACCGGATAACCGCTATCTTTCATATAATTCCATGCGATCCCGGTCCTGCTTTAGCAATTTATGGACACGGGCAACACGAATATCCATGGGTTTGCCGCGTTTGTTTCCCATATAACCAGAATCGTCCAACCATCCCGCAGCCTGCTTGATTTCCTGATAAGTAGCTCCCGTTTCTAAAATCGCCAACACCAGATCGTCGTCGGCATCATGGAGGATGGAACGGATTTCTTGTTGGGACGCTGGCTTGGTTTTAGCTTGTGTCATGGCTTTCTCCTTTAGGCTGCCTTACGAAAATTTTTCTTGATCGCCTCTTTGATTGATATGATTTTACTTTTCTCTCTTTGCTGGTCGATGCGCTCCATATTGGCGCGGAATTCGTCCTGCCCATATTCGATCAGCGGGTGCTTCAGTCGCGCCGTATGCGATGCCTTGACCAGCCGGTATGGATTACGGATCGCCGGCAGTATCACGTCCTCAATGAAGCGGCAGTTCAGTTTGATCTTTCCATAGCCCAATAACCACCCAAACCAGCCATGCACAACATGCTCGGCCCTTATGTCCTCAAGGTCAACTTGATCGATCTCGATGAAAATCAATCCCCTTTTGTGAATAATACGCTGGTTGGTCAGCCCGACTTCGGTCGAGATATAAAGCAGGAAAAGCGGCCAGAAAACAGCAAGACCAGCAAAGGAAAACAGCCACGGAATCGGCGTATTCATTTCGCTGAAATGAATATATTTCAGATCGATATCGAACGTGACTGCATGCTGGCCAAAATAAACATAAAGGTAATAATCGGCAATAAAGCCGATAACGGTCAGCCCCGCAAACCAGAAAGCGCCTTCAAAGAAATATATCCAGTGCGGTCGGAAGGTCGATAGCAGCTTTTCTTCGTTCGTGATGACCTTGCGGATATAACTCATTTAATCCCTCACAACCAGGACGTCACATGGCGGCTCGGCCAAGATGTCCTGTGCTACGCCTCCCAACAGGCCGGGCATGGGGCCTACACGGCCATGCGCGCCGATCGCAATCACATCGGCCTTTGACTTTTTGGCGTGCTGAACAATCGCAGGATAGATCGGCTCCTGAGCCAGCTTGCCGGAAATGCGGGAGGTCGCGCCATTATGCTCTTTCTTAAAGTGTGCGGCCTCTGTTTTCAAAAAAGCATTGAGCATCTTTTGCTGCTCGTCTTCCATGACTGCGCGGGATTCAATATATACATACGACATCTCCCCCGCATAAACCGGAATACTATAGGCATGAACCACGCTGAAGACGGCCTTGGGCGAAATCTCCATAGCCGTGCGCAGAGCGGCGCGTGAACCAGGTGAAAAATCCACGCCTGCTACGATACTTTGGTACGAACCGCCGGTCGGCTTGTTCCTGACCATCAGTACAGGCCACGCTCCTTTACGCGCAACCCTCTCGACGGTTGTCCCGGCAAACAAGTCGCGTATACCGGTTTTACCGTGAGTGCCCATAACGATAAGGTCGGCCTTGATTTTGCGGGCATAGCCGAGGATTTCGGCATAGGCCTCGCCGCCCTGTAAAGCGTTAATGACGACATTTAATCCTTGGGAGTCCTTGTAATCGTAGATATAGCCCCTGATCAGGTCTTCCGTGTCCTCCTTGAGGGTGGAAACCAATTTCTTTTCCTTGTATCCGGGCAGGACATGAACAATATGGAGCTTTGCGCCTGCCTCTTTGGCGATTTTAAGCGCCCTCTCCATAGCGCGGTCTGAATTGGCCGTAAGATCGGTTGCTAATAGTATATTTTTCATTTCTTGCTCCTCCTGTCTGTTAAGCGCCGCCGTAAATGAACACACCGCGAGCAAAGCATAATCCGTACAGCGTATTCTTGATTTTTATCAAAGAATCCGTCTTTCCAGCGCCGTCTTGTTTTGGTTTTTTTGATAAAAATCAAATTAGAACATTACCTGTTGTGCTTTGCTCTTTGCACATAAATCAATTACGGAGGCTTGCCATGCATAATACTAAAGTCAAAGAACTAATGACGGAACATCCGGTCCTGATCGGGCCTGATGCCACGCTCTACGAGGCCGCGCAGAAGATGAAAGAAATCGACTGCGGGATGCTGCCAGTCGGAACGGATAAAAAACTGGAGGGCATCATTACAGATCGCGACATCATAATCCGCGCCATATCGCAAGGGAAAGATCCTAAGAAAGAGTGCGTGAAAGATTACATGACAAAGAACGTTTACGCATGCAACGAAAATGACTTTCTGGAAGATGCCGCAGATAGAATGCGCAGCCATGCTGTAGGGCGGCTTGTCGTCAGGGACGGCAAGGGAAGGGTGACCGGGGTTTTATCCTTCGGCGGGATTTTAAGGCGCGAAACCAGTGCCGAGGACATTGCCAATGTCGTCAAGCATGCCGTCGGCGCAGAAAGGGCCGAAATTTCAGGTACCAGAAAGTAATTGATCTTCAATCAGGAGGATGTAGTCATGAGCATAGAGCAGTCTTTGGAAGTAACGTCGGGGTTTATGTTCCTGATTTTGGGCCTTTCGTTTCTTTTGCGTCCGAAAGAATGGGTGGATTGGTTTGAAGGTGTTCGTATTGGCGGGCTTCGCATGGCGCTTGCCCTTGGCATGATGCATCTTTTCTTCGGCGCGTTGTTTGTGGCTCTGCATCAAGTCTGGAGCGGCTGGGGGATGGTTCTTACGGTCATCGGTCTTTGGGCTATGGCCGAAGGTACCCTGTACCTTCTTTTTCCGGCCTGCATCGGAAAAATGATCGGTTGGCTGTGGCCCTGTCGCAACACTGTGATACGCGTTTCGGCACTGATAACGATCATTCTTGCTGCCGCACTGATATACCCTTATTGCAGTGAGAGATTCTCGCTATAAGAACTCGAGCTATCCGCGCTATAGTGTCCGGCAGGCATGCGGAGCCGAGAAAACGGGGCATATAGATAGATGAAGCTGACATTCCTGGGCGCGACCGGTACGGTTACAGGCTCAAAGTACCTGCTGGAAGACGGTGGAAAGAAAATCCTTATCGATTGCGGGTTGTTTCAGGGGCTGAAGGATCTTCGCCTTCGCAACTGGGAGAAATTTTCTCACGACCCCGCGTCGATAGATGCTGTGATTTTGACTCATGCCCATATAGATCACAGCGGCTATTTGCCTCTGCTGATAAAGAATGGTTTCAGGGGGCCGGTTTATTGCTCATCAGCCACTGCCGATCTGTGCGGCATCCTGCTGCCCGATAGCGGTTATTTGCACGAAGAGGACGCTGCACGCGCCAACAAATACGGCTATTCAAAGCACAAGCCCGCTTTGCCGCTTTACATGCAGGAAGATGCCCGCAAAGCCCTGGACCATTTCAGGATTGTGGAGTTTGGAAAAGATTACCCTTTGAACGATCTCCTGTCGTTTTCTCTGACACATGCCGGTCATATTCTGGGCGCAGCGTGCGTGCGGGTCAGTGACGGCAAGACCAGCATTGTTTTCTCCGGCGACCTTGGACGCCCGAGCGATCCCATCATTCATGCGCCGGCACAAATCCAGAAAGCCGATTATCTCGTTTTGGAATCGACCTATGGCGACCGGCTGCACGACAAGCACGACCCGATGGAGAAAATGACTGAAATCATCACCGCAACAGCGGCGCGTGGCGGCGTTGTGGTTATTCCCTCCTTTGCCGTGGGGCGTGCGCAGACTATTCTCTATTACATACACAAACTAAAGGAAGCGCGGCGCATTCCCGATATTCCCGTCTTCCTCGACAGCCCGATGGCGATCGATGCAACAAACCTCTGGCAGAAATACCACGGAGAGCATCGGCTCTCCGCGCAGGAATGCGCCAGAATTTGCAGTGTCGTCAAATACGTACACACGCCGGATGAATCAAAGGCGCTGAACCAGCACAGCGTGCCGTGCATCATCATATCTGCCAGCGGCATGGCAACCGGAGGCCGCGTCCTGCATCATCTCAAACATTACATCGGCGACCCGAAAAGCACCATTCTCTTCGCAGGCTATCAGGCCGCTGGGACACGGGGGGCACGCTTACTCCATCACGAAACCGAAATCAAAATCCACGGCCATCTTTACCCGGTGCAGGCAAAAATCGACGTGCTCAACACGCTTTCCGCCCACGCGGATTATCAGGAAATCCTCGACTGGCTGCGCCATTTCCAAGAGCCGCCGCGCAGGACATTTCTAACGCACGGCGAACCGGAAGCGGCCTCTTCGCTAAAATTCAAAATTGAAGAACATCTGGGCTGGCAAGTTACAATACCCGACTATGGGCAGGTTGAGCGTTTGTGATTTTGTAATGCTGTTACCTTACAGGTTCTGGTGGATGTCCTTCCGGCGGCACAGCTCGGCGACACTCTCCTCACCGCGCATTCCGGCTAGCACCATCCGTATCTTCTCTTCGGTACTGAATTTGCGGCGGGTCGCCCGCTTCACGTTCCGGACAAGCCTGTTCACTTCGTTCCTTTCAGTCACCACGATGAGCCAAAAACATCACCTTAACAATCCACCGCTATCTGTCCAACTCGTACTGACGGGGTACAGTCAGGAACTTTATGACTTTGTCTGGTCAATCCCGATGAGGGAGTTGGTCAAGGATTATAGCGGAGGAAGCGCGGCAAGCAGAGAATCGGCGCATCAGAAACGAGCAGGCCCAGATCGATCATCTGCTGACCTAGGCGGGAGCCTTAAAACAGGCCACGGAAATTTGCGCCTATGTTCAGGCAATCTTGGAAGCTAATAAGAGCGCACCCGATCCGATGAGCGCGCAAGAGCTGAAGACTTGGCAAGAATGGGCCTTGGAACAGGCTGATCGGATTGATCCCGTTAAATCGGGTGCTTATAAAACACTCCCAAAACTAAAAAATTAGGCTATGTGAGATTATATGAGAAACACATAACCTCTCTGAACTGGCAGATTTTATTCCCTACAGATCATAAATCTTCTCAATTACTATGCGCCAGTGGCTCTGTTCCGACGGCGAGAATATCTAGATAAGCCGTGTAAGCAAAAATACGGTTCCGGCTATTTCCAGTTATTTCTCTCAAGAGACCAATTTCAACCAGCTTGGTTACTGTGCTTGTTGTTGACGGTACGGATATATCAAGCGCTACTGCTGCCTTGGTAATCGAGAGATATGGTTTCTTGAGAAGATAATCATGAATCTTAAGAGCGCTTTTGGAGGCTTTGCCAATCTGGCTGATCCTTAAACGGTCTTGCTCCAGAAGATCAATAATTTTCTTGGCATCATTGGCTGCTTGTGTGGCGGTTTCTGTGACGCCGTCCAGGAAAAACTCGCACCAGCGTTCCCAGTCGCCTTTAATACGCACATCCTGCAAGAGATCATAGTAAAGCTGACGATGCTCTTTAAAATGCAAGCTGAGATATAAAATTGGCTGTGCCAATACACCATCTGCGCACAGCAAAAGTGTAATCAGCAAGCGTCCCAGACGACCATTTCCGTCAAGAAACGGGTGGATGGTTTCAAACTGAACATGCACCAGAGCCGCTTTGACCAGTGCGGGTAATTTCAATTCCTCGTTATGCGCAAATTTTTCAAGATCGCTCATCAGGTCATCGACCATCTCTGGCGGCGGTGGCACAAACCGCGCTTTGCTCGGGCGGATACCGCCGATCCAGTTTTGTGAGCGGCGGAACTCCCCGGGAGCTTTGTTTGAGCCACGTCCACCGCGCAGGAGGATCTTGTGCATTTCCCGGATCAACCGGACAGAGAGCGGGAAGCCCTCTTTCATACGTTCAAGTCCATGATTGAGAGCCGCGATGTAATTCGAAACCTCTTCCACATCATCCACGGGGACACCAGGCGTTTCATCGCTTTCGAATAGCAGTAAATCCGAGAGCGAAGATTGCGTCCCTTCGATTTGTGATGACACGAGAGCTTCTTTGCAGACATACATGTAAAGGAACAGACTGATATCTGGCAGCATCTTGGCCAGAGCATCCACACCGCCTAGGGCTTTCATCGCCTGATCGGCGGATTTATAAAGCCTGTCCATATCGATAGGTGGCACTGGCGGCAATGGAGCTGGCACATAGGCTTTGTAGGTCTCCCCAGTCGTGCTGCGGGAGACATATGTTCCAAGCCTTGCATTGGTTGGGTTTTTAGCCATTTTTCTGTTCTTTAAGCCTGTTTCAGGGCTAAATCTTACCCTGAATATAAAACAATCTTATTAAAGTTTAATTGATTTAACCTAAATAAGGAAGTCTTTTATTAAAGGTTGAGAATCTCCATAAACGCACCCATTTGTACCCAATTATTCCTGCGGCTAGCTAAGGGCAATGAGCGAGGTGCGGAGAATAAAGCCCTTAATCTCCGCATCTTATGCAGAGATTGGAGGTGCTGAAACGCCCCCTGAAAGGGTAGGTTCATTCTCTGCGTGTCAGAAAAAATTCCCTGCTAGGGGGTTTAGGGAATTTCACCATCAAACCCCCAGAAAACCGCCAGTTCTGGCCTGTCCAGAGAGCTCGAATTCCACTAAAATCGTGAAAACTCCCTGAAAACCGGTATTTGCAGGGAAAACTGGGGAATCGAACTCCGTTTCCCATATGCACGCGTATCAAGCAGCAAAATTATTGACATTTCGTCTATTATGTAGGAATATATTCCAAGTGAGCGCCCAGACTCCGTCCGCGGCGTTTTTTCATTTTTCAGATGAAAGAAGCTCGTCATGAACAACACATATTCTTCTCTCACCGAAGGTGATATACATAAACCTATGGCCTCGCAGGCATACCGCCAATCTAGTCATCCGGAATTGCCGGGTTCGATGTACAGGGTTTTAACATTCAGCGCTGCCAGCCAGTCTTTCACGATCTGCGCCGTAAATTCGCTGCCGTTATCGGAGCGGATGTGATCAGGGATGCCGTAGGTCAGAAACAAATCGCTTAAAACATCGATTACATCGCTGGCCCTCATCCGGTAATTGACCCGGATCGCCAGGCATTCCCGGCTGTACTCATCAACCACCGTCAGCATCCTGATATTGCGGCCATCATAAAGTTTGTCGGCCACAAAGTCATAGGCCCAGACATGGTTTGCCGTATCCTTGCTGTTGTTGGCGAACTTTTTCTTTCGCTTCATGCAGACGCATCATTTCTTGAGCACGCTTCATAACTTCAGCATGCGTTTTGACCTCACTAGGACGAGTTTGTGCTCTCGCCTTATTATTTATACAACACTTTTTATATTTCTTACCGCTTCCACAGGGGCAAGCTTCATTTCTGCCAATTTTCATTTGATTTTCTATAATCAGATATAGTTAATCTATCCTAGGTCGTGTGGACAAAAGAT